>NZ_JAPKMY010000010.1:0-189084 GCF_026344175.1 Acinetobacter nematophilus
GCAGCGCAAGGTGGTGGTTAAAATTATCTCAGCCTATGTTATGAAACTTGAAAATGGTCTCGCTATTCTCTTCGTTTCCTTGCGGAGCATACTCCTCATGCCTGCTCAATTTTAACCTACAACGCAAACCATTTATGAAATATCAACAGACCCTCATTAAAACCAACCAATTTACTTAGATTTATTGTAATTATGTAACCTGTAATACAAAAAAAACCTAAACAATTAAATAGGATGGCATATTTAAGCCATTCTACTTTTCATAACAACAATTTAGGTTTTTTATGTCTGATCTACATCATATCGTGGTTGTTGGTGGTGGCGCTGGTGGTTTAGAACTGGTGACTCAACTGGGTGATACACTTGGTAAAAACAAGAAAGCCAAGATCACCCTGGTTGATCAAAAACTCACTCATATTTGGAAACCACTACTCCACGAAATCGCTGCAGGAACCATGAACCCAAGCGATGAAGAAACCAATTACTATGCACATGCCGCTAAACATCATTATGAATTTGTTCTTGGCCGATTTGAACAACTCGACCGTGAGCATAAAACCATAGTGCTAAGTAAAACGCAAACCAGTAAGTATGAATCCAATCAAGAAAAAATCGTAGTCAGCTATGACACTTTGATTCTTGCTGTGGGGTCTGTGTCCAATGATTTTAATACATCGGGCGTTAAAGAATTCTGTCACTATTTGGATAGCCGTCAGCAAGCGGAAATTTTCCAACAAGACTTGCTCCACTTGTACTTAGACGCACAAAATAAAAATATTGATCGTGAACTGCATATTGCTGTCATTGGTGCGGGTGCAACAGGTGTAGAACTTTCCGCAGAGCTGGTTCAAGCCAAACAAAATTTTTATAAATACGGCTTAAATAAAATCAATCCAAATCATGTCAAAATCACCTTGGTTGAAGGTGCCGACCGGATCTTGCCTGCCCTATCTGAAAAAATGGCTGAACATGCAACTCAGCAGCTAAAACGCATGAAAATTGATGTATTAACAGGAAAACGTGTTGAAAAAGTCGACGCTGAACGGGTCTATTTTAATGACGGCACATCTGTAGAAGCACAATTAAAAGTTTGGGCTGCAGGTATCAAAACCCCTGAAGTGATTGCAAATCTGGAAGGTTTTGAAAAAGACCGCATGGGACGTCTGAAAGTATATGCAACATTACAAACTCAAGCAGATCCGAACATCTTTGCTTTTGGAGATTGCGCACACTGTATTTTAGATGCACGAGAAGCCCCGCTTGGACCACGTGCGCAAGTAGCGAGTCAGCAAGCCACGTTTCTTGTGGATGCCATGCATGCCCGTATCAAAGGACGCCAACAGCCGATGTTCCAATTCGCAGACAAAGGTTCATTGGTATCCCTCAGTGAAAATAAGGCCGTCGGTGAATTGTTGGGGCAAGTCAATGTACAAGGTTTTGTTGCAAAATCAATGTATGTCTCTTTATACCGTATCCATCAGGCCACTATTTACGGTTATGCACATGCAGGGCTATTAACAGCTAAAGATTTTGTTACACGAAAAATTGCACCCAAAATTAAATTGCATTGAAATTTAGTTTTTAGCCCCAATCTATGAAAAAATGGTCAAAATACAGCTGAAAATGCATTTTTTTAGTAAATTTAGTCTACAAAAACTGCTTTTCACTTTATGATGTAGCCTTAAAATTATCGATTACCGAATGGATCAATAACATGACTGCTATTGCAAATAACAACGTGGTTTCTTTCCACTATACGTTGACTAACGCTGAGGGTGAAACTCTTGATAAATCACAAGGTGAACCACTTGCATATTTACATGGCGCAGGTAACATCATTCCTGGTTTAGAAAAAGCTTTAGAAGGTAAAACTGTAGGTGACAAGTTTACAGTGACCATTCCTGCTGCTGAAGGTTATGGTGAATACAATCCTGACCTCGTTCAAGAAGTTCCTGCTCAAATGTTTCAAGGTGTAGAAAACATTGAAGCTGGTATGCAGTTCCAAGCACAAACTGATGATGGTGTTCAAATCGTTACAGTTAAAGCAGTTGAAGGCGAAAACGTAATCGTTGATGCAAACTTCCCATTGGCTGGTCAAGATCTTACTTTTGAAGTTGAAATCGTAGAAGTACGTGACGCTTCTCCAGAAGAATTAGAACATGGTCATGTACATGGCGCGGGTGGTCATCACCACTAAGATCTGATGATCTGATCTGAAAAGGCAGAGTTTTTACTTTGCCTTTTTTATGGGTGTCGGGTTAAAGTGATTTGGATCATGTGGCAACAAAACGAATTGTGAAAATTTTATGCAGAAACAGCTCATTTGGTTTAGACAAGATTTACGTATCCATGACCATACTGCCCTTTGGCATGCCCGTCAGTCTGGCACAGTGATTGCGCTGGTTATCCTTTCTCCTGAACAATGGCAGAAGCATGATGATGCACCAATTAAAATCGACTTTTATTTATGTCAAATTGAAGCATTACAACACACATTAACTGCATTAAATATTCCCCTGATTATTCAAACCATTCCGCTGTGGAAAGATATCGCTACAGAACTGACTCAACTGTGTCAAAAATTAAATATTGAAAATATTCATGCCAATATTGAATGTGGTGTCAATGAGTTAAATAGAGACTTTGAAGTTCAAAAGCGTTTAAATAAAAGTGGGCATGATTTAATTTTATATCATGACCGTACATTATTTCCTTTAGGCTCGGTTCGTAATAAGTCAAATCAACCCTATCAGGTCTTTGGCGCATTTAAGAAATATTGTTATGAACAATTAAGTATTTCAGTGCCTCAATGTTATCCTGCACCTGAAATTCAATCTTTGGATTTGGATATTTATAAAGATCATATAAATCCACCTCCAACATATAAAACTCTTGGATTTGAGTTCACTGAGAGAAATGCCGAAGCACAATGGCAAGTCGGCGAAGCACACGCATGGCATCTTTTAGATGATTTTTTAGACAACCATATTGAACATTATCAACGAGATCGAGATTTTCCAAATCTTGAAGCTACCAGCCAACTCTCCGCATATTTAAATATCGGTATTATTTCCATTCGCCAATGTATCAATGCTTTATTTAGAAAACAACAGGGACAGTTTTCTATAGATCATATTGGTCAACAAATCTGGATGGATGAGTTACTTTGGCGAGAATTTTATCAGCATATCCTCTTTGACTTCCCACGTGTCTCAAAGCATTTACCCTTTAAACAAACAACACAAAAGTTAGCATGGCGTGATGTACCTGAGGAACTGGCTGCATGGCAAATGGGTCAAACAGGTATCCCGATTGTTGATGCAGGAATGCGCCAGTTGTTACAGACAGGTTGGATGCATAACCGTGTGCGAATGATTGTCGCCATGTTCTTGAGCAAAAATCTTTTGATCGATTGGCGTTTAGGTGAGCGATGGTTTATGCAACATTTGGTTGACGGCGACTTGGCTGCGAATAATGGCGGTTGGCAATGGTGCGCCTCTACAGGTACTGATTCAGTCCCATATTTTCGAATCTTCAATCCAGTCAGTCAATCACAAAAGTTTGATGCTGAAGGTGAATATATCCGAAAATGGGTCCCTGAACTGGCAGGTTTGGATGCAAAAACTATTCATGAACCTTATGCCAAAAATCCGAATATACAGTTGAATTATCCTCTACCTATTGTTGATTTAAAACAAAGCCGTATCCGGGCAATTGAAGCTTTTAAGCAAATTTAAAATACTCAACTTAAAAGCTTCACAAACCAGTGACTAGATCACTTGTCCAAAAGTTTTAAACTGATGATCTGAATAGTTTTTTGGACGTTCAATTGATTCAAAATAGCAGTAGTATTTAAAAATGCTGTTTAAAGAAACATACAGCACTTTTTGCTCTGAAACAGACCAGACCTGTGCATGATTTGAGCCTGATAATGTACTGCCACTTAATTGAAACAGGTATAAATCCTGTGTTCTTTGAATCTGCTTTTGAGTCGATTGAATCGTTGAGTTTGATGAATCTAGTCTCGACGAATCAAGCAACAACCGACATGTTGAATTAATCAGCCATTTTTCACTAAACCAAAGTTGTAACAAATCACCCAAGTACAGTTTTTTTTCAGAAAAGGGCCAAACATCTAAATATGCTTGCTCAACTTCAATATGATATTGTTCAGGATTTTGAAGGATAGAAAGATAGTTTTCTTGATAAAAAGAAAATTTTTCAAAAATTTGAGAAATAGTAAGCGTCGTCATTGCGCTATCTCCTATTTAGCCATTTTAGTGCTGGCAAGTTGGTTAAATCCACACGGTTTAAGTCAAACTTAAACGCTCTTTATGTTTTTAATCTAACAAGTCAGCTCTGGCTTTGCAACCACTCAAATCCATTTTTTTAATTTTGTCCGTGTTTGTTCAAATAAAAAGCATACAAGTCAAAAATGAAGAAAAGATGACATCAAAGGCTTGACCACTCGTGATATATCCTTATAATCGCATGCAGATTCTCCAATAGCTCAGTCGGTAGAGCGACGGACTGTTAATCCGCAGGTCCCTGGTTCGAGCCCAGGTTGGAGAGCCAGATTCTAAAAGCCCACATTATTTAATGTGGGCTTTTTTTATTTTTCAAAGAAATAATAGGTTATATCACTATAATTATTTAAATCATCCGAGAAACGATACAACCTCCCTAAGCTACCTATGCGGTAGTGAACAGTACAAAAGATGCAATGGCTATTCAAGTTGTTTTCTAAGCTACCTATACGGTAGTGAACATCAATGTTGCAGAGGTATGGTACCGTCGTTGTTTCTAAGCTACCTATACGGTAGTGAACATTTTCTGATAGCCTCTATTTATCCTGTACAGTTTCTAAGCTACCTATGCGGTAGTGAACGCAGATATCCTTGTGAGATGCCCTGTTCTTTATTTCTAAGCTACCTATGCGGTAGTGAACTATTCAGGCGAAGATCAACAACAAGTTGATGCTTTCTAAGCTACCTATGCGGTAGTGAACCAAGGCGATTGGGCGCAACCCCTCGTTCATAATTTCTAAGCTACCTATGCGGTAGTGAACTAATTCTTCCTTGTACGACCTACAACCTCATTTTTCTAAGCTACCTATACGGTAGTGAACAGTATTTAATTTATCATGCGGTAAGAACATTTTTTCTAAGCTACCTATACGGTAGTGAACTTTTTTCTAACATACTTTGAATTGCTTGTGACTTTCTAAGCTACCTATACGGTAGTGAACCCCATTTCGCGGTTGCGTTGCTGATTGCATTGTTTCTAAGCTACCTATACGGTAGTGAACATCACCCACCACACCTGTTATATAGCTTTCAAATTTCTAAGCTACCTATACGGTAGTGAACACACCATTTCAAATCGTTGCCCGACTGTTTATTTTCTAAGCTACCTATACGGTAGTGAACACTAATTTTAAATCAAAAAATAAAATGATTACAATAAGTTAAGCCAGAAAATCATCAAATGACCCAAGTTTATACTTATAAATATAACGTATTGATTTTATTAAACTATTAAAGAGTTAAAAAATATTGGGTTAAAATTGTGAAGCAGTTGCTGTACTTTAAAAGTATAACTTCCAATTTTCCCTTTTGCCTCGTCAGCAAAAAGTCATAGAAGTATACAATACAAATTCTATTCTCTTTATCAATTGGATGAACTGTTTAGTCTTGAGCAAATACAAGGACAATACAACCCTGAAGCAGATTGAGTGCCTATAGAAAAATATAAACGACTGTTTTTATAGATTTTTAAATCTTAAATAGAAAAGACCAAAGCAGTGCTTTGGTCTTTTCTGTGGATCTTGACTTAAGCACTTCCCTTAAGGGGTACTCCGCTATGAAAACGAAAAGTTTTGTCGGGAGTTAAAATCAACGCTTTTTCCACTTCACGAATCAATTCAATACGTTGTTGAATATCTTCTTCAGGATCTTTTAATTTTGCAGTTTGAGCGACATCCAAAGCCAACGCCAAATAGTCTTCGTAGTGTCGTGACTCTGATTTCAACAAATAACGGTAATAACGTCCAAGTTCGTCATCAACCAATGGCGCCAACGCATAAAAACGCTCGCATGAGCGTGCCTCTACAAAAGCACCAATGACTAAAACATCAATCAATGCTTCAGGTTCATAGGTTCGAATTTCCTTACGCAAACTACCAGCATAACGACCTGCACTTAGCCCCTGCCATGCTTGACCACGCTTTTGCATAAATTCTAAAACCTGCTCGTAGTGCAACATTTCTTCACGTACGAGCTGTGCCAGTTTGACTTGCAAATCAGTAAAAAAGCTATAGCGAAACATCAGGTTCATTGCTGTTCCGGCTGCTTTCTTTTCACAATTTGCATGATCTTGCATCAACAAGGGGAGATTGTTTAATGCTTCATCCAACCAAGCTTTTGGGGTTTCACAACCCAAAAAGGCTATCACTGGCTGCATGAGTTCATCATAATTCATATTCGACATGATCAATATTCAATAAAGTAAATCAAAAAAGTAAATTAAACTGCAGCTTGAATAGCAGCTTTCATGTCTTTTACAGCTTGCGTCAAACCTACAAATACACTTTCAGCAATAATAGAGTGCCCAATATTCAATTCATGGATCTGAGGAATAGCAGCAATCGCAGCAACATTTTCCAAGTTCAAACCATGACCTGCATTGACCACCAAACCCTGAGCCGCAGCATATTCTACGCCTTTCACAATACGCTCAAGTTCTGCCTGTTGTTCTGCACCTGTGGTAGCATCTGCATATGCACCTGTGTGCAACTCAATCGTTGGCGCACCACAGGCAATTGCTGCATCAATCTGTGCAAAGTCAGGATCAATAAATAAAGAAACATCGCAACCAATCGCTGTGAGTGCCTGTGTAGCCGCTTTGACATCTGCAAAATGTCCAACAACATCCAAGCCACCTTCAGTGGTTACTTCCTGACGTTTTTCCGGCACAAAACAAACATGATGCGGTTTAATCTCAGTTGCAAATGCAACCATTTCATCAGTTACCGCAATTTCTAAATTCATTCTGGTTTTCAGTACTGGTCGCATACGGCGCACATCATCATCCTGAATATGACGACGATCTTCACGCAAGTGTAAAGTAATGCCTTCCGCCCCTGCTTGTTCACAGATCAATGCTGCTTTCACAGGATCAGGATAAGTTGTTCCACGCGCTTGTCTTAGTGTTGCAACATGATCAATGTTTACACCCAGCAATGCAGCCATAACATTTTCCTAATTAACCAATAAAATGAAATTAACGGCTCAAAGATTTAGATTGAGCATTTTGAATCCAAAGCTGACGACTCTTCAATGGTCGATCACCTAAAAGTGATGTGATCATTTGTCGGTAAAGCTTGGTCAATAATTGTAACTGTTCTGGACTAAAATCCCTACCCTTTTCATAACTTGCCATACTCAAAATTTGTTGTCCAAGCAAAGTGGATGAGGAGGTATGTGCGACTGGCATAAAGCCTTCAGACAGTTGAAACTGATAGCGTTGTGCAGTAGTGATCATTTGCTGATTTGAATCATGCTCATAGTCTAGTGGAAAGCCTAATTCCTCTAAAAGTGCATGTTCAAACTGGCGTAAAATTTGTCGAAGAAATAAATCCGCTTGCGGATGTTCCGCTAAGTTCTGTAAATGTTGCAAGGTTATATGATATTGCTGAAAAGTTTCAGGCATCATTTCTTCAAGTGGACAAAGTCTAAGAATGATTTCATTCAAATAAAAACCTGAAAAAAAAGCATCACCATAAAAGAAAATTGGCTGATTTAAAATTTCCAGTTTAGAAAAATTCTTAAGCTCAGACTTTCCTGAAGCTTGCAAGGTAATCGGTTGATACTGAGGCGGTGGTGTTTGTCGAAGAATACCATCGACACGACCATGCTCTTGTGTAAACAAGTGCACAATATGACTGCGTTCGCGGTATTTTCGATGATGGATCAAATAACCATGCAAGATTTCATTGCGCATCTTGCTTTATCTTATTCATCCTTCTCTTTTTTCTTGTCTTCATCGTCATCCCCATCAGGGATTACAGCGCCAACAACAGCCGCAGTCCCTTTGACTACACCTTTAGTGGTTTTATAAGCAACTTTGACAGGAACCGTCACAATTTTGGTAATACAACCTTGTAGCATTATGACGCATGCAAGAATGGAAATAACTCGGATCATGACAGTTCCCAACAAAATGACTTAAATATCGCTATAGCCTAGGCTTTTTAAAGCACGTTCATCATCAGACCAACCGCCTTTGACTTTGACCCAAAGCGTTAACATGATTTTCTGCTCGAACATTTTTTCCATGTCGACACGAGCATCCATACCGATTTTCTTCAGCTTAGCACCTTTTTCACCAATTACGATGGCTTTCTGTCCAGGGCGATCAACAAAAATTGTAGCATCAATATATGTACATGCTGCTTTTGGACGGCCTGTCTTTTCATTGATTGTTGCTTCTTCTGTTTTAAATGACTCAATTTGAACCGTTAAATCATAAGGAAGTTCTTCACCTAACTGACGCATGATTTTCTCACGAATGATTTCGCTCGCAAGAAAACGCTCAGAACGGTCAGTCAACTGATCCAAAGAGTACAATGGTGGTTGGAAAGGAAGATATTTTTCAATTGCGTCACGTAAATGATCCAAGTTGGCACCACGTAATGCGGACACTGGAACAATTTCAGCAAAATTCATTAACTTTGCACGTTCTTGAATCAACGGCAACACCATACGCTTGTTTTCTAAAGTATCAATCTTGTTGATGATGAGAACCACTGGCATTTCTGCGTTTTTAAGCTTCTCTAAAACCAACTCATCATTCTGCGTCCATTTCTGCGCATCAAGCACAAATAAAACCAGATTGACATCACGCAAAGCCGAATGTGCCGCTTTATTCATCATCTTATTGATGGCACGCACTTCTTTTTTATGCATACCTGGGGTATCCACAAAAACTGCCTGAGATTTTTCACGACTATCAATGCCAATGATTTTATGGCGGGTGGTTTGTGGTTTACGTGAAGTAATCGATAACTTTTGACCCAACAAATGGTTCATCAAAGTAGATTTACCTACATTTGGACGTCCAACGATTGCAACAAAACCACTGCGATAATCAGATGGAATTTCAGTGCCTTGTGAACTAAAAAATTGATTAATTAAATCATTGCCGTTTTCAGACGACTCGTGATCAGCATCATTGTGATCGGAATGTGTATTCATGCAGTTTACTGCTCCAATAGCTTTAAAAAATCCGCCGCGACTGCCTGTTCTGCAAAACGGCGACTCGATCCCTCACCCATCATTTTAGGTAAGCCATCTATAGTACATTCTACTTTAAAATGTTGATTTGGTGCATCACCCTGAATATCAACCACCTCATAAACAGGGAGATGTTTTTTACGGGCTTGTAGATACTCTTGTAAGCGCGATTTTGGATCTTTTAACTGATCTGTCGGCTCAATATGATCCAGATAAGGGGCATACCATTTGAGAACAATGGATTCCAACAAAGGTAAATCCTGACTTTCTGTATAAATTGCGCCGATAATCGCTTCAACCGTATCCGCTAATATTGACTCACGATGATGACCGCCTGATTTCAATTCACCGGTACTTAAAATTAAACTTTGGCTTAATTTTAAATCATTGGCAATTTTACCCAATGCTTCCTGACGTACTAAAGTTGCACGCATACGGGTTAAACGCCCTTCATTTTCATGAGGATAGGCATTGTATAAGTAATTTGCGATGATCATCCCCAACAATGAGTCACCCAGAAACTCTAGACGCTCATAGTTGTGTTTGTGACTCACCGAACGGTGAGTCAGCGCGAGTTGTAGTAACTCGTGTTGTTTAAACTGGTAACCGATTCTACTTTGTAAGCGAAGATCACTTACTTTCAACTGACCTTTGATCAAAACTCTTCTCGAAAGTGAGGACTAAATCAATATTCAGCATGAAATTTTTTCGTACTTCATATTTTTTAGTCACTTGTAAACCATCTTTAGTTGAAACAGTCGCAATATCCTCGAATTTGGTATCTCGGATATTGTTCATTTCTAACCTTTTGTCAACTTCTGTTGCAAATTTCAATGGTGTGATTTCAGCAGAGCTATTTTTGATTTGCTCTACAATTTGACCGTTAATCACACGATCATCCCAGTATAATGGCCATACAGCTACTATGATTTTCAACATAAAAGCTAAAGCAATTATCCCCAATAAAATTCCAATATATGAAGCGCCTTGTTGATTTTTACGCATTTTCTTATCCAACAGGTGAGAATTAATAATCCCTAATCCCAATCAAAAAAGAGTTATTGCTTAGATCAAGAATTATGATTTAGGCAAACTCATCATTTTCAATTGTTTATAAACTTCTTATACACTGGAAAACAATACTGTGATAAAAAATTTATCGACACTATTATCCTTTAAACTGCGTCAAGTTGCTAGTTCAAATCATTTGTTCTGTTTTATTTTTCTTATAAATCAATATAACTTCATAGTTTTAGCAGATCAAAAAGAAAGGTCAATAAACATTGACCTTTCTTTATTTTTAGCATTTGCAGGGATTGCGTTTATTGAATTGCACCATTACGGCTAAATGATGGAATTTTTAGACCCGGCTCTTTATGCATCCAAACATAAATTGCATGACCTGTTAAATTCTCTTCAGGTACAAAGCCCCAGAAACGACTGTCAGCACTTTGATCACGGTTATCACCCATCGCAAAATATTGACCCTTAGGTACAGTAACTTCCCAGCTCTGTCCATTTGACTTTACGAAACGATCGTTTGCAGTCGCCACATAAGGTAAATCCTGTTTGTTTTGCGCATAATTAAATGCAGCAATCAGAGGATTTTGCCCCTCCAATAAACGAACCAAATGTTTATGGGTACCCATTGTTTCATAGTAGTAAATCGATTTTGGTGTATCTAAAATATCCTTTTCACGACTAAACTGAGTTGGAACTTGCTCAACATTTTTACCATTAATGGTCAACTGACCTTGATTGAATTCAATATGATCACCGGGTAATCCAATAATACGCTTGATATAGCTAATTTTTGGATTTTCAGGATAACGGAATACAGCAACATCACCACGTTGCGGTTCACCAATATCCAGAATCTTGGTGTTGGTAATCGGTAAACGCACGCCATACTGGAACTTATTCACCAAGATATAATCTCCTGTTTCTAAGGTCGGGACCATAGAGTCAGAAGGAATATTGAATGGCTCAAAGAAGAAAGAGCGTAAAACAAGAACTACAGCAAGAACAGGCCAGAAATCATATGCCCATGAAATAACGACATTTTCATTCCCCTTTCCTTTGGTTGCACGCTGTTTCAACACAAACTTATCAAGTAACCACAGCGCAAAAAAAACCAGCGTTACAGGAACGAGAATTAAATTAAAATCAAAATCCATGAGCAATCAGACCTCTAGTTTTTATCTTTCTACTTTTAACACAGCAAGGAACGCTTCTTGTGGAATTTCAACACTACCCACTTGTTTCATACGTTTCTTACCTTCTTTTTGCTTAGATAACAATTTCTTTTTACGAGAAACGTCACCACCATAACATTTAGCCAATACGTTTTTACGCATAGCTTTTACAGTTGAACGTGCAATGATTTGTGCACCAATCGCGGCTTGAATCGCGACATCAAACATTTGGCGTGGAATCAAGTCCTTCATTTTTTCAACCAAAGCAATACCACGGTGACGGGCATCATTACGATGGCAAATCATTGCTAAGGCATCCACCTTATCACCATTAATTAGTACATCAACCTTAACCAGAGATGAACTTTCAAAACGGACAAAGTTATAATCCAAAGAAGCAAAACCACGTGAACATGATTTCAATTTATCAAAGAAATCCATGACCACTTCTGCCATTGGAATTTCAAAACTAATCGACACTTGGTTACCCAAGAACTTCATATCTTTTTGCACACCACGACGCTCAATACACAGCGTCATCACATTGCCTAGGTATTCTTGCGGAACAAGAATATGACATTCTGCAATTGGCTCGCGTAAATCTTCTACGGTTGAACCGTCTGGCATTTTAGATGGACTATCGATATAAACCGTTTGACCATTTTTCATCAATGCTTCATAGATCACTGTTGGTGCTGAGCTGATGAGATCCAAATCATACTCACGTTCTAAACGCTCTTGTACGATCTCCATGTGCAGCATACCCAAGAAGCCACAACGGAAACCAAAACCAAGTGCATCTGAACTTTCAGGTTCAAAGAATAAAGCAGAGTCATTGATTTGCAGTTTGTGCAAGGCTTCACGGAACGGTTCAAAATCACTGGCATCAATAGGAAACAAACCTGCATAGACCTGTGGTTTTACCTTTTTAAAGCCCGGTAACGTTTCAACTTCTGGTGTTGCTGCAAGTGTAATCGTATCACCCACTGGCGCACCAAAAATATCTTTGATCCCAGCAATCACAAAACCGACTTCACCTGCTTCTAAAATGCCTGTTTCAGTATGTTTTGGATTAAAAATACCTACCGAGGTAATGATATGTGACTGGCCTGTTGATTTCATCAACATCTTATCACCTTTACGCACACGACCTTGTTTGATACGAACCAATGAAACCACGCCTAAGTAGTTATCAAACCATGAGTCAATAATCAGTGCTTGAAGCGGTGCATCACGATCACCTTGGGGCGCAGGAATGACATCCACCAAAGTTTCAAGAACTGACTCTACTCCTAAACCTGTTTTTGCTGAACAAGTAGGTGCATGGGTTGCTTCGATTCCAATAATTTCTTCGATTTCATGGATTACACGTTCAGGTTCAGCTTGAGGCAAATCAATTTTGTTAAGAATTGGCAGTACTTCTAAGCCTTGTTCAATGGCGGTATAACAGTTTGCAACAGATTGGGCTTCAACACCCTGTGCAGCATCCACAACCAACAGTGCACCCTCACAGGCAGCCAATGATCGAGAAACTTCATAAGAGAAGTCGACGTGTCCCGGAGTATCAATAAAGTTTAACTGATATTCTTGACCATTCGGATGCGTGTAATACAATGTTACAGAAGCCGCTTTGATGGTAATTCCACGCTCACGTTCAAGCTCCATAGAGTCTAAAACTTGGGCCTGCATTTCACGATCTTGTAATCCACCACACATTTGAATAAATCGGTCAGCAAGAGTCGACTTGCCGTGGTCGATGTGAGCGATAATCGAAAAATTACGGATATTTTTAATATCAACAGATTTTTTAGCTTGCGCCATGGGCTACCTTGAACAATGAATAGCGCTATGTATGAAACTTAAAACAACATAGCAAAAGTAGTTTATGAAATTGGCACGGATTATAGCAGAATGCTGTTATAGAGAAAGAAATATATTGTTGAGCGTATTTAGAAACAACATATAAAGTCGTTGTTATCTAAAGTACATACCTCAAGTACTCAGTTGTCTGATCTAAAAAATGATCTGTTCATCATATTAGCAATAGCTTGGGTAGTGATAATTTATATTATTTCGCCATTTAAGTTATTTTCATTGCACTTGATCAACATAAATTGAAATGCAATTTAAACTTCTTTATTCAAGCTCAAATCATACGGATCCAGATCTTTATCGATCGGTTGATAAGCCTGTATGAATGTTGGTGACATACGCTTTGGACGACCTGTGGCAATTTCTATGCATGCCCATTTGGTATTGCCTGTAAATAGCAAAGTCTGATCTTTGGCATTGAAAAAAGCATACTGGCGGAAAGAATACAATGCATTAATATCATAGAGCCATGTTCGTAAAATGATTTCATCATCTAACATCGCTGCTTTTCGATACTGTACATGATGTTCCACAGCCACCATAGCATGCTTCATTTCTAAATATTGCTTTAAGCCCACACCTAAATTTTCAATATGTGCCGATGCCACATCCTGCATCCATTGTACATAGACGACATTATTCACATGACCCAAAACATCAATATGTTCTGGTTTAACGTGAATAACCAAATCAAATACTGAGCTCATATGAACTTTCCTACTCTTCATCATGTTTAAAAAAATTGCTGCATTTTGACATAAAAAAGCCACTCCTAGAGTGGCTGATTTACATCAATTGGATTTATTGAATACGTAATCCAATCATTGCATGTTGTCCTTCACGCACAATGGCCACACGTGCAACGCTATTTTTCTGCAATTCAGCTATAGCATCCACAAAGTCATTCGGTGTATTGATTTTCTTATTATTCACTTGAGTAATTACATCGCCCGGCATAATTCTTGACTGAGCAGCCAAACCACCCCGTGTTACATCTTGAATTAACACACCACCTTTCACATTTAAACGATTCTTTTCCTGTTCAGTCAATGCACGAATCGCAACACCAATAACTGGACCTTTGTGAGGCTTGGCTGATGCCGTAGTATTATCAACTTTTGCAGGGGTATCATCAGGTGCAACAGTTAATGTCGCCGTAATCACTCGCGGCTTATCATCACGCAACACTTCAAGTTTCACGGATTGATTAGGTTGAGTGCGGTTGAGATAATTTAATAATTCCGATGTTCTTGAAATAGGCGAACCATTATATTTTAGAATCACATCCCCTGCTCTAAAGCCCGCTTTTTCAGCTGGTGAGTTTGGCGCCACCTGAGTAATCAATGAACCTTCCGGTTTATCCAATTTATATGCTTCAGCAAGATTTCGATCGATATCCTGTAACATCACGCCGAGATAAGAACGTGTCACCTTACCATTCTTTTTCAGTTGATCAACAACATCCATTGCCACATCGATTGGGATGGAGAATGACAGCCCCATATACCCCCCCGTACCACTGAAGATACGTGAATTTACCCCAACCACTTGACCTTGTTGATTGAATAACGGACCGCCTGAGTTACCCGGATTCAACGCAACGTCGGTCTGAATAAAAGGTACAGAGGTTTCACCCATCATATTTCTTGATTTAGCACTGACAATTCCTGCTGATGCAGAATAGTCAAAACCAAAGGGTGAACCAATCGCAAGTACTGGCTGTCCCACTTTAAGTTGATCTACATTTCCTACTGACAATGATGGAAAATTATTTCCTTCGACTTTAAGTAAAGCCACATCTGTACGTTCATCACTGCCCACGACTTTAGCATCGATTTCACGACGGTCATTGAGCATGATGGTCACTTTAGAAGCATCTTCAACCACGTGATGGTTGGTGAGTAGATAACCATCTTTACTGATAAAGAATGCACTGCCATAAGCTGTTTTTTCTTGTGGTGCCCGCTGTTGTGGAATAATGATCTGATTACCAAAGAAACGTTTTAAAATTTCAGGCACCTGCTGCTGTAGCAATTCTTCCTGAGATAATTTTTTAACCACGTTTACACTGACAACTGCCGGACTCACCTGTTCCACCAAATTAGAAAAATCGACAGGTGTTGAAGCTTGAACTTGTGATGTAGCCGCAGCGACAGTGAATACTGCTGCATACATACCTTTTTGCATTAGACCATTACTCATTTATCACGAACCTACATCTGATGATTGTGCTTAAAAAATATTTGTAACATATTATTTGATGTCTTTGCGTAATAATATGTTTACATTTTTTTATAAAACAATACTTTACTTAAAATCATATTAAGAGACTGAGAATCGCTTATTTATACTAAAATCTGACGCATCTAACTATTGTAATTTGTTAAAAAAAAGAGTGTTATTAGCAAACATTTTTCAAATTAGCTGATGGACATGCCTAATTTAAACACAACTCATCAATTCGATGTGATTATTGTGGGTAGTGGCGGTGCAGGCTTAAGTTTAGCCTTATCCTTACCTGAACATTTAAATATTGCTGTTTTAGCAAAATCTACATTGACAGATGCAAGCACATATTATGCTCAAGGTGGCGTTGCTGCTGTGCTCGATGAAACAGATTCTATTCAACAGCATATTGATGACACTATGATTGCAGGTGCACATTTGTGTGAACTTGATGCAGTGAAACATACTGTTGAAGGGGGGCGACCTTCAGTCGATTTCCTTTTGAACCATGGTGTTCAGTTTACCTTAGATGAAGATGAGCAGCTTCACTTGACCCGTGAAGGTGGACACTCTCAAAGACGTATCATCCATTCAGCAGATGCCACAGGAAAAGCGATTTCAACCACATTGGTTGAAAGAGCACGCGAAAAGAAAAATATTGTTATTTTTGAGAATTACATTGCGATTGATTTGATCACGACCCATAAGCTTGGACATAAACAGCAGCCGAACCGAGCGGTGGGTCTGTATGCATTAGATGAAAGCAATGAAAAAGTACATACATTTTTAGCACCATTTACCGCACTTGCTTGTGGTGGGGCAATGAAAGCTTATTTGTACACTTCAAACCCTGATATTGCGACTGGTGATGGTATTGCCATGGCATATCGTGCCGGGTGCCGTGTCGCAAATATGGAATTCAACCAATTTCATCCAACCTGTTTATATCATCCTCAGGCACGCTCTTTCTTAATCACAGAAGCGATGCGGGGCGAAGGTGCATATTTACGTCTCCCTGATGGAGAGCGTTTCATGTTGCGCTTTGATGAACGTGCTGAACTTGCTCCACGCGATATTGTGGCTAGAGCAATCGATTATGAAATCAAACGTCTGGGTATTCGCCATGTCTGGTTGGATATTACCCACAAACCTAAACACTTCGTCAAAGAACACTTCCCTACGCTTTACGCACGACTGCTCGAGTTGGGAATCGATATTACCCAGGATATGATTCCAGTCGTTCCAGCCGCACATTATACTTGTGGTGGTGTGGTTGTAAACGAAAACAGCCAGACGGACATTGCAGGTTTGTATGCGATCGGTGAAACATCCTATACAGGTTTACATGGTGCAAACCGTATGGCGAGTAATTCTCTTTTGGAATGTTTCGTATATGGCATGAGTGCGGCAAAAGATATTGAAGCCAAACTTGACCAACCTTTTGAAAGTCCTGATGTTCCAGAATGGGATGCTTCTCAGTCCACCAACCCAGATGAGGATGTCGTCATCTTACAGAACTGGGACGAGCTGCGTCAAACCATGTGGAATTATGTTGGGATTGTTCGTACCACCAAGCGTTTACAACGTGCCTTACATCGTATTGAAATGCTTAAAAAAGAAATCACCGAATACTATCAAGACTACCACGTCAGTAAGAACTTGATTGAATTGCGTAATTTGGTCATGGTTTCAGAAATGATCGTGCGTTGTGCTATGCAACGTAAAGAATCACGTGGTTTACATTACACACTGGACTATCCGGAGCTTTCTGAAGAATTGAGAAAAACCGTTTTGACTCCACCAAACTTTACGGTCGAAACCCCTTTGGTCAATGCTGAAGTTTAAAGAGAACAATAAAATAGCCAGAGCATTCTGGCTATTATTCATTTTTTGCATCATAGCTGACTTAAGTTTTATTGATTTTTTCTCATGATTGCCGTAAATAACTTTTGGGTGACAGATGCATCATTAACCGATTTGTCTCCTTAGCAAAGCATCAATTATTTTATTTGCTTGCTGTTGGTTATCGACAACAAACATCGGATAACCGGAGAACTTAATAAAATTATTGGCAAACTTTTGTGTTTCTAAACGAATATTTGCATCCGGCTCAATATGAATAAAAGCTTTCACGTATTGTGCCAAAATCTCACGTTTTGACTTCACCCAAGCAGCAACCTGTTTACGTGCTTCATGATCTGCCTGTGGTTCAGAAAAGGCGCCCTCACTGAGAAACACGAATATTTCTTTACGGTTGAGTAATGATTCATATATGGCTATGGTTTCTGTGACTGAAACGGCATCAGCTGGTTGGAAACTGATCGGTATGATTGGAAAATTTTCTAAATTTTGGATAAACATGGGATGGCTCCACAAATAAGAATTATTATCATTTTATTGTGCGCGCTTTATTACGCATCACCCAATTAAGCCAAAAAACATGGAAATCCAGCCAAATTATGACAAATTCAGTCTTTAGGTTTTTTATAATAAATTTGATGGGCTGTATGAAAAGTCTGAGCATGCAAATTGACCAGATCCTCAAGATTCTGATAACCACCTGCAAGTACAAACATCAGTGGAATCCCCTCTCGCTTAGCAAGGTTAAATACCATTTCATCGCGCTTTTGAATTAATTCTGTACTCAACCATGCTGAACCGTAAGGATCTGCTTGATGACAATCCATGCCTGCCTGATAAATAATAATATCGGCTTTCCACTCATTGGCACGTTGAAAAGCCTCGTGTATCGCCATGGTATATTGTGCAAAACTGCCATGTTTCGTATGCACATGACGACTTTCGGCACGTTCATACGTGGGATAGCCAAATGCCAAACCATAAATACTAAAATTATATAAATTGTCTAATCTTCGGGTAAATTCGGCAGTTCCATCACCACCATGTTGATCACAATCCAGAATAAAAATCCGTTTATTGGAAAAATGCTGTGCAATCAGTGCCAAACCATTGAAGGTACAGTATGAACCTCCATAGTCATAATTGGCATGATGAAAACCTTGTGCAATGTTGGCTGCAATACCATGTTGAAAAGCCAGCTCTGTCGCCAGTATTTGTCCACCATTGATGGACAAAACTGCATCACGTAATTGTTCGTTCCAAGGTTTAAAACCAGCAAATGTTGCAAGTTTAGTAGGTTGTCCGGTTAAAAATGCCTCAACATATTTGGGAGAATGCAAGGCCTTTAGAATTTCTGGATCTATGGGTTGGGGTTCATGAAATTTAAAATGATTAAATTGTTGTAATTGCTCGGCAACTGCAACAAGTTTTTCCATGCTATTGGTATGTGTTTGAGCAAAATAGCGCGATGAAAAACAAACATTTAACATAAAGTTATCCGAGACTGGCGATTCTCAATTGTGACAGTGCAACGTCATTTAGTTGTTTAATTAAGGTTGTACCAGGACTAAACAATCCATTGTTCACTTGTTGTTCAAAATGGGTAGTAAAGGCTCTTTTGCGATTCTCAGGTGAGATGGCTAAAGTAGTCAATCGTAAAAACCAGAAACCCTGAATTTCTTTATATGGAATGATATAACCTTTGAATTCTTGATTAGGCACTTTATTGTCAATTTGTTCAATATCATATTCTACCGAAAATAAAGAACCAACGGGAATGCGAATACCATTCATGATCAAGGGTTGTAAGTTGATACAGGAATGATCATCTCCCATATTCATTTTTTCAATCAATAACGGGCGGTTTTGTTCATCGACAAAAATATTGATTGAACCTTGTCTCAGCATTGAACGGTGCGCAATTTTTAGGAAAAAATTTTCAGCCATTGGGCAAGAACCTACTTTAGGTTTCCCGGCTAATGTCTCGATTTCAACATAGCCTGTTTCATTTGCTGTTTTAGGTAAAATCACATCTTCCAACATACAGCAAATGACTCGACTTTCCTCAAGTTCAGCCTGCTGTGATAATTTTCTTAAACTTGCTTGGGTAGCGACCTCTTGCTCAACGAGGACTCTAAAATCATCATTTTTTTGTTGATGCGATTCGGCCAAAAAGTTTTCAATTGAGCGGTTTTGATCCAGATTATGCCAATCCTCAATCTCAAAACCATAGATTTTTTTCTGATCAATAATTTTCTTTAACTTTTTAAAATCATAGTCTTGAAATATTTTCAAATCTGTTGCTTCAACACTGTCACGAGGAAAGTTGATATACTCAGCCAATACTCGAGTCGCTTGTGTATATCCACAACCTCGGCGTTCAGTCTGATGTGAATAGTGTTCATTTAACATCTCTGTCAATTTATTTGATAAGGGAAAAACATTTTCCTTAAACAAACGAACGACTTCATGATCTGATGACATATTCTCTATTCCATTTTATAAAATGATTTAATTTTTAAAAATAATCTATTTATTATGAATAAATTAGCATTATCCCCTAGATAACTCAATATAGCATTCAACAGTAAAGTACAGCTAGGTTAAATGATATATTTCATCTAATTTAATGAAGTATTTGTGCTTTTTATACACGCTGCTTATTTTTGTGGAGGAATTGAATAGGTTCCTGTGACATGTGCAACAGGATCATCTGAACCCAACGAGTAAATCCATACTTCACCGACGACTAAAGCTTTACCCACCTTCATCAATTTACAGACCCCGCGAATATCTACACCACCAGTAGGCTTACGCAAAAAATTGATGTTCATGTTTGTGGTCACCGTCAAACCGACTAAACCGATTTCTCCCAAAATCGCAACATATAAGGCAAAATCTGCCAGTGCCATCATGGTCGGTCCAGACACAGTTCCACCTGGCCGAATATCCTGATCACTGACATGCCAAACCAGAGAAGCGCCTTTTTCAGTCACTTCTTCAATTTCACAACGTTCCAAGCTTGGTGAAAAAAATTGCTGTAAAAAATTAACGATTTCAGTTTTAGTGCTTTTCATCATTCACGTCTTTATATCCTTGACCTAAAACAATATAAAGGCTTTTAAGACTGAAAACATCAGAATAAATCAATCTATTACAGTTCTTTTAGATAGCGCAAGGCCTCTGCAAAGACTTGTTCTGCTGTTTGAGTAGCATCTAAACGTTTCATTCTTTGCGCATCACGCAAATGAATTTCAGAAAAACCACTACGTACAGACTCAAAAAATACCACTTTTTCTTGTTCAAAACGGTCTAAAGCACCACGTGCCCGTGCTCGATCCATCCCAAGTTCAATCGGTGCATCCAACCAAAAGGTAATATCCGGCATTCTGGAGACAAAGTTAGTATTTAATATTTGTAGTTTTTCACGGCTTAGACCACGACCGGCACACTGATAAGCAAAACTTGAATCCACAAAACGATCACAAAGCACAATCTTACCGGCATCTAAGGCAGGTAAAATCACACCTGCCAAATGTTGTGCGCGTGCTGCATACATCAGCAATAACTCGGTATCATGACTCATCTGCTCTTCATGATTCACAGACAACAGTAATGAACGTATTTGTTCAGCTAAAGGTGTACCACCAGGTTCACGCGTGAGAACAACTTGTTGATCCTGCTTTTGAAAATGTTCAAACATTTTTTGGATGAGTGTGGTTTTTCCGACCCCTTCAGTTCCTTCAAAACTTATAAACATACTCATTCCTTAACTTTAGAGCGCATAACTTCAATATATTGTTGTACCGCACGATTGTGATCATTTAAATTCGAGCTAAATTTATGCCCGCCATTTCCAGTTGCAACAAAATAGATATTTTCAGAATCGTCAGGATGCATCGTCGCTTCTATCGCTTTTTTACTTGGCAAAGCAATCGGTGTAGGCGGTAAACCATTTATCGTATAGGTATTATATGCGGTTGGTGTACGCAAATCTTGTTTTGAAATCTTACCCGTATATTTATCACCCATGCCGTAAATCACAGTTGGATCCGTTTGTAGACGCATGCCTAATTTTAAACGGCGACAAAATACTCCTGAAACCTGTCTTAACTCACTGTCGACACTGGTTTCTTTCTCTATGATCGACGCCATAATCAAGGCTTCATATTTTGTTTTATAAGGTAAATTAGGTGCGCGCTTTTCCCAGGCATCATCTAAAATTTTCATTTGACGTTGATACAAATCTGTCAAAATCTGTTTGTCTGTTGCCCCTTTATCAAAGAAATATGTATCTGGTGCAAACAATCCTTCAGGATGTGCATAAGGAATACCCAATACTTTTAGCATTTCAGCACGAGGAAGCTGAATGACTGATTTTTCAATCAGTGGATCTTTATTTAAAGATTGGATCAATTGCTTAGTCGTTGTACCTTCGATTACTAAAAGTCGGCTCATTTGAGCATTTTCAATATTGGACACCATTTCTAAAACTTGGCGTACACTCATGCCTTTACTGACTTCATAGACGCCAGCTTTCATAGTGTCGTGAATGAAAATCTTACGATACAACTTTAGAATAATTGGAAAACTGACTTTATCTTCTTTGGCCAAATCATCAATGAAACCCGTATAGGTTTCCCCATTGGTAATGGAAAGCTTCTGTTTCGCACCAGAAACTGGGTAGCTTTTAAAAAGACTCATTTTTAAAACAATCGCAATAATGATCAGGAAAACCATCACAAAAATAGCAATGCCTTTATAGATGTGAGTACTGGCTTTGGCTTGAGTCTTCTTTTTAGATTTGGGCTTGGATTTCGCTTTAGGCATGAGAATTAAACTGACTTAAATTTAAAGTGTTAAATAAATCAACACAAGGTTGAGTGTCCAAATTCAGATGATCCAATGTTGTCGCCGCTTTCATTGGACTTAATGCATTACAGAAAAATAAACTCTGAATATGCTTAATTTGATCCATATCAATAAAACGTTGTTCACAGGAAACACCATAATGTTGCATTCGTGACAATATTTCAGCACGCATCACCCCATGTACGCCATTATAGCGAAGTTCAGGAGTAATCCATGTATTGTTTATTTGAAAAAAGCAATTACTGCTGATCCCTTCGACAATAGAACCCTGTACATCTGTCACCAATGCTTCTATCCAGCCATGTTGTTGTGCTTCTTTTTTTAGCATCACCTGTTCTAAACGATTCAATGTTTTCAAACCCACTAAATTTGGCATTAATAAACCGATCGCCTGATTTAAAACACCACTTTGGATAAATTCAGGTTGAAATTGGCTGGTCTCTTTTGGATAAAACATCAGATAGAAATCTGCAGGATGATCAGGCATGGCATAACCACGGTCACCCTCACCACGACTCAAAACAAGCTTGAGCGTTCCATTTAACCGACTGAATTGTTGTTTTAATAATGCCAAACTTTGATCTAACAGCTCAAAATCAAAATTTAGATAAAGCCGTTCTGTCGCCAATTTTAATCGTGCACGATGTAAAGACTCTAGTTCAAAATTCCCTTGATGAAATCTGGCTGTGGTAAAGCAACCATCACCATAATGAAATGCTCGATCCAAAAGTGGAATAGAATCAATTTTTTGAGCATTTTTAAAACAGATCATTACGCATTTTTCCCGTGGCTTTACTCAATTACATTTTGAAACATGCATAACTTCTATTTCTCTTTTATTCATATAAAATTCGTTTTTTATTATTTTTTATGAATAAAGACTCGCATTATGCTTACTCCATCTTACCGAACTTCAGAAATAAATGGGGCAAAAAATGCAGTTCTCTAAACTTAAATTTGCTGTAGCAGCAGCACTGATTTCAACCACTTCTTTGAGCGTAGCAGCAAAAGACTTTTTAAACGTATCTTATGATCCGACCCGAGAATTGTACGATAACTTCAACAAACAATTTTCAGCATTTTGGAAGTCTAAAACAGGTCAAGACATTCAGTTCAAGCAATCTCATGGCGGTTCAGGTAAACAAGCTCGTGCAGTCATTGACGGTTTACAGGCTGATGTTGTCACACTTGCACTGGCAGCAGATATCGATGCAATTGCACAAAGTACTAATTTATTGCCTAAAGACTGGCAAAAGAAGTTTCCGCAGAACTCAACACCTTACACGTCTACCATCGTATTCCTTGTCCGCAAAGGCAATCCAAAAGGTATTAAAGATTGGGGCGATTTGGTAAAACCGGGTGTGGAAATTGTTACACCAAATCCAAAAACCTCGGGTGGTGCACGTTGGAACTATTTGGCAGCTTGGGCTTGGGCAAAGCATAAATATGGTTCAGATGCTAAAGCGCAAGATTTTGTCCGTCAAATCTATAAACAAACGAAAGTCCTCGACTCTGGTGCACGTGGTGCAACTACGACATTTGCTGAACGTGGCATTGGTGATGTGTTACTGGCTTGGGAAAATGAAGCTTATCTGTCTACCCGTGAGCAACCAGGCAAGTTTGAGATCATTACCCCGTCATTGTCAATTTTGGCAGAGCCACCAGTGGCAATTGTAGAAAAGAATGCTGAAAAAGACGGTAATTTAAATTTAGCAAAAGCCTATTTGAATTATTTGTATTCACCTGCCGGTCAGGAAATTGCGGCTAAAAACTTCTATCGCCCACGTAATGCGGCAACATTACAAAAATATGCCAGCACATTCAAACCACTGAAATTGGTAACCATTGATAAAGAGTTTGGTGGTTGGACTAAAGTTCAAAAACAACACTTTGACAACAATGGTGTCTTTGATCAAATTGTCAAAGCCAATGCGAGCAGTAAATAACTGTTCTCAATCAACTTAAGCTAAAACAGGAGCACCGACATGATTCACACCATTATTGTTCCCGGCGTTGGTGGAAGCGATTACGATCACTGGCAGTCCAAATTACAACGTGAACTCATGTCATGCTCTCGTGTGCAGCAACAGGATTGGAATTTGCCCATATTGAAAGACTGGGTAAATGAATTTGTCAGAACTGTATTGAATACGCCTCAGCCTGTTCAAATTGTCGCACATAGCTTCGGATGCTTGACGAGTGTTGCGGCTTTGGCACAACATCCCGAAATTACTGCTAAAGTAAGAAAAATGATTTTAGTTGCTCCAGCAAATCCTGCACGTTTTGGTGAAGCTGGTTTTGCTCGAAACAGTATGGGTGATTATGAAAATTACTTTCAAACATTAAATATTGCTGTTCCGACTGAAATGATTATTTCTGAAAATGATCCTTGGTTAGACTTTGAAGATGCACAAAAATTGGCACGCGCTTGGAAAATCAAACCCAGAAATTTAGGTCAAGTGGGTCATATCAATGTTGCTTCAGGTTTTGGACATTTTCCAGAAATTTATGACCACTTAATCATAGAGCAACAAAAAATCTTTATGAGTAATACTGATGATACCAAGTTGTTTTTTAAATTTGCAATTTAACCATTGCCTTTTAAGCTTGCAAAAATCATTTAAATTTGCTTATTGATTTCAATAAGCTTTCTCTCTTTTGAGGAGTCATCATGTCGCAGCGATCCCGAGTGCTGCCAGGTTTTGGTCTTTCACTAGGCTTCACCCTAGCGTATCTATCTTTAATCGTACTGATACCACTTTCTGCCGTATTCATAAAATCATTAGGCGTAGGTTGGGATGGTTTATGGGAAATCTTGAGCTCTGAACGTATTTTAAAATCATTACAGCTCAGTTTTACCACCGCCCTCATTGCAGCCTTGATCAATGTGATTTTTGGTTTTTTATTGGCTTGGTGCTTAGTCCGTTATTCGTTTCCTGGCAAACGTATAGTCGATGCGCTTGTCGACTTACCTTTTGCTTTACCTACAGCCGTTGCAGGTATTGCCCTGACCTCTTTATATGCTTCGACAGGTTGGATTGGGCAATTGCTTGAACCATTAGGGATTAAAATCGCCTATACATCTTTGGGTATTACTTTAGCCCTGATTTTTATCGGTATTCCTTTCGTTGTGCGTACAGTACAACCTGTGTTGAGTGATCTTGAAACAGAACTGGAAGAAGCCGCTTCAGCACTTGGGGCAAATCGTTTTCAGATCGTGACTAAAATCATTTTACCGATTCTGTTCCCCGCATTGTTAACTGGTTTTGCCTTAGCATTTGCACGTGGTGTGGGTGAATATGGTTCCGTTATTTTTATCGCAGGGAACATACCTTACGAAACTGAAATCGCACCTTTAATGATCATTACCCGCTTAGAAGAATATGACTATGCAGGGGCAACGACCATTGCAGTTGTAATGCTCATTATTTCATTCTTTATTTTGTTCCTGATTAATTTGGTTCAGGCATGGGCAAGTCGCCGTACAGGGAGAACTGCACGATGAGCTTAAACACCAACAGCAATGCTTTGGCTGAAAAGCTGCAATCTCGTGATGCAACCCGTGAACCTACATGGGTACGTTATACTTTACTCATCATTGGATTGATTTTCTTTCTGGGCTGTTTAGTTCTTCCATTAGTGCTGATTTTTGTTGAGGCGTTTAAACAAGGCGTTCAGGTTTATTTCGCCTCATTGATCGATCCCTATACATTGTCTGCCGTGAAACTCACTTTGCTGACAGCGGCAATTGCCGTTCCACTGAATGTTATTTTTGGTGTCACGGCAGCATGGTGTGTAGCAAAGTTTAATTTCCGTGGAAAGTCTATACTCACCACGATTATCGATACGCCATTTTCTGTATCACCTGTCATTGCAGGTTTGATGCTGGTTCTGATCTTTGGTTCGCAAGGCTGGATGGGGGCATGGCTAATTGAACATGATATTAAAATCCTGTACGCCACACCTGCAATCATCATTGCCACCGTATTTATTACAGTTCCTTTTGTTGCACGTGAGTTGATTCCGTTAATGGAAGCACAAGGGACAGAGGAAGAAGAGGCGGCAATTGTATTGGGCGCTTCTGGTTGGCAGACTTTTTGGAAAATTACCATTCCCAATATTAAATGGGGTCTGATCTACGGTGTGATTTTGTGTAATGCCCGTGCCATGGGCGAGTTCGGTGCAGTTTCGGTTGTGTCAGGTCATATTCGTGGCGAAACCAATACATTGCCTCTACATATTGAAATTTTATATAACGAACCAAATTCGATTAGTGCTGCTTTTGCGGTTTCGACCTTGTTGGCATTTTTGGCAATTATTACCTTAATTTTAAAAACATGGGTTGAATATCGCCAAGAAAAACAAGATCGTGAAAGTAAAGAATCTACTGTTTCTTAAGGAATTGCACATGAGTATTCAAGTTAAAAATATTGAAAAAAACTTTGGTGCATTCCATGCACTTAAAAACATCTCACTGGATTTTCCAGAAGGTCAACTGGTGGCCTTACTTGGACCTTCAGGCTGCGGTAAAACCACACTGCTTCGTATTATCGCCGGTCTAGAATCAGCAGATCGCGGTCAAGTGATTCTTGAAGGTACGGACGCAACCAATATTCATGTACGTGAACGTCAAGTGGGCTTTGTATTTCAGCACTACGCTTTATTTCGCCATATGACGGTATATGACAATATCGCCTTTGGTTTACGCGTTCGCCCTAAATCTACGCGTCCAAATGAAAACGAAATTAAAAAACGTGTCACACGTTTGCTGGATTTGGTTCAGTTAGGTTTCTTGGCAGACCGCTATCCTGCGCAACTGTCTGGGGGGCAACGCCAACGTATTGCTTTGGCACGTGCTTTAGCCGTTGAACCTCGCGTATTATTACTCGATGAACCCTTCGGTGCACTCGATGCCAAGGTTCGTAAAGAATTGCGTCGTTGGCTCAGAACCTTGCATGATGAATTGCATATCACCTCAATTTTTGTTACCCATGACCAAGAAGAAGCATTGGAAGTGGCGGATCAAATCGTGGTGATGAATAAAGGTGATATCGAACAGATTGGCTCACCGCGTGAGGTCTATGAAAAGCCTGCAACCCCATTTGTGTTTGACTTTTTAGGTCAGGCAAATCGTTTTGAAGGTGAAAATCATCAAGGTATCATTCAAATCGGTGATGATCGAATCCAACTGCCTTCAGCACAGAAGACTGCTGATGGTAAAGTGATTGCTTTTGCTCGACCAAACGAATTGAGAATTCACGCACAGCCAACTGAAAATGCAATTCAAGCAACCTTCTTACGTGAATTATGGATTGCAGGTAAAGTCATGGCGGAATTACAGGATCGTCAGGGACAACTGATTGAAATTGCTTTAAATCCAGAAGAAGCAAAATTACATCAATACAGACCAAATCAAACAGTTTGGGTAAGTGCTTCTACACTTCACCTATTTGAAAATCAAGTCGCGTAATCGTCGACAGGATGAGTATTCACCCTACTCATCCACATCTGAGGTATAGAACATCATGAACTTTCAACAATTACGAATTATCCGAGAAACGGTTCGTCAAAACTACAATTTAACTGAAGCTTCAGCAGCACTTTACACATCTCAATCAGGTGTCAGTAAACACATCAAAGATTTAGAAGATGAATTGGGTGTACAATTGTTTGTTCGTAAAGGCAAACGTTTATTGGGCTTAACCGAACCCGGGCAAGCCTTGCTCAGTATTGTTGAACGTATGTTGATTGATGCTGACAACATTAAACGTCTTGCTGATGACTTCAATAAAGTCGATGAGGGCACATTAACCATTGCAACAACACACACCCAAGCTCGTTATGTGTTGCCTCCAATCGTGAATTTGTTTAAAAAAGCTTTTCCTAAAGTACATTTGATTTTGCAACAAGCCAGCCCTGTTGAAATTTCTGAAATGCTACTTCTGGGTCTTGCAGATATTGGTATTGCAACTGAATCACTCACAACAGAAGATAATTTGGGAAGCGTATCATTCTATAATTGGAAACACAGCATTATTACTCCACAAGACCACCCTCTAACCAAACTCAATCCCAAAGACATCACTTTAGAAAAATTGGCTGAATACCCTATTATCACCTATCACGGTGGTTTCACGGGTCGTTCTAAAATCGATAAAGCCTTTGAAGATGCCAATATTGATGTCGATATCGTCATGTCAGCACTCGATGCCGATGTAATCAAAACCTATGTTGAGCTTGGAATGGGGGTCGGTATTGTCAATGATGTGGCATACGATACAGAACGCGATCATCGGTTAAAACAGATTGATACGGACATTTTTGGCTTAAACACCACTTGGATTGCGGTACGTAAAGGCCATTTACTGCGGGGTTATGGTTATGAGTTTATTTCACTCTGTTCGCCAGAAGCTGATATTAAAGCATTAAAGAAAATTGCCTATCCTGAAGATTAAGTTTGCATCAATCAAAAGATAAGACAGGGTACAAAAGTGTTCTCTGTCATTATTTTAATTCAACCATTCAAATACACAGTAAAAACTTTTAAGAAAAACTAAAATTATTGATTTATTTAATATTTTTCAAAAGCACAGTTTTTTAGTATAAAATTTAACCTAAATCATACTTTAATATTGTCATTTTGGGGACAAGGATGAATCATCGGATCTGGAGTTTAGCTATTGGAGGCGTGCTTCCTCTATTTAGTCATGCCGCAGCTATGGAGAAATCTGATCAATCCATCCGTACTTTTCTTGAGCCTAAACATTATCTAGAACTGTCTTATGCTGAACTTTATGCCAATGTATCTGGACAATTACCTCAACGAGAGGAATTGAAACAACAAGGCATTCATGATTTTTCTACAGGCAATTTGATTAATACTTATCATTTTGTCAATGCAGCAGCAAAGTTACAAATCGCAGCACAGTGGTCATTGGGTTTTATCTACGACCAACCTTATGGCGTTGACATTGCCTATCAATACCGTCCGCAGAGTAATCATGGGAAAGCAGTTCTAGAGTCCGGACAGTTTAATTTTGACAGTCAAAATCTGACCATGCTCTTGGGTTATCAACCTACTTCACACTGGAACATCTACACTGGAGCGGTTTACCAACAATTTGAAGGTGAATTAAATATTTTTGGTGCAAACTATTCAGCAATGAGTGGTTATCAGGCAAAATTTAAGCAAAGTGCAAATCATGGATGGTTAGCAGGTTTAAGCTATCAAATTCCAGAATATGCCTTAAAAAGCTCATTGACTTATCGATCTAAAATCAATCATCAAGCAACAGTTGCAGAATACATCTCAGGTCAAAGTTTAGCTGTAGTGCCTTTTGAAAAAACTCAAATTTCCACACCACAATCCGTAAATCTAGAAATTCAGTCTGGATTAACAGCAAACAATATTCTTTATAGTCAGCTTCGTTGGGTCAATTGGAAAGACTTTGAAATTCAACCCAGACAATTTTCTGCTGTGGTTGATTATGCAGTACAACAATATCCTGAATTCATCAAACCGTTCAATTTGATTGATTATAAAAAAAATCAATGGTCTGCAAAACTCGGTATTGCCCATATGTTTTCAGATCAATGGTTGACCACAGCTGATTTGTCTTGGGATTCGGGCAATGATAATCCCGCCGGAACGCTCAATCCCTCCGATGGCTTTTATGCATTAGGCTTAGGCGGTATGTACAACTTTAATAAAAACAGTTTTATTTCCTATGGCATAAAGTATTTTCGATTTGAGAAAGCAAAAGTTGCAGATCTGGATGCAAACAATCCAATTACTCAAAATTCAACTTTAGCCGAAGTCGGTCGAAACGTTGCATTTGCACACGGAATTCGAATGGGGTACCGCTTTTAGATCATTTTGATATTTAAATTACTTCGACTGTTTAAATTATTTTGATCGCCTCAATCAATAAAAAACGAGCCGAAGCTCGTTTTTTATATACAAATTCGCAATGGATTACCAGTGATAGCTCACACCGACTTTACCTACTGGAAGCCATTTGTATTTGTCATCATTTGAAATTTTATATGCTTCCCCACGGATAGCATCACTTAAACGATCGCCACTACCATTTACTTGATCATTACCAGCTATTTGCTGAAGTGAAACGTTAGGGTTACCAGTGTAGTATGCACCTACTTCACCAAACACACCAAAGTTTTTGTTGATTTTAGGAGCAAAACCAAAACCTACATACGGTGCAAATTGGTTATCGTATTTTTGCTTACCTTTAATCTGAACATCTGATTCTGCATTAAAATCAGTATTATTCACAGTAAAGTTACGCCCTTGAGAAATACGGCGTTCCAATCCATATTCATTATCTACATAGCCAACACCAGCAGCTACATAAAGACCTTGTGCCCAAACATTCTGGCTTGCACCCCAAGGACGAATTTCAGCATTTAAATATGCTAATTTGTTGTCCATATCTAAGTCATACTTAGAGCCATTGATTTTCAAGTCATCAGACCAGGAAATATCACCACCATTATAACCCAATGCTAAACCAACATATGGGTTAGCAGTCCAAAGTAAAGCACCGCCGTAACCAGTTGTACCTACTTCAAGACGAGCACCTGTCGGGATTAATTGATTAGCTTCAAAAGCATAACCTTGATCAACAACTGACCCATCAGCCATTGCTAGACCAGAAGCAGATAATGCAGCTGTTACCGCTAATAGTTTTAACACTTTCATTTATGTCTCCTCAAAAAAATAGAGTTTGTTCTTTAATCATTAATGTGTTTGGTTCGAAATGATAATATGTGATTCGATCTACACAATTAATAGAGAAATTGATTGCTTTTTGTTATTTTTTGATACAAATGAATATTAATTGTTGTTTTAAAAAGATAAAAAATTAATGAAATCTTAATAATCACCGATTCCAGTTATATTATTTTAAATTATGGGATGAGTTTTTTCGATTAGAGCCGATTTTATCTCTAATCCCAGGCTAATTTGGTGTAGAATCTTTAAAATTTTTTTGGGAAGGATGATTATGTCTCAGCTTTCAACGATCATTGAACAAGCGTTTGAAAACCGTGCCAACTTTACAGCAGTCGATTGCCCTGCTGAAGTACGTCAAGCTGTTGAAGAAGCTATTGCTGGTTTGGATAACGGCACACTTCGCGTAGCTGAAAAAATTGACGGTGAATGGGTGGTTCACCAATGGTTGAAAAAAGCTGTTTTATTATCTTTTAAATTAAATGATAACAAGCCGATTGAGTCTTGTGACCTTCGTTTCTATGACAAAGTAGAGACTAAGTTTAAAGGTTGGACAGAAGAGCAATTTAAAGCTTCTGGTGTGCGTGTTGTACCTCCTGCTGTAGCACGTAAAGGTTCATTCCAAGCTAAAAATGTTGTATTGATGCCATCATATGTCAACATTGGTGCTTATGTAGATGAAGGTACGATGGTTGACACTTGGGCGACTGTAGGTTCATGTGCTCAAATTGGTAAAAATGTTCATCTTTCAGGCGGTGTAGGTATTGGTGGTGTACTTGAGCCACTTCAAGCGAACCCAACAATCATTGAAGACAATTGCTTTATCGGTGCACGTTCTGAAATTGTTGAAGGTGTGATTGTTGAAGAAGGTTCTGTGATTTCAATGGGCGTTTTCATCGGTCAATCAACCAAGATTTATGATCGTGAAACTGGTGAAATCCATTATGGACGTGTACCAGCAGGTTCTGTTGTTGTTTCAGGCAGCCTACCATCTAAATGTGGTACATATAGCTTATATGCAGCAATTATTGTCAAGAAAGTAGATGCGAAAACTCGTGCAAAAACTAGCTTGAACGAATTACTTCGCGAAGACTAAGCTTTATTCATTCTTGGTTGACTTTAAATTTACTATAGATTTGAAGTTATCAAGCGGAGTCATTAATACTCCCATCTCTACGGTCAACAATGATCGTAGAGATTTTTCATTTTGTAATCTGTGGTAAATCTCATGAGTTCTCTTCGTTCTTCAACTATTCCTGTTTCTGATCCATCTGCGGGGTTGCGTATCACGGAGATTTTCTATTCATTACAAGGTGAAGCTAATACTTTAGGTTTACCTACTGTTTTTATTCGATTAACAGGTTGCCCACTACGTTGCACCTATTGTGATACCACTTATTCTTTTGAAGGTGGCGAACGTCAATCACTTGATCAAATTATTCAAACTGCTTTAGATTATAAAACTCCCTATATTTGTGTTACGGGTGGAGAGCCACTTGCTCAACCCAATGCACTGCCATTAATGCAACGTCTTGCTGATTTGGGCTGTGAAGTTTCTTTAGAAACCAGTGGTGCACTGGATGTTTCCAAAGTTGACCCTCGTGTTTCAAAAGTTTTAGATTTAAAAACACCAACTTCAGGTGAAGTAACTCGAAATTTAATCAGTAACTTTGAGCATTTAACCCCACACGACCAAATCAAATTTGTGATTTGTAATCGTGAAGACTATGAATGGTCAAAACAGCAAGTAGAACTGTATGCTTTAAACAAGAAAGTCAGTACTGTTTGGTTTTCACCTGCTTTCGCAGTCGAAAAAGGTGCTACACGTTTACCACAACTGGCTCGTGATTTAGCCCAATGGATTTTAGAAGACCATCTCCCTGTTCGTTTCCAATTGCAGTTACATAAATTGCTTTGGAATGATGAAACTGGTCGTTAATCTACCGTTATTTATTAATATTTGGAGAATTGGATATGCGCCCTCGTGCCATAGTTTTGCTATCTGGCGGCTTAGACTCAACAACTTGCTTAGCTTGGGCTCAAGCCAATTATGACTGTATTGCATTAAGTTTTATGTATGGTCAACGCTCAACTACCGAACTTGATGCTGCACGTGCTTTAGCGCAACGTGCAGGTGTCGAACATCGTGTGATCAATATTGATTTGGGCAACTTAGGTGGTTCTGCACTTACAGACCATAACATTGATGTGCCTGATCATGAAACTGATGGTATTCCTGTAACTTATGTTCCAGCACGTAACACTATTTTCTTGTCTTATGCACTCGCAGCAGCGGAAGTTTTTGATGCCCAAGCCATTGTGATCGGTATCAATGCTGTTGATTATTCAGGATATCCTGACTGTCGCCCTGAATTTATTGAAGCATTTGCGAATATGGCACGTTTGGCAACTAAAGTAGGTGTTGAAGGAAAACCTCTTAAATTTGAAACACCTCTGTTACATTTATCCAAAGCGAATATAATACGCTTAGGGATCGAACATGGCGTAGACTATAGTCAAACGGTTTCATGCTACCAAGCAGATGACCAAGGACGTGCTTGTGGCAAATGTGATAGCTGCCGACTTCGTAAAGAAGGCTTCAAAGATGCAGGTGTTGCAGACCCAACACGTTATATACCGCAATAACAAGGTACTGTTTATGAAAAATTTAAAATCAAGTCTTATTCTTTCTGCTTTATTTTCAGCTTCGGCTTTAATGGGATCGACGGCTTTCGCTGCTGAGTCAAATGCAATTCAACAAGCCTATAAAAGTGCCAATGTTAAATCTGCACTGATTGGTGTATGTAAAACAGAAACTGCGAAAGGTGGAAAGCTTACTGCCGCTGAAGTGAGCAAATACTGTACATGTGCTGTTGAATCTGACGGTAAATTGACCAATGATCAAAAATGGCAAATTCAAAGTGCCATTAACCAAAAGAAAAGCCCAGCAACTTTAGCTTTCGTTCAAAAAAATAACCAAGACCTTCAAACTTGTTTTGGTCCTCAGTTAACAGGTAAATTAAAAACCTTAACTGAAGAAGCAATGAAAGCTGCACAAGCGAAGAAATAATTCTTGTTGTGTCCAAGAGCCTGCCTATGCAGGCTCTTTTTATATGTAAATGGTATAAATACGATGCATAATTCATGGAACAGAACTGTAATACAACAGCAAAAGTTTGTTGCATCCTATAGTGGTGGTAAAGATAGTAGTCTCGCCTTATATCACGCATTGCAAACTGGAGAAGCTATTGTTCTGATTGTCATGCTTGAAGAACAAGGACTTAAATCTCGTTCTCACGCAATGCCACTTGATATTATAGATGCACAGGCTGAGTTGATTGGTTTACCGATATTAAAAGCATCAGCAACTTGGAATGACTACGAACAACAGTTTTTAAGCCTGCTAAAGCAAGCCAAACGATTAGGTGCTGAAACGCTTGTAACTGGAGATATTGATCTGATTCAACATGCACAATGGAATCAATCCATGTGTGATCAAAGCCAATTAAATTTGGTCATGCCTTTATGGCAGAAACCACGGCTTGACATTGTTTGCGAATTTATTGAATTAGGTTTTGTCAGCATAATTGTCACGATCAACTTAAATCTAGGTATGCGAGTTGAAGATCTGGGTAAAACACTAACCGTTGAGTTTATAAAAGAATTGATTGCACGTGGAATTGATCCTTGTGGTGAAGCGGGTGAATTTCATACGACCCTTATTGATGGTCCTATTTTTAAAGCACCACTTTTGCTTGATAAAGGTGGTATTCTCTATCATGAAAATTATGCCTTTTTAACACTACAACTTAAACAAAATCATCTTGAAGGATAACCTATGACTGAACAAATCAAACTTCCAAATCAAAAGTTTCCAACAACAACTGGTGAAATTAACCTTTCTGAACTCAGTACAGATTGGTTGGTTCTATATTTTTATCCGAAGGACTCTACACCGGGTTGTACAACTCAAGCGGTTGGTTTTTCATGCATCAAAGATCAATTTGATGCATTGAACACAACGATTATTGGTGTTTCTCGTGATTCAGTCAAAGCACATCAAAACTTTACTGAAAAACAATCATTAACCATTAATCTGATCAGTGACAAAGATGAAACGTTATGCAAACACTTTGACGTGATCAAAGAAAAAAATATGTATGGTAAAATAGTGATGGGAATAGAACGCTCAACATTTATCTATCATCAAGGCAAGTTGGTCAAGGAATATCGCAAAGTAAAAGCTGCGGGACACGCTGAACAAGTTTTAGAAGATTTAAAAACCTTGCAAAAAACTTAATGATGGTTATCCCCCTACTCGCGCTAAAGTTGAAATATTTTTAGGCTTGTAGGGGGATTTAAAATATTCTCAAGCATGGATATTTTAAATACTCAACAATCATTAGTATTTTCAATCAAATATTTTTTAACAATTGAAACATATGGATCAAAGCACTAACGATAATGCAATTGCCCACATCACCAGTCCAATCATAAAATCTAAAATTTGCCATGATCGTTGATTTTGAAAAATTGGCAATAAAAAACGTGCGCCAAAACCCAAGCAAAAAAAGAACAACCATGATGCTGTCACAGCACCTCCCGCAAAATAAACTGCACTCGATTCAAACTTGGTCGAGATCGAACCAATCAACACCACAGTATCTAAATACACATGCGGGTTAAGCCAAGTTAAGGCAAGACAAATCATGATCATTTTAAACAGCTGAGACTCATTGTTTTCACTTGGAGTAAGACCGCTAGATGCTTTGAAAGCCTGAATGAAATGCTGTGCACCATAGACCAATAAAAATGTCGCACCAAAATACTTTGCCCAATCGACAAATTCAGGATGGGTTTGGATAATTTTTGCAAAACCCAGCACGCCCAATAAAATTAAAATTGAATCAGATGCAGCGCAAACCACGCAAATCCAAAATACATACTGTTTTTTTAAACCTTGTTTAAGTACAAATGCATTTTGTGCGCCAATTGCAATAATCAAACTCAACCCAACTGCCAACCCCTGCATATAACTTTGCAACATCTCGAACTACACTTTTAACGTATTTAATGAATGGTGCTATTATCCAAACTTCAGCATTAAAATGAGTATTTCTAAATAAATTTCAATTTAACTAAATTTTTCTTATTTTAACTTTATCGGTATAATTTAAATCCGATTCAGCAAAGCAAGACGACAGCTACGTATTTACAGGATTATCATGCTACAAAGTAAACACAGTGAAGCTTTTCTGGCTGTTGCAGAGACAGGTAGTTTTGAACAAGCTGCAATACGTCTTAATATTACAGCTTCAGCTGTCACACTTCGTGTACAAACCTTGGAAAAGCAACTTGGACAAATGCTGATTATTCGAGAAAGACCCTGTAAGGTTACACAAGCAGGACAAGATGTTTTACTCTTTCTGCAACATCACCGCCTGATGGAACAGAATCTAATCCAGCGTTTACAAGGGCAATCTGCACAATCACAATTTTTTAAATTAAATATTGCCTCGAATGCCGATTCACTCACCACTTGGCTTCTTCCCCTCATTCAACACACCTTAATCAAAGAAAAAATTGTGATTGATTTTAAAATTGATGACCAAACCCAAACACATCATTTACTTGAAGCGGGATTGGTCAATGCCTGTATCTCTACAGAAGCGCAAGCGATGAAAGGTTGTGAAGCTATTCATTTAGGCAAAATGAATTACCAAATGGTAGCCACACCCTCTTTTGTACAAAAGTATCTTAGTCAAGGTTTACATCGAGAAGTGCTCAGACATACGCCAGCTGTTATTTTTAATGATAAAGATCATGTCCATGGTGAGGTGTTACAACAGCTTTTTGGCTTAATGCCCAACAGTTATCCTTGCCATTTTATTCCCTCAACCAATTCATTTGTTGATGCCATTTTGCTAGATCTCGGTTATGGTATGGTACCTGAAATGCAGATACACAAAGAATTATCAGCGGGGAAATTGGTAGAAATTTTGCCTAAAGCCAGAACAGATTTACATCTCTATTGGCATCATTGGAAACAGCAATCCGCACAATTGGATCAGTTAACGTCTACATTGATTTCCCATACACAATCTATTTTGGTTTAATATTTATTTTAATTTGGAAATCATCAAGATAGATTACGATAAAAATAATAATAACTTTTATCCTTAATTCTATCCTCTCTAACATTAAATTCTTTACTTTTTTGAATATTGATCCTAAATATTATTGTGGACAGAAAATTCATCTCAATATTTAAAATATTTGTGAATCAAAATCTTATACTGCGTCGTTTAGCAAATGCTGATCTAGTTATTGTTGCGACAAAAACACTTAAATACAAAAGACATCACCTCAAATATTTCAGGCTTTTAGCATGATCAATATATATTTGATATTTATTATCCCGTACAGATACTCAATGAGTTCAGCGTCCAGCTTTACATTTTTATTTTGCCTTCCATTGTCCTGAAACCTGAATATTGACTTTCTCTCCTATCCCACCAAGCGCCTTTTTCATACCAAAATCACTTCGCTTGATGACTGTTGAAGCGTTAAAGTCCAATAATCTTGAATCATTGGAATGAGACTTAATCGTCGCATTAAATGTCACCGGTTTGGTTACATTCCGCAGTGTTAACTGACCTAAAATTAAATACTGATGATTGGCTAAGGGTTTAAAAGAAGTACTTTTGAAACTCGCGGTGGGATATTTTTCTGCATAGAATAAATCTTGCCCCATCATCATATTTTTTAAAGAAGATTTACTAATGCTTAGGCTATTAACATCCATCACAAATTGGGTCGATGCAACTTGTGGGCGGTCAACATCAAAATCCAATTGCGACTGAAACTTTTGAAATTGTCCTTTAACAATATTGACACCCAATGAGTCAATATGAAAACCGACCTGACTATTTGCACCCAAAGACCAAGTTGTTGCAGATGTGGATAGTGCAAATATCGAACAACTACACAAAGCAATACTCTTTATTGCTGCTGATTTAAAATTCATATACCTTTCCAAATCCTATTTTGCGATTTTTATCCTGCTTTATAGTCTATTGCACCCGCAGCAAAATAGATTAAAGATTTGATTTGTCTTCGGTTTGGTATTTGTATTTTAATTGTTGGTAAATTTCGGTTTTTTGAAATTTTTCTAAAAACTCTGCCGTACCTAGTGGAAATTCAGCTTGATAAATTTCACCACGGTAATACGCCTCACGTAGCGGCGTTGCGGAAATAGAACCCACCAAGCTGTCCAACTCGACCATTTCCCATTCTGGAAAGAGCTTTAAATAGTAAGAAGAATCATCTTTAAAATGCCCGATCAGACCAATTTTATCATGGTCTAAGACCACGCCATTGACCAATGTCTTAACCAACTCAACCCACTTGGTATCATTATAAACATCAATCACATGAACAAATTTAATTCGCTTTTGATCTACAGCCGAGAAATTTGACAAAATCATCTGTTCCCTCTCTGAAGCCAGAAAAGGATTTTTGGTGTTCCGCTCATTTTGTGCCGATCCCAACGCCAAAATCACGAAGTGACTTTGTTGTAATGCAATTTTAATAGTTTGCATGTGCGCTAAATGAAAAGGCTGGAAACGTCCAATATAAACCAGATAATCAAATTTATAAGTCATAAAGCAAATTTTTTATGAACTCATCAGTTGCAACATAAATTCAAATATGCGACATAATGAGGGCATAAAATCCAATTAAATTTTAAAGCAAGGATAGTACGATGACACTCAGTTGTATTCAACAACCGCATCAACATTTAAACGCAAATTTAGAAAATGGTGTACTGACTTTAGCTATTAATCGACCAGAAGCTAAAAATGCCCTGTATGGAGAACTCTATCTTTGGATTGCCAAAGCACTCGATGATGCAGATCAAGACAGCGATGTACGTGTGGTCATTTTACGTGGTGCCGATGCTGACTTTAGTGCTGGGAATGACATGAAAGACTTTATGGCTTTCATTCAACAACCCCTAGAAGGTAAAGAAGGAGATGGTCCCCCTTTTATTTTACTTAAATCCGCTGCACGCTTATCCAAACCCTTAATTTGTGCAGTACGCGGTGTTGCAATCGGGATTGGCGTAACGATTCTTTTACATGCAGATTTGGTCTATGCAGACAATACTGCTTTGTTCCAGATTCCGTTTGTTAGCTTAGGGCTATCACCTGAAGGTGCTTCCAGCAAACTTTTAATTCAGCAAGCAGGCTACCACAAGGCAGCTGAACTCTTGTTAACTGCACAAAAATTTAACAGTGAAAAAGCTTTAAATGCTGGGCTAATCAACAGTATTGAAGACGATGTTTATGGTCATGCATTGCATCAAGCTCAAACGCTTGCCGCACTTCCATTAGCTTCAATCAAACAAACCAAAGCATTAATGAAACACAATCTTGAAGAAATTATTCAATGTGTAGATGATGAGGCTGTCATCTTTATGCAACGTGTAAAATCACCAGAAATGGCGGAAGCTGTTGCCGCATTTATGCAAAAGCGGAAGCCAAACTTTTCACAGTTTAACTAATTAATTTCGTTCAAAAACCACTGCATTACAAATATTCAGTGGTTTTTTTTATTTCTGATTCACTAAAATTGTGCCATTCAACGTGAAGTAAAAATATTATGTCTCAAGATTCATCAACCTCAAAAAAACGTTATTACGAACCTGCTCCACAAGATATCGATATTGAAAATTTTCGTAAAGTCATCGAAAGCCGTCGTTCGGTTCGTAAATTCACTGAAAAGCAGATCCCCGCGGAAGTTTTAGATGCATGTTTAGATTTGGCACTTCTTGCACCAAATTCATCTAACTTACAGCCTTGGACTTTCTATGTGGTTCAATCTGAATCAAAAAAGAAACAGCTGGTTAAAGCATGCCTGAATCAATTGTCAGCTAAAACTGCGGCTGAATTAATCGTCTGTGTAGCTCGAATAGACCGTATTGATGAAATGGCGAAAAAAAATCTAAGCGATTTCCCGTTCCCAGAAGCGCCAAGAGCAGTAAAGCAATATTATAAGTTTATCGCCTATAACTATAAAACAGGATATCTCAACGCACTCGGTAACTTTAAAAAAGTGGCTTTTAAAGTTGCACGAACTTTAGATAAACAGCTTCCTGTCACAGCATTCAACCCTGCGGATGCACAACTTTGGGCGAGTAAAACTACAGCTTTGGCATGTGAAAATCTGGTACTTGCTTTACGCGCTTATGGTTTTGATAGTTGTATGATGGAAGGCTTTGATGAGCCTTTAGTCCGTAAAATTCTCAACTTAGGTCATAAAGAATTTCCAATCATGGTCATCAGTGCGGGCGAACGCGCTGAAGATGGTGTTTTTTTCCCGCAATACCGTTTCGATCGTGATTTATTCATTCAAAAAGTTTGATTTTAAATGTCTAATTATCCGCTTTTTCAAAGAGCGGATGCATTTTACTTATATTTCAATATCAATCATTTGGATAAATTCAAAAGCAGGTTCTTCATAAGGATGGCTGGCTTTCAAAACTTTTGCAACAGATCTTGCTTTTAGTTCTGGAACGATGGTTTCTACACGCCATTCAGGCAGTTGCTCTAAATGATCTAACTCACCTATAAATGGCGTTGCGCCCTTTACTGGTTTAAATTGCCCTATACCTAAAACTTGCCATGCGCAATGCTCATAGTCTCCGATCTCTCCTGCACCCGCATCAAAAATTGCTTGCTTGGTGATCTCCAAATGCGATTCTGGAACATAATAAATAAGTTTAAGCATAGGCACACTCCATATCAAAACTGATTTGTTTGTCTTTAATAGATCATGAGACTATGGTTTAAGTGTAAGGTCATATCCAGTTCTACTCTTGGTTTCAAACGCTTCATCTCGATCAATTTTGTATAAAATTAAGTTTGATAAATAAATATTTTTAGGAGGCTTGATCAATGCTGTGATCTGATTATAAATATAAAACTCCATTTTAGCCTCAGTATCAAATTTGCGTTTATAAAAGACTAAAGCCACTTGATATAGGATGATCAACAGCATGATTGCAAAATATAAATAGCTAAAAAATACAAAGTCAACAATCAAAGCAAAAAACAACCAGATAAAAAATAAGACTGCAGCCATCACAATGATCATGATGACACATTCAGCCCATCCATGATGTTGACTGAGGATTGTAGGTTGATCTTCATCTAAGTATAAATACCGCTTTTGGTCATATAAATACCAAATATAATAGCCTTTTTCATCTGGAAATTCTGTTAAAACCACATCAACATTTTGCCCATTCTTGACATAAAACTCATCAAAATAACCATAAATCGGCAAGCCATTTAATGTTGCCCTAATCTCAAACAATGGATCAGTATCTTTTGCTGACAGAGGAATTTTTTGGGATTGAATATTTCCAATCGTGCCTTTTTGAGCTTGTAATTTAAACTTGAGCACTTGAAATTCTGTCAAATTTTCACTGTTTCGCTCATTGCACATTCTTTCAAGCAATGCTTGGGATTGAATTAAATTATGCTTTTTAGAAATATTCAGTACAAATTCCATAAAATAAAGATCTGGAATAACTTCAAAATACGAGTTTGTCATCCTGAAATATTGGAGTTGTTGTTGTTCTAAATGAGGTAGTTGCAGCAATTTAAATACTTGAACTGCATATTGATATGGAGGATTACTTAGACGATGAACAATATAAAAGCAAGTCAGCAGTATAGATAAGCAACACATACCGAAAACGTATTGGAAAATATCAAAATAATAGACTGTACTGTCCATCACCAATTGATAAATCCCCAATTCCAAAACTAAAATTAAGATGATCCAAAACGTAGAAAACCATATTTTATACACCTGATTTGATAATTTTTTAGAATTAACCTGATAGATTGCATGATTCAAATACAGCAACCCATTATCTAATTTAAGCACTGCATCTATTTCATCATATTTTCCATGAAAGATAATTCTGACATGATCACCTACCTTAAAATAGAAATAACTTTTTAATGGGAATGTATAATTAATTTGATCTATTACCAAGCGTAATTGTTGAGTATTTTTATCATATAATGTTGCCTCTACCGTTCCTTCAACACAACGCATTGTTAAGTTTTCCAAACCTGTGACCTTTATTGTTAAATTTCTATAAATTTAATTGAAAATATAATTAAAATAACCATTTGAATTTTATTCTGAATCAATAAACAGTCTTATGTATATTGATACCAGCAATATTCTGTTGGGTCTGATCTGCTCTAAAAGTAACCGTATAGCGATTTTGAGATTTACCATAATCATAGAGATAAGTGGCTATAACAAAATGACCCTCTCCCAAATAATACTGATTGCCAAATGAAATCCGCTCTTTTTTCAATAAAGGATCATAATAGGGAATATAACTGGATAGCTCTAAAAGAATTGTCTCATCGTTCTGTATCTCCTGATAAGCTTTAGGTTCGAGTAATTTTTCTATTGTTGCAAAATCTTTGTCCCGAATCGCAATATAAAGCGCCTCAGCATTCAGTTCTTCTTGCTCGGTTAAATCGCGTGTTTTTTCTTGCATTTGCTGTTCAAGCTTCTCTAGAAATTCCTGCTTTTTTTCATCGCCAAGTTTTTTAATTTGATCACATGCACCCAACAGCACAACAATGCTCATCAAAAGAAGTTTATATAGATTTTTCATTATTCAATGGACTCAACAATAACTTTTCTTAATTTTTATCTGATAAAAAGGACGCCTAAGCGCCCTTTTATTTACACAAAAAATTATTCTTCAGAAGAGCCTTCATCAGATGCAGTTTCACCCTCATCCATGATGGTTTCATCATCGACTAATTTTTCAGAGTCAATTAAATCCACCGACTCTAAAACGGTGTCACCCTCGATCGCGTCCAATTGCCCAACAATTTCGTCATCGGCTTCGACAGCTTCAACAGCAACCACACCGACCAAGACTTCTTCATTACCTAAACGAATCAAACGTACGCCTTGTGCATTACGCCCTGTTCTTGCGACTTCTGAGGCACGTGTACGAACCAAAGTACCACCATCGGAAATCAGCATTAATTCTTTAGATTCATCAATTGCAACCGCTCCAACCAATTCACCATTACGCTCAGATGTCTTGATGGCAATAACCCCCTTACCACCACGTTTCTTGGTTGGGAAATCATCTACTGGTGTACGTTTACCATAACCATTTTCAGATGCGCAGAGTACTTCACCAGTTTCAGGAACAACAACTAGCGAAACAATACGACTGACAATATTAGAGTCTGAAGAATCTTCATCATCTGAATCCACATCAGTTTCGGTATCATCTTCAACCTGAGCTGCCGCCAGGGTAACGCGCATACCACGAACACCTTTCGCAGTACGTCCCATTACACGTGCATCAGTTTCCGAGAAACGAATTGCCTTACCTTCATTTGAGAACAACATAATTTGCTGTTCACCATCGGTAATTGCGACACCAATAAGTGTATCTTCTTCTTTCAACTCAATCGCACGCAAGCCATTTGAACGGACATTACTAAACTGTTCTAGTTCTACACGTTTTACTGTACCTGATGCTGTTGCCATAAATACATAGAAGTTTTTACGCACACTTTCCACACGTTCAGCGAACTCAGCAATCAACTCATCATCCAGATCCGAAGCAGATAACTCCAAGCCAATTTCTTTCAGTTGCTTACGTAATGCATCTGATAAATCATCTGGATTTTCACCCAATTCAGCAAATGCAGATTTTAGAGCTTCATAGTGCGAATCGATAATGGTATTTTCACGAAGCTTCGCTACATTTGTACGCACGAAGTTTCTAAATTCAGTTAAGCGTTCTGTAAATTTCTTCGGTGCATCAATCACTGGAAGAATAGCTGTAATCGTTTCATCAGCATCCAATGGCAATAAGTTCACCATTGGGCGACCTTTTGCACCACGAGACGCTTGCGGTACTTCAAATACTTTTAAGCGATATACTTTACCAACATTGGTAAAGCACAGCACTGTTGCATGGTTTGAAGTTACAATTAAGTGCTGAATATAATCGTCTTCTTTCATCGTCGTAGCAGACTTACCACGTCCACCACGGCGTTGCGCCGCATAGTCAGACAAAGGTTGAGTTTTTGCATAGCCAGACTTAGAAACAGTCAATACCACTTGTTCTTCAGGAATCAAATCTTCGCGTGAGAAATCGATACGGGATTCAACAATCTCAGTACGACGACCATCACCATATTGTTGAAGAATCAAAGCCAACTCTTCTTTGATCACACCCATCAATAAATTGAAGTCATTTAAAATTGCGGTAAGTTCAGCAATTTGAGCCAAAATCTCAGAATATTCTGCTTGCAATTTGTCTTGTTCAAGACCTGTTAAACGATGCAAGCGCAATTCTAGAATTGCACCAACCTGAGCTGGAGACAAACGGTAAACCAAACCCTCTAAACCAAATGGACGACTTGGATCTTCACCTTCAATCTCATCGGGGCGAACCGAAATTGCTCCCGCTTTTTCCAGCAACGCAACAACATTGCCACCTGCCCATTCACCGGCAAGTAAACGTTCACGTGCTTCTGTAGGATTTGCAGAAGTTTTAATGGTTTCAATAATTTCATCAATATTGGCTAAAGCAACTGTCAAACCTTCCAAGATATGACCACGTTCACGTGCTTTGCGTAATTCAAACATGGTGCGGCGGGTCACTACTTCTTGACGGTGACGAATAAACGCCGCAACAATATCCTTTAAGTTCATCAACTTAGGCTGACCATTATCGAGGCAGACCATGTTGATGCTGAATGAGTTTTCTAATTGCGTATTAAGGAATAAATTATTGACGATGACTTCAGCATTTTCTCCACGCTTTAAATCAATCGCGATACGCATCCCTTCTTTATCCGATTCATCACGGAGTTCTGAAATTCCTTCAAGTTTTTTCTCTTTAACCAATTCAGCAATACGCTCAATGGTTTTTGCTTTATTGACCTGATAAGGAATTTCAGTAAATACGATTGTGGTGCGACCTGTTTTCTGATCTTCTTCAAAATGATATTTACCACGAATATGTAAACGCCCCTTACCTGTACGGTAAGCGTCTACAATTCCTGATTTACCATAAATAATCCCTCCCGTAGGAAAGTCTGGACCAGTCACATGTTCCATTAAGCCTTCAACAGAGATATTGGGATTGTTCGCATATGCCAAACAAGCATTGATAACTTCTGTTATGTTGTGTGGCGCCATATTGGTTGCCATACCCACAGCAATCCCTGTTACACCATTGATCAATAAGTTGGGAATACGGGTAGGCATAACTTGAGGGATACGCTCAGATCCATCATAGTTATCTTCCCATTCAACTGTATCTTTCTCTAGGTCAGCCAGCATTTCATGGGTTAATTTGCGCATACGTACTTCGGTATAACGCATTGCTGCTGCACTGTCACCGTCGACAGAACCGAAGTTCCCCTGACCATCAACCAATTGATAACGTAAGCTAAAGTCTTGCGCCATACGAACAATGGTTTCATATACAGCGGAGTCACCATGTGGGTGATATTTACCGATTACATCACCAACAACACGTGCCGATTTTTTATAAGCTTTGTTATAATCATTGCCTAACTCGTGCATAGCGAACAGCACACGACGATGAACGGGCTTTAAGCCGTCTCTCACGTCTGGTAATGCACGAGATACAATAACACTCATGGCATAATCGAGATATGAGCTTTTTAGTTCATCCTCAATGGCAATCGGTCTAGTTTCCGATACGCTCATGCATACTCCTTATTACGAACAGCACTCATTGCTACTGTTCATTTATATCATCTAGCTAGTCAAAATTTAGCTCAAAAAAAGTTGAGCCAAAAGGTAAAATTCAGTCGTACAGTATAGCATAAATTCTATTGCTTTTGTGCCAATCCATCCCTACTATAATCATGATTTTTTGTAGTATTTTTAAGCAAATTTCAGTTTTTTTTGAGATTTGAAAAGCCAATAAAATCGGCAGTAGAACAACAAAACACTTACCATCAGATACTTCGATATTTAAATCACTGATCTCAGTTATATTTGCTGTATGAAGATCAAATCACTTGTAGCGGAACCCGTCTAAAACCTATCTCTCATTCAACTAATTTTCAAGTGAATTGATGTGACAGGTGACCTGATCCATCATCATTTAATCTGTCGTTCTAAATAATTTATAAAATACAAACACAAACTGTGTAATGACCATTAAACTCATAAAAAATACAAAATGAAAAATCACATGATGTAAATAAGTCGGCTCATTTAAAACATATTGATCCATCCACATTTGAACATCGGTATCTTCTGCACGATAGATAAATGCCAGATGATAGAGAACAAATCCAATCAAGAGCAATAAAAAACCATATGCCAGCAAGCCCTGCATCCACATAGAATGTTGCATTTTAAAAAATAACGGTAAACCGATCACTAAAGCAAAAAGGCAGACAATAAAAATGTAAATTCTGCCAAACATTGGATGTTCAGTATTTTTGATTGTGCTCATAATAAACTACGATTTAAATGGATCATGATCTAAGTATTGGCAGTCTTTGAGCAAATCATCATCAATTCCAATACTATAACACTTCCACCCTACAATCTTTTTTTGTCGAATTTCGGGTACAGCATAGATCTTTTTTTCTGGTTCCAGTCGAAATAAACCAATGATTGATCCATTTTGACCAACTGCAAAATATTGATAAGTATAATCACTAAAGCCTGTTTCAGTATAGGGTTCTAATTGTTTCAACTGCGTAGGGAGTTTTCCAGTTTTCCGATAATACTTCTCTATATCTTTCTGAAACTCCTGTACGGCACTGTAGCGAGAAAATAACTGATTTTTTATGCTATCTATTTCATTATCAACATTTACGCCTTCAGCAGCTGCCGTTGCAACATCCGTCGCCTCAGCAGCTTCATCTGCATCAGAATGATCGACATTTGCAATACCAATCACTGACATCACGGCGGGAATCACTACACTTGCCACTACACCTAAAACAGCTGGACCAAACATAAAGACTGCTAAAAGTATCCATACAATTTTTAAATTTTTCTTTTTCTTCGGATTCTGTGTACCCTCCCAAGTATCTTTGGCTTTGTCTTGCCATGAGTCCAAGAAAATCCTAGCCTTCTCTTCGGCAGAAACATTTTTGTCCATAAGGGTTTCTGTCAATGATTTCGACTGAGACTGAGGGATTGGTTTTAATTGATTCGGCGTTTTTTTATTTTCCCGGCGTACAGATGCTTCCACATGTGCACTATCAGTAAAGATATTACTCTGCTTGGCATGTTTTAACCGTGTACCGCAAATCCCACATTTCACGGCTTCGTTGATATTTTCAGCATTGCATTTAGGACATTTCATGTTTTTTCTATTTAAAGTTAAATTATTTAATCTGCGATAAAGCTTTAAGTTCAGATTTTTTGATATGCTTAACTTCCTAAGCCCCTAAATAATTGTTGTCTTCTGTGTCGTAAATTGACACAGATATTTTCACTCTATCGCCAATATCAGCTTTAAGTTTAGCCATATATCGAGTTTGATACTATAGCGTTTAAAATCGGACTTCAATATTTTATATAAAGGATCATTAGAAAGATTTAAATCAAACCATTTTATTACAAAAACTAAGTATTTCCATTAACAGTTTTTCATCGAAGTCACTTATTTTTATTTATAAATGCTATCTCAGGGAAAGTTTGTAAATTCAAAAATTACAGGATGAATGATCTACGATTTGATAAAATTCAGATAGTAGTCTTAAGTCCATTGAGGAAAAGGATCTGTTAATAAATGCACTTTCCCTATCTCTGTGCTTTGCAAAAGACATTGATCTAAGGTTTTATCAATTAACTCAGTATCCAGATATCGTCCAATAAAAACTATTTCTTGACGACAATCTCCAACTTGATTATCCCAGCGAGATAAGATAGCTTCCTTGTGTTTAGAATGTTGTGGCCAACTTTGTTGTGGCACATATTTCCACCATAAACCGCCATAACGAGTAGAAAGCACCCTACCACTCAAATGCCATATTCCAATTTCTCTAGGTCTAGTTGCAAGCCAAAAAAAACCTTTTGCTCTGATCAATTCCCCAAACTTTAATCCAGAGTTAAATAACTGCCACAATCGCTCAGGATGCAAAGGTATTCGCGCTCTCCAAACATGACTACTAATTCCATATTTTTCAATTTCAGACTCATCACTCTCATTTAGTATAGCCTTTAACCAACGTGGTGAATCCATTAATAATTTTTTATCGTACAATTTTGTATCAAGAACTTTACCAATTTCAATTTCACCATTAACAATATGATCAACCTTGGCAACTGTGTTTAAGGAGCGGATAACTGAAACGATTTCTTCTAATTGCTGCTGTGAGATTAGATCAACCTTAGTAATAAGAATGTGACTTGCAAACTCAATTTGCTCTACAAGAATTTCCGATAAACAACGGTCATCAAACTCATCTCCGGCATCAATTTCAATACTTGAGTAAAAATCTGTTAAAAAATTAACACCATCAACTACCGTAATTAGATTGTCTAAATATCCACTATCTGAAAGTGAAAAACCAGTGTCCGTATCACTTTCAAAATTAACAGCAATATGACTTGGTTCAGATATCCCAGTCGATTCAATTATTAAATAATCATATTTCCCACTGTCAGCAAGTACTTTAATTGACCGAAATAAATCTTCTCGTAACGTACAACAGATACAACCATTTGAAAACTCTATCATGTTCTCAATTTTCTGTATTGGTAAAAGCAAATTTAGTAATTCAACATCAATATTAATTTGACTCATATCATTGACGATTACAGCAACTTTCTTTGCTTGATTATTTAACAATAATTCTGTTAATAAAGTAGTTTTTCCCGCACCCAAATAACCGGAAATTAAAGTAATTGGAAGTAATTTTGTTGTCATCTTAGTTCTTGCTCCATCTCACGTAACGGAGCTGTGATTTGATCATATAATTTATCTACCTCTTTAGGTATCTGATTATCAAATGCTGGTAACGCTTTTTGTTGTCTTGCTAATTCCAATTGTTGATATAACTGTTGCCCCTCAATATATCCCTGATGAATAATTTGGTTATATTCTGGCATTTTTTTTAATGCGGGATTATCTAAAACAATTTGCTTATATCTTGAAAAGCCGACCTGACCTCTCTGCTCTAATACATACAAGTATTTCATCGCATTCTTGTATGCGCTTTGATCAGCTAGCCATAATTTCCTTCCATTCATCTCAGCAGCTTTATATCCATTCGCCATATAAGTATCAATTAAAGCTTGTAAGCTGTTTACTTCACCATAGGTTGTTAAATCTAAAACCAATGCTGTAACTTCTGTCGTAACATCGGGGTTTTGACGATCAAATGTCAAAAAATTTTCTTGCAAAAGCTTTTCTACTAATACTTTTTCAGCTTGATACGAACGGTCATTTTTTACAATCTCCCTCAACTTATCAATACTCAGATCTCGATATTTCACAATTAGCTCATCTTCTTGAAAAACAAGTTGTCCCGATGAATCAATAAGATATCTCCCCCCCCATTTTCTATCATTTGCCCATTGATTAATTACCTCTAATTCTTTATCTGAAAAAAGATTTGTGTTGGTTTCCTGAGTATTTTGTGGCGCATGATTATTAACGCTGACTTCTTGATATTTGCTTAATAGCATTTCACTTTTTACATTAGAAGTAGCTTTGAACGATTCTGAGGGGCCATTACCTTTTACGCTTAAAACAAAAATCCCCCCAAAAAATATACTCAGGGAAAATATTAAGGCTTTTTTTGGAATTTTCTTCATCTTCAACTCCATCTCTTAGAGGTAAACAATATGGCGTACAACTTTCTTCCTAGCAGCTTTCTCTTGTTCATGCAAAATAAACCCTCTATTAAACATAAATTTAACTTCATACCACTGTGCAATCCCTTGATCAGCACACTCTTGGCAACACGGTTCCCAACGAGTATTTTCTCTTGGGTCACAATTCCAATCAGGATTTAATGGTGGAGGGTTTTTCATGAATTGTGTTTGTATGGCTCTTCCAATAGATTTCTGCCCATCAAAATGCATAGGTAAATTCATCTGATATGGCATACCACGTAATATAAAGGTTGGCTGAAAAACAATCTGATCTTTGTTTACACTACCGCCAAAACTTTTCTGCGTGATCTCTGCTGCCTTTTCAAAAGCCATATCGCTTAATGTATTTTTAGAAACAACGGTACCTACAAGATCAGCAGCAGTAATAGGGACCCTGACAGGCAAAACATTAGTAAAATTCCCTCCAGATGAAGCGCAAGGCTTAGCCCAAAGAACAGTTGAAGTTAAACTAAAAACAAACAGTCCAATATATGTAAATGTAGTCATTTGGTTTTCCCCAATTATTTAGTTATATGTAAAATTATGTTTAGTTTTTTAATATAATACACACCACAAATAATAACAATTATTATTCTCATTATTTAAAAATAAAAAACGCTCCAATTGGAGCGTTTTTAAAATTAATTCTAAAATTAAAGCTTAGACACTAATTCTGGAACTACAGTATTTAAATCACCCACTAACCAGTAATCAGCAACTGCATTGATCGGTGCTTCTTCATCTTTGTTAATCGCAACGATCACTTTAGAATCCTTCATACCTGCCAAGTGCTGAATTGCACCTGAGATACCCACTGCAACATAAAGGTCTGGTGCAACAATCTTACCTGTTTGACCCACCTGCATGTCGTTTGGAACGAAACCAGCATCAACGGCTGCACGTGAAGCACCTTGAGCAGCACCAAGCTTGTCAGCAAGTGGATCAAGTACTTTATGATAGTTCTCACCAGAACCAACACCACGCCCACCAGAAACGACGATACGTGCTGCAGTTAATTCCGGACGTTCTGATTTCACAATTTCTTCAGAAACAAACTTAGAAATACCCGCATCACCTGTAGAAGCGACTGTTTCAACAGCAGCAGAACCACCTTCAGCAGCAACTGGATCAAATGCAGTACCACGTACAGTCGCCACAACAATTGCTTCATCAGATTGAACTGTTGCAATTGCATTACCTGCATAGATTGGACGTTTGAACGTTTTTGGACCTTCAACAGCAATGATGTCTGTAATCATGCTGACGTCTAAAAGTGCAGCAGCACGTGGCAGAATATTTTTCCCTGTTGTTGTAGAAGCAGCAAGGATGTGTGTATAACCTTTACCCAATTCAGCAACAAGTTTCGCAACATTCTCAGCCAATTGATTTGCATAAGCTGCATCATCAGCAAGTAAAACTTTGCTTACGCCAGCAACTTTTGCAGCAGCATCTGCAACGGCTTGAGCACCAGAACCTGCAACCAATACAGTGACATCACCACCGATTTTTTGAGCCGCAGCAACAACGTTTAAAGTTGCACCGTTAAGTGTCTTATTGTCGTGCTCAGCGATAACTAAAATACTCATGATTTTATCCTTCTGTATTAGATCACTTTCGCTTCATTTTTAAGTTTTTCAACAAGCTCATCTACTGACTTCACTTGCACACCAGCTTTACGCTCTGCAGGCGGTTCAACTTTAACTGTTTTAAGTTTAGAAGCTGCTGTAACGCCATAATCTGCAGGAGATTTTGTATCAAGCGGTTTTTTACGGGCTTTCATGATGTTTGGAAGTGCAGCGTAACGAGGCTCATTCAAACGTAAGTCAGTGGTCACGATCGCAGGTGTATTTAACTCTACAGTTTGTAAACCACCATCTACTTCACGCGTCACTTGAACTTTGTCACCATTTACGGTCACTACAGAAGCGAATGTCCCTTGACCTGCACCAAGAAGTGCCCCAAGCATTTGACCCACTTGGTTTGAGTCATCATCAATCGCCTGTTTACCTAAAAGGATCAGTTGTGGCTGTTCTTGTTCAACGACACCTTTCAGAATTTTAGCAACTTCTAAAGCACCAATTTCATCCGTAGTTTCAACTAAGATACCGCGGTCTGCACCCAAAGCCATTGCAGAACGGATTTGTTCTTGCGCTTCTTTAGGACCCACAGAAACAACAACGATTTCTGAAACTGTTCCTTTTTCTTTTAAGCGAACCGCTTCTTCCACTGCGATTTCACAAAATGGGTTAATTGACATTTTAACGTTAGTAAGGTCTACCCCACTATTGTCCGGTTTAACGCGAACTTTAACGTTGGCATCAACCACACGTTTTACAGCAACAAGAGCCTTCATGTAATCCTCGGCTGTTTTAGCAAAAGTAAATGTTAAGAAGCGTTATAATAACGCTTCATTTAAAATTATTTAGGTGTCCTATCTTGCAATGTGATTGGCATTTCGGTCAAGTCACAATTCGCAAAACAGCGCTAAAAAGTCTTAAAAAAGCCTGAACGTACAGTTCACATTTTTTCTAAATGGTTTGATTAAGACGTATAAGAATACTATTTCGACAATATTTATATATTGATAAATAACATTATTTGTATAAATTCTGTATAAATAACCAAAATGATTAAGATAAATTATCAATCAATCAACGGGATGCCGACATAAATAAATCTACAAATGTTAGCTTTGTCATTTCAGACAGATTCAGCAATTTTACTCACTATGTTTATTCATTAAATTTGTGATTATTTTGACATTAAACTTGTAACAAAATACAAAAAAGATAAAACGGGCATCCTTTTGAATCCCGTCTTATCTTTGTGGCTTTATGAATTGACGATTAACCAAGCCGCAGCAAGGGTCAATAATGTTCCAGAACCCCCATCAATCCATTTTTGATTACGTTGATTGATCTCTTGTTTTTGCGTCATTTTTGCAACAACAAAACTCAAACTGCAATACACCACAAAAATCAAAGCGATGAAAATAAAGGACAATACTAAACCCTGAGTAACCGTATTTCCTGACTTATCAATAAACTGAGGCAAAATTGCAAAATAAATCAACATTCCTTTGGGATTCAGCAAGGCGGTAAAAAAACCTTTATGAATGGGATTCGATACCACTTTTTGCTCAATCTGTATTTGTTTCGTGTTAAATACAGACTTCATTAAATGAAAAGCCAGATATAACAAGTAAGCGATTCCCAAGTAACGAATAGTTTCAAACAGAATCGGAAATGACACAATGATTGCTGCAATACCGAGTGCGACCAATATTGAATGAACCAGATATCCTGAACAAACGCCAAGTGTCGCCATCATGCCTGATTTTGCATCTTTACCTATCACTTGTGACAGGATAAATAACATATCGGGTCCTGGTGTGAAAATTAACGGAAGTACCGTCAAGGCAAAAAGTACAAATACAGACATCTCAATTTTCCTTTGTGTCTGGATGAGAGAAGAAAATAGTATCTTCGAAAACGTTTAAAATAGGATTTCAAATATTCTATAATCATCATTATTTTTCGAATTAAATTCTATTTTATGAAAATTTCATCAAAGACAATTCTAATAAAGCTAGATCGTATTGATAAAAATATCATCAGGGCTTTACAGGCCAATGGTCGAATCCAAAATAACGATTTAGCCCGTGAAATTGGCTTATCGCCTTCTTCTTGCCTAAGACGAGTTCGCTTGTTGGAAGATGCTAGAGTTATTCAGAATTACACCACTGTAGTTGATCCACAAAAAATTGGTTTTCAATTGATTTTATTTTCACGCATTTGGCTGTTGGGACAAGATGCCGAAACCATTGATACGTTTATTGAAGCAATGAAAGAGCTTCCACAAGTCATGGAGTGCTATATCATCTTGGGAGAGTGTGACGCGATGTTAAAGGTTGTTGTCCCTGATCTGGAAAGTTACCGTAAATTTCAATCGACCCATCTGACCAAAAAAAATGGAATTACCAGTGTCAAAACAGACGTCCCCAGCCAAATCATCAAGCAAAGCTTCCAACTTCCTTTAGAAGATTTATAGTGGATTATCCATCAATAAATCATTGTTAATTTATTAAACGCCATCATGAAAAAATTTAATTCTCCAATTCAGCTAGAAACATCAAGATTAATTCTGAGACAATGGAAACCAAGCGATTTAAAAGCTTTTGCACATTTAAATACTGACCCAGAAGTCATGCTGTATTTTCCATCAACGTTATCGACACAGCAAAGTGATCTTTTAGCTGAAAAATTTCAAGATTTGATTAGCTGTTATGGGTGGGGGATGTGGGCTGTTGAGCTAAAGGAAAATCAACAATTTATTGGTTTTGTTGGTTTAGCTGACCAACCAGAAAAATTCAGCTTCTCACCTTGTGTTGAAATTGGCTGGCGTCTTGATCGCTGCTATTGGAATAAAGGTTACGCGACAGAAGCAGCCCAAGCATGCTTAAAGTTTGCTTTTGAGCAATTGGCTTTAGAGCAAATTGTTGCCTTTACTGCTGTGTCAAATCAAGCTTCTGAAAAAGTAATGCAGCGATTGGGAATGCATTATGTCTGTTTGTTTAAACACTCTGCTTTAGATGCGCAACATGCGCTAGCAGAACATTTACTTTATCGTATAGACAACCCAAACCTTTAAAAAGTAAACATGCTAAGATTCAAACATCAGCAAATAATAAACAAGTAAGGATGCCCATCAACGATGATTTATGAATTATGTACGGATCGACTCTTACTTCGACAATGGCAACCTTCTGATTTAGAAGCTTTTGCAAAAATAACCTCCAATCCTGAAGTGATGCAGTTTTTCCCCAAAATATTAAATCGCCAGCAAAGTGATGAATTAGCCAATCAAATCAAATACCTGATTGAAATCAAAGGCTGGGGGCTTTGGGCTGTTGAGCTCTTAGAAACTCAAGAGTTTATTGGCTGTATTGGAATGCATCCACAACCATCAAAATTTGATTTTTCACCGTGTATCGAAATTGGCTGGCGACTTGATCCTAAATTTTGGAATCGAGGTTATGCAACTGAAGGTGCTCATGCCTGTTTACGATTTGCTTTTGAAGAATTGGGTTTTGAAGAAATTGTTGCTTTTACTGCAAAACATAATCTTGCTTCACAAAAAGTCATGGAAAAAATCGGAATGCGTTTTTCACATGACTTCTTGCATCCTGATTTTGATGATCATCATCCACTACGAGAGGAAAAGTTATATCGAATTAAAAAACAGGATTTTCAAGACTAAGAGTTCTTACTTGGCAATGCTCTCTAAAAAATCACGATGGATATGACTTAAATCAATCAAATCTTGCTTTTCAAGCTCCAAAACCTGCCAAATTTCAATAAAATCTTCTTTTAAATCAATATGGCTTGAAGCAGTATGAGCCGCTTGCCATTGCTGATCTGATATCCATAGATAGGTTTGATTGGTTTGGGTATTGATTGCTTGGACTTTTCCTTCAGCATTAATTCCCAAGACTTTCCCCGCTTCAGGCAATGTCGCCTCAATTTTGGGTAAGCTAAATTCTACAAAATGCTTAATTTGACGTAAGCCATAGCCCTTAAAAATCTCTTTTTGAGCTTCAGTCAGTTGCTTATATTTTTGTTCAAGTTCGGGGATCATTGAAAGACCTAAATTTTTTGCAAAATTGAATCAATAAAAATGTATTTGATAAATACGAAACTTAGATATACATGAGAGCATTTTTAAAAACAATTATCTATTCGACTTTTTTCTGTGCTAAATGTGTCTAATCTGTGTGCATGTGCTCAATGATGAGAAGTTTTCAACAACTTAGATGGACTTTCTTCATCAGTTAAATGCGCTCAAGAGCATGCAGCTGCTCTTCTTTTCCTCGACAATCTAATTATTAGAATACAGAATAGTATACAAGTTATGATTAGATACATATTCCCTTGAAAAATATGAGAGTTATACCCTTTATAAATAAATGTAGATAAAAACTCTTGCTGTGTATATCGTATGGATGATCTTTCAAAAAAATAACTTAAAATTAAAGAATATATCCCTGTAAAAACAAAAAAAGCTAAAATTTTATTAATTTTACCTTTAAAAAAAATAATAGAATTAAGGCTCAATGATATAATTAGCAATGTAAAAATTATCGAGTATAAGCTAACCCAATAGTTATATTCATCCATTTAACCACCTAATGCCCTTTTGATAAAAGACGACGAAATTCGACCATCTGCACGGGTTCTAGCAATAACATTACCATTGTTATAAATTACTCGCTCTTCATGACGATAGTCCTGTTGACTAATTATCTTTGTCCCACCTCTATTCGGTGTTGCAAAATCAGCATGCCCGATGACGACACTTCTTTTTTTCCCTGCCTGATATAAAGCTTTAGACATTAAGGCACATAAGGTATCACTTTCACCATCAAATGCAGAGTGGCATCCATGTATTTCTATTTTGGATTCGATAGTAAATACTTTAAAATTAATTTCAGAAATAACAAAAGAGTTTCGCCAATTTGCTCCTCCAAATATCTCATACTGATTAATTTTGGTTAATCTATTTCGATATAAATTGGAAGCTAAATTATTTACCTGAGCATATTCATGAGTTATGAAATTTTTAAGGGAAGCTCCTATTACTGTATAAAGTCCAAGCTCAGATCCATGTGAAAAAATATCTAAAGATTGTACCGAATTTTCTGCTTCCTTATTCACCGCATTGATCAATTGTTTTATTCCCTGCGACATAAAATAAGATTTGATAGGTAGATCATTCCTATAATCTTTGATGACATTTTTTGAAGCATGCAAAAAATGCACTATTGTCACTCACAGACTTCGCCCCACCATAAATGATTAATCGCACAGGAAGCTTTATTTTGATTTGCTCTACTTTGGCATTTTGTTTTGTTTGACCTCGATAAATATCTACCATGAGTCATTCTCAAAAGTTTCGATACTAATTTGATTAGACTGATCACGGCTGTTTAATTTTTCAGTCATTCCATCATTGTCAGTAATACCCTCTACAATATGATCATCGTCATAAGTAATTTTATATTTAACATTTTTATACACTGTACCATCCAGCTGATTTATAAGTTGATATTGTGCAGAATATCCATTTTTTTGTTGACTCAATTTTAGCTGAGAAGATGTATGATCTTTCCATGCATCACGCCCAGCTAAATCTGAAATTTTGATATATTTTGAACCACAACTTGAACGATCGCCATGAACAATCGGGTTTTTACCTTGAATCAATATAAATCCACGTTCAGTTCCAATCGCTTTAGATAATATTTTACATTCTGGACAATAATGAGTCATTCCTTCTAGATGTACCGCCCTTCCCTCAACCAACCAAGAATCTTCGCCTTCTATAATTTTACCCCCATGATCAGTTGAGCAACCTCTTGTTATAAACGCCTGCATATAATTTTTCCTGTTTAGTTTTAAGTATAAATTAACACCTATAAAAGTTAATGAGTATTATTTACATCAACTATATACTTAAATACTCGATATTCTTATTTTCTATCAAGCTAAATATATTCACAAAATGTTTAGTTATTCTTACCAATAGACCAACTTTCACATGAATTAAAAACTATTCAACGTTGTTTTACTCATTTTTATTTTATTTTTGCAGCTGATGCTCTTGGGTGTGCTTGATCATAGACTTGTGCCAAACGATCGAAATCGACATGCGTATAAATTTGAGTCGTGGTTAAATTACTATGCCCTAACATTTCTTGAACCGCTCTTAAATCACCACTATTAGACAACATATGACTGGCAAAACAATGTCTCAGTAAGTGAGGGTGTAAATCAACATTTACTCCTGCTCGTAAGGCTTGATACTTCACACGATTTTCAATTTGTCGAGGTGTAATACTATTGCCACGTTGCGTAATAAAAACAAAAGCATCTGGACTAAATTCGCCTTGCCAAATTCGATAAACTTTCAACCATTCAACTAGACTCTCACGCGCCTTAGAGCCAAAAGGAACAATTCGAGTTTTATTGCCTTTCCCTGTAATTCGTAATAAATGCCGAGTGAAATCAATATCACGAATCGTTAAACGCTGAATTTCTGCAAGCCGTAAACCACTGGAATAGAGCAACTCAAGTATCGCTTTATCTCTCACCCATAATTGCTTTTCTACTGGTTTTTCGGGTTCTGCTTGATCCATGATTTGATTGATCGTTTCTATATCAATCATCCCAGGTAATGGTCGAGGTTGACGTTTCAATTGAAAATCATCAGCAGCATTGATTTCCAAGTAACCGCCTTGTTTTGCCCATTTCATAAATTGACGGATCGAAGTCAAATGGCGCTGTAGACTACTGGTGGAAAGCTGATCACTTTCAACACGATAAGCCACATATTCACGTAAGTCTGATGCTTCTACTTGTTTTAATTCAAGCTGTTTGTCATAGCAGAAATCAATAAAATTCGATACATCTCGAAAGTAAGCATCCAAGGTATGCTCAGACTGATTTTGAATTTTGCGATCTTTCATCCACATGGAGAGCAATTGCATTGCACCGTATTGCATAAACTCTCCTTATTTAAAGTAGTTTTTACTGATGAAAAACATACCTAGAATTAGTCTTTTAACAAAGTATTGACTAGACCATCAACCACATCAGCCATTTTATTTAAATTAAGCTTTTCAACCGTATCCTCTGAAGTATGGTAATGCTTATTTCTAAAAAATGCCGTGTCGGTAATCATAATAGCAGGAATATCGAAACGCCAATAATTCAAATGATCAGAAAAATCCACACCTTTGACAAATGATGGTGCAATGAGTCTTTGACAATCCAAACGCTTTAGATTTTTCATAGCCGAACAATATTTTTCACCTATCGCGCGTGAGCTAAAATTACTCACAGCACCAATAAAATTTGCATGTTTGGGATAAAATGCAGCCAATCCTGATGGGTAATCTTGCACATTTTTATGGTCAAAATATCCAATCATTTCTAAAATATAGACCGCTTGAATTTGATCATTTTGTTTTAATATTGACTGGGCGTGGATAAAACTGCCCATGTGTTCTGTACGGAAGTAAGGCGGCTCTTCCAAGGTATAAAACACAAAATCAATATTTTGCTTTAACTGGCGTCGATTTGTTGCCAAAATTCGAGCCGTCTCTATCAGTCCAACAACGCCAGAGGCGTTATCATCTGCACCTTTGAAATCACCATAAACATCATAATGCGCCCCAAGAATCACTTTTTTGGCATGTCCCATTTGCAAATGACACACCACATTACGATAGTTTTTTCCATCAACCGCGTAAGTTTGATATTCACATGGGATAGAAAACTGTTCGACTTGTTGTTTAATAAAGGCAGCAACGCGATCCAGCTCTTGTATATTTTGATAATTTCTAAAAGCTTGAGGATGAATCACTTGTTTTAGGTAGCTATTAAGCCGATCAGGTTCAGCTTGCTGAATATTGAGAGGCTGAGCTGCCATAGCCCATATTGGGAGTGTAAAGCTCAGTACAAGCATCAGGATCATTTGTTTTAAAATTCTACTCATTAGACAATGCATCAACATAGATAAACTCAATAAAAGTTATGCAATAAACATCATTAAAAAAACAGCAATCGAAAAACAGTTTTTGTTGTATGCCTGAGGATAACCAATATCACGTTATAATGGCGTAATTCCAGCGTTTGAAATTGTTAATATGAAAATCCGTATTCTGACTATTGGTCAAAAAATGCCTGCATGGGTACTGACTGGTTTTGAAGATTATTTCAAAAGAATTCAGCCTTTTGTACAAACTCAAATTATTGAATTACCCATGGCTAAACGTGGCAAAAATGATTCAGAAGCAGATATTTTAAAATACCGTCAAATCGAAGGTGACAGTATTCTTGGTCAACTCAAACAAGGTGAAACATTAATTGCGCTTGAGGTAGGTGGTCGTGAATTCAGTACAGAAAAACTGGCTGAAACCATGAAAAGTTGGATGCTCGAAGGTAATGATGTCGTGCTTGCAATTGGTGGACCCGATGGTCATTCAGAAGCCGTTCGCAAAGCAGCGGCGTGGCACTGGTCGCTTTCTAAACTAACACTTCCTCATCCATTGGTGCGTGTCATGTTAATCGAACAACTGTATCGTGCGATGAGTATCAATCATAACCACCCTTATCATCGTGCAGGTTAATTTTAGGAATATCGATTTACACGCCTCAATATCTTGTCATCGATAATTTCAGCTTTAAAGAATATGTTGTATTCATGCAACAGGATATTGAAGTAGAACACTGACGCCCAATGATTCATTGAGTTAGAATGGTTTTTTGATTTATTCAACGATCATTTAGGCGCAAAGATATGAATTTACAAACACTTCCCGGTTTATTTATCTCACATGGCTCACCCATGCTTGCACTAGATCCCGAACAAGTTGGTCCTGCTTTACATCGACTTGGGCTAAATCTTCCCGTACCACAAGCGATCGTTGTGATGTCAGCACATTGGGAAAGTGATGCACTGGAAGTAAATACAGGTGTACGACCTGAAACATGGCATGATTTTAGAGGTTTTCCTCAAGCACTCTATGAGATGCGTTACCCTGCACCGGGAAATCCTGAACTCGCCGAAGAAATTTTGCATTTACTTGCTGAGGCACAGATCCCAGCGCATGCAAATAGTACTCGTCCTCGTGATCATGGGGTATGGATGCCTCTGTTACATATGTATCCGGATGCTAACATTGCCGTGATTGAAATTTCCTTACCAATGACTATGAATGCTGACCAAATTTATGCGATTGGTCAGTCACTTCTTCCATTACGTGAAAAGCAAATTTTACTGATCGGCTCAGGTAGCATTACCCACAATTTAAGAGAATTGTCATGGCATGAAAAAGATCATCATGTTCCTGAATGGGCTTCAAGCTTTAGGAACTATGTGGTCAGTAAATTAAATCACAGTGATTATGATGCAGTCTTGCAATGGGATTCTTTGCCCTATATCCAGAAAAATCATCCAACACTTGAGCATTTTGCACCTTTATTTTTTGCAATGGGAACTGGGCATCGGTTTAGCATTGTACACAGCAGTTTCTCCATGGGCGCATTAGGTATGGACATTTATCGCTTCGACTAAATTGCTGAATGGGCTCAAATTGACTACAATTAATAACAATTTGTTAAGTATTGTTTAATTTTTAGTTATATAGATACATTTTGAAACTGAACTAATAAACTGTCTCCATATCTTTTTATGGACAATGCTTTATCCTGTGCCTAGTTTTAATAACGTGAATAGAATATGAAATTCAAATATTTAGCTTTAGCCGTACTTCCTTTAGCGCTTGCTGCTTGTCAATCGGGTGATATTCAAAAATTAGGTGATACTGCTGTGAAAGTATTACAACAACAAGGTACTGCACAACAAACTTTAAATGCTTATCAGTGGTCATACCAACCAGCTGAAACTAAACAACCAATCGTGCTTAACTTTGCTGATCAACGTTTAAGTGTTGCGACTGGCTGTAACCGTTTGATGACAAGTGCAAAAGTTGAAAATGGTTTGCTTGTTACAGGTAATATTGCATCAACCAATATGATGTGTTCACCTGAATTAATGAAGCAAGAAAGCTTTGCTGCTTCATTGTTCCAAGCAGGTAAAACAGCATTTGTACTGGATACAGCCAATACTGAAAGCCCAACTTTAACTTTAGTCAATGCTACAGGTGGTAAGGTTGTGTTTACTGGTAAAATGACACCTGAAACCAAATATCAAAGCCAAGGCGAAACCATTTTCTTAGAAATTGCTCCGGAAACTAAAGAGTGTTCTGCTGGCGTGATGAAAATGCAATGTCTTCAAGTGCGTGAAATCAAATATGCTGACAACGGTGTAAAAACTCAAGTAGACAAAGATTGGACATATTTCTATGACCAAATCGAAGGCTTTACACATAACCCAGGTGAACGTCAAGTTGTACGTTTAAAGCGTTATGAAATTAAAAATCCTGCTGCTGATCAGTCTAAATATGCTTATGTACAGGACATGATCATTGAGCGTGAAACTGTAAAATAATTTGATTCGATCAAAAGCTGAAGTTTAACTTCAGCTTTTCTTTTTGCGTAAAACGTTTTGACTTAATATCCAGCTTTGTGGATGATTTAAAACTATTCAACTGTCTGATAAGTTATTAAAAAAATCTAAAATTTCTCACCATTTTAATAGATAGATCAACTGACAAACCAATGACTTATTCAGGGTTCAGCAGATCTAGCTTCGTGTTAGATATCTACTGTTAAACCCAATATTTGGTAAATACGATGAATTATAAATTAAGTCTTGTGCTGCTTTGCCCATTCTTGATGTCTGCATGCACCAAAGCCCCCTCAACGCAATCAACAACTTCCATTAAAACTCAAACTTTGCAAGTGCATCGTGTTCCGAGTCAACCCAAGATCATTGTTTTAGAAGTTGCTCCGGAGACCAAGCCATGTGAAGGCGTCGCACCTCAAACCTGTCTATTAGTGCGTGAATTAATCCTAAATCCAGCTGGAGAAAAAATATATATCGAAAAACAACCAAGCTATTTCTATGACAGTATTGATGGTTTTATACACGATCCTCAATCAACACAAATTATTAAAGTAAAACGTAGCGAAATTTTGCATCCAGCAGCAGATCAATCTCAATTTCAGTATACACTTGATTCAATTATTGAAACTACAGCCAAGCCTTAAACACGTATTGTATCTCGAGCAAAAAAAACCGAGCTAATCACTTAACTCGGTAGAATAAAAACGTTCGATCGAATATAAAAATTGCTTCTTTAAATCAGAATACGCCCTGCGCCAACATTGCATCAGCAACTTTCACAAAACCAGCAATATTTGCACCATTTACATAGTTGACTGTACCGTCTTCTTGCATACCGTATTTGACACAGTTACGATGAATTTCTTTCATAATGGCATGCAAACGCTCATCCACTTCTTCAAAAGTCCATCCCAAACGGATCGAGTTCTGAGACATTTCAAGACCAGAAGTTGCCACCCCCCCCGCATTTGATGCTTTTCCTGGCGCATAAAGAATTTTAGCTTCAACGAATTTTTCAACAGCTTCTAATGTCGAAGGCATATTTGCCCCCTCAGCAACACAGATCACACCATTTTGAAGTAAGACTGCTGCATCTTCTTCATTTAATTCGTTTTGAGTTGCACAAGGCAAAGCAATATCACATGGAATAGACCATGGACGTTGACCTTCTAAATATTCGAAGCCATGTTTCGAAGCAAATTCGGAAATACGTCCACGTTTTACGTTTTTAAGCTCCATCACTTCAGCAAGGAGTTCGTTACTAAAACCATTTTTTACATGGACTGTACCATTCGAGTCAGAAAGAGAAACTACTTTTGCACCCAGATACATCGCTTTTTCTGCTGCAAATTGCGCCACATTTCCTGAACCTGAAATAGCGACCGTTTTACCTTTAAAGCTATCACCACGAGTTTTAAGCATCTCTTCAGCAAAATAAACTGTACCGAAGCCTGTCGCTTCTGGACGAGCCAATGAACCGCCAAAAGACAAGCCCTTACCCGTAAATACACATGAAGTGTCATTGCTGAGTTTTTTCATCATCCCAGCCATATAACCGACTTCACGTCCACCCACCCCAATATCACCCGCTGGAATATCTGTGTTTGAACCTAAATGACGATAAAGTTCGATCATTAATGCTTGGCAGAAACGCATAATTTCACCCTCTGACTTGCCTTTAGGATCAAAGTCAGAACCACCCTTGCCACCACCCATGGGTAATGTGGTTAAAGCATTTTTAAACGTTTGTTCAAAACCCAGAAACTTCAAAATCGATAGGTTTACAGATGGGTGAAAACGCATACCGCCTTTGAATGGACCAATTGCAGAATTATATTGGACACGGAAAGCGCGGTTAACTTGTGTTTGACCTTTGTCGTCGACCCAAGAAACACGAAATTGAATAGCGCGTTCAGGCTCTACAAGACGTTCAAGCAAACCTTGTTCAGCATACTCTGGGTTCTTTTCAATAAATGGCCATAAACTGGTCATCACTTCTTCCACAGCTTGCAAAAACTCTGGTTGATTTGGATCACGTGCTTTTACGTAATTTAAAAAGTCATTCAGGCTACTATATTTCAACGTTCATTCCTCAGCAGAAAATGATACAAAAAAGGTCAAACTTTTCAATAAAATGATAAATTTTGGCGCAAAGTATTTAATCGCTTTTGTGGGCAATCCACAACCTTTTTTCAAATGTTTTTTCAAATAATATTTAAATTCAATATGATAATTTCTAATCAAGGCATAAAAAACTGTCTAATTATTGGCATTTTATACCACAAAAAACATCACCATATTGATCTAAATTAGCGCATTTCTAGCGCCAATTTAGAGCAAAGATTTTCAGCACAAAACATGCTAGAATCCACATCATCGCAACGTTTTACACAACTTTTGTTTTTTGCTTAAAGTCTTTATTCACATGAATCCATCTCTCTCCATCATTCAGCAAATAGACGCAATTTTGCCGCAGACACAATGTGGACTCTGCGGTCACCGTGATGGATGTTTACCCTACGCCAAGGCTATTGTAGAAGGTGAAGATGCCAATAAATGCGTTCCTGGAGGACAACCAGTTGCTGATGCTTTGGCAGAATTACTTCATCGAAATAAACTTATTGCAGAACCGAGTGTCTGGCCAATTCAAAGTGATGGTCGCCCACAACGGATGAAAGCGGTGATTCGTGAAGATGAATGTATCGGATGTACAAAATGTATAAGTGCGTGTCCTGTAGATGCCATTATTGGTTCAGGAAAATTAATGCATACTGTATTGACTGATCTTTGTACTGGCTGTGAATTATGCATTGCTCCCTGCCCTGTAGACTGCATCGACTTAGTAGAAGATATTCATCCCATCCCAAATAATGAACAACGCATACGAGAACAAAACGATTTACGCAGTCGCTACTATGCACATATCCAACGCGAAGAAAAACAGCGTATTCATCGAAAAGGACCCGTGGTTCGTGCTGAAATTGATACAGAATTATTTGCACAGATTACTCAAAACAGTCAGTCTTTACCGACGATTGAAATGGTAGAAGCACCTCAAAAAAAACCAATAGTTACAGATGCAAAAACCACCATTGAACTGGCTAAACTACGTACCCAAATTAAAAAACTAGAAAAGCAGCTTAGTGTACGGGCAGATCAAAACAAGCAGCTTCAGCTTGATCAACTTTTGGTAAAATTATCTGATTTACAAGGAGAAACTGAATGACTGTAAAAAATATGACAAAAAAACAGATTCAGACTTTCTTTGAAAGGCTTCGTGAACAGCGTCCAGATCCAAAAACTGAACTGAATTATTCAACACCATTTGAACTTTTGGTTGCAGTCACATTATCGGCTCAAGCGACCGATGTCAGTGTAAACAAAGCCACCGATAAATTATTCCCTGTTGCCAATACCCCTGAACAGATTTATACATTGGGTGTAGAGGGATTAAAAGAATATATCAAAACCATTGGTTTATATAATGCCAAAGCAGAAAATGTGATTAAGGCATGTAAAATTTTAATTGAGAAACACAACAGTCAGGTTCCTGATAATCGTGCCGATTTAGAGGCCTTACCGGGCGTAGGTCGTAAAACAGCAAACGTTGTCTTGAATACTGCTTTTGGTCAACCGACTATGGCTGTAGACACACATATTTTCCGTGTCGGTAACCGCACAGGTCTTGCTGTTGGTAAAAATGTACTTGAGGTTGAACATCGCCTGATCAAAGTCATTCCAAAAGAATTTATCATCGACTCACATCATTGGCTCATTTTACATGGACGCTATTGCTGCATCGCGCGTAAGCCAAAATGTCATGAATGTGTAGTATCAGACGTGTGTAATTGGCCTGACAAATATGAGTTTGGAGCTACAAAAGAAATCAAATCGGCTTAATTCAGCTAATTGTGCTGTTAATGATTTACTTTTTATTTTCCAAATCTTTCTTCATTTTTTCAAGTCGTTTCCATTCTTCAGCCACTTGAGGATGAACTTGATATTGACCTGATTTTCTCATTTCACGGCGTTGCTGAAGCTCTTCTTTTTGTGCTTTACGTAATAATTTAAAGCTCATATACAACAATCCCAATAAAACCAAGACACTGATAATGACCAAGACAATTAATACAAGCTTCATGCTAAACGTCACCCTAATAAAAAAGAGACCTAATATGAATCAGGTCTCTTCGATTGTCAAAACTTTAAAAATCAGGTTTCAACCCGCAGAATTATTTATCTAAAACTGCAAATAAGTCTTTTTGAACATCTTCGATTGGACGTAAACCGTTTAATTTATTATAAGTCGGTGCATTTTCCCCAGAAGCTGCACGACCTTGATAGAAACCGACCAATTGTTCAGTTTCGTTGTGATAAGAACCCAAACGCTTACGAATCGTTGCTTCTTCATCGTCTGGACGCTGCACAAGATCTTCACCCGTTTCATCATCCTTACCTTCCACTTTTGGTGGATTGTAAATCATATGATAAACACGACCCGAAGCTGGGTGTTGGCGACGACCAGAAAGGCGTTTCACGATTTCTTCATCAGGCACTTCAATTTCAATCACATGATCAATCGTAATACCTTCATTTTCCAAAGCTTCAGCTTGAGGAATCGTACGCGGGAAACCGTCAAAAATACAACCATTCACACAATCAGGTTGTGCAATACGTTCTTTCACCAAACCGATAATAAGCTCATCAGATACTAGACCGCCTGACTCCATTACACTTTTAGCTTTAAGACCTAATTCAGTACCTTCACGAATCGCAGCACGGAGCATATCACCGGTTGAAATTTGTGGGATATTGTAGCGCTTACAGATCAACTGAGCTTGTGTACCTTTACCTGCTCCAGGTGGTCCGAGTAATATAATGCGCATAAAAAAACATCCTCATTTAAAACAATATTTATGATACCGTTTGCCATGACAAATTAAAACTTATCATCGTAATGGCATCAATTTTATAAGAAAGCCACAAATAAATGTATTAGACCCGCAAAAAATCCAGTAACACCACCCAGTACAATCAAAATCCATTCGTCTTCCTGAAATGCAGGACGTAATAAATTTTGAAACTCTTTCGGGGTTAACTCTCTAATCCGCTCTCTAAACATTTGAAAGATTTTCTGTGCACGGCTCGCATTAAACGCTGGGTCGCAAACAGGCACCATCGTAATTTCAATTGAACGATCAATCAAGTCTGTCTTGAGTTTTGCATACTCTTTTGGTCCCAAAGACAATTGTAAAGACGTACGAACCAATGGAGTTTCCATAATTTCGTTAATATGACGCTTTACAATACGGCGCGTTTTGTCTTTCTTTGGACCATACATCATTTCTGTCATGATCGATTTTAACGTAATGAGGTCTTCAGTCACTACACTTGCAAAGACTTCTGACACTTCTTCTTGGCGTTTCATAAACGCGCCCTGAACATTATATGTGCCTATTCGAGGAATAACAGGTTTAATCCATGGAAATTTTCGATTTTTTGTTCGTTCAAAAAATTGTGGATAACGAATGTAATGTGGTTCAACGGGATTAAATACCATCCAGATTGCAATCCAGTTGGTGAGGAAGCCCCACACGGCTGCAAAGAATGGAACAGTCCAATGCTGTGGCACAAAAACATACACAAACATTTGAAAAATACCGAAAAAACTTCCAATAACAGCGCTGATATGCCAAATAAAATTAATTTCTTTTTGACCGACTTTCAAAAACATACGCACCATCAAACGGCGGTCACCTTCCATTTGATTGACCACCATATCACGCATATTGACCAGTGACTCAACGTTCATGGTCAGTTCGGTCACAAGTTCTTTTAAGATACCTGGTAATTGCTTATGTGCTTGTCCATAAATACGACGTTTGATGGAATAAGGTAAATTTTCCCACAAGACAGCATTGCGATCCAACATCACTTCATCAATCAGATGCTCAAGTTCAAAGCCAACCTGTTCTCCGATGATACGCGCCATATCCTCTGGATCCATGGCATCTAAAAATTCACGCAAAGAACCGAGTTTCGATAAAGTATTGTCTGTGATAATGCCAGAAATCCGTCCAGCTTTACGCGGCACAATACCTTGCCAACCTACGGGTAAAGGACCTAAATGAAATCCCCAAAACGTAATTGGATAGAATACCATTTTCAGTGCCATCCAAACGTGTGCCCAAGTTACAAAGGCTGTCACAGGAATGATACTTAAGATAGCAAGATGATCGGGTCTAGCTGTAAAAGCGTGCCACAAACCATTAACGTATTCCAACATGCATGACTCTCGTATTTATTTCTATTGGCGGTCGAAGGATCTGTATAAAATCATAAAATTTTAAAAACCTACACTTAAAGTATAAGCGAATTGTATCTGAGGGCGAGTTTCCAAGATCATATCTCCATTTTTATTATGAAGTTCACTTCCTGCACCCATTCCCACACTAAATGTGCTTATACGTTCTTTATTCAACAAAACATAAGCAATATCGGCACCACCACCATATTGAACTTCATCGCTTCCGTCTACTTTTTTGCTTTTAAGCGAACCACCATAAAGTCCCACATAGAATCCATTTTTGTCAGTGCCATTTAATGCAACAGGAATTCGATAACCGACCTGTCCAGCAAACTCATGATCACCGTTATAAAAAGCACCTAATTTCGTATAGGCAATTCCATAAGGATTGACCCACTCAGCATTGAAGTGAACCATCTGCTGAGTCACACCTGCACCAAAATTCCATTTAGATGCATCCTCTGGCTTAATCTTCGCCTCTGGTAAAATTCCCTTCAAATCTGGCAAATATTCTTTAACATCAGCATGTGCGAAGTTTCCTACAGCAACTAACATTAATAAGGGAAATATTTTTCTCATTATTTTCTCCATTACCCCTAACTTTAACTTAGGTCGAGTTCTTTATCCTTAATGCTCGACTTTAACAGAATTATTTTAGCACTCATATACAAAACGCTATAAATTTAATGTCGCTAAGGTCAAATCCATACCCTGATCTACAACATGATTTGTCCAAATTTTTAGTTAACATAAATTTTTACGAGTTATTTGTGTTTTTTACTTTTTAATCCTCAATCTAGGGTAAAATGTTTCGCCCTCGCATTCACCAATTTTCAGTATCTAAAGCCGACGACGTATGAAGCAGCAGTTTCCTTTAAAAAATGTCCAACAAGAAAAACGCATCTTTCGCAGTCGTGTTTTTTTTGCGATTGGTATTGTTTCATTTTTTATGTGTTTGCTGATTGCACGTTATGCTTATCTGCAGATTTTCCATCACCAAGAGTTTAGCGAAGCATCGGATAAAAACCGTATCCGTTTACAGCCTATTGCCCCGGCACGTGGTTATATCTATGACCGCAATGGTATTTTATTGGCAGACAATTATCCAGTTTTTACTGCAACCTTGAGTAAGGCTGATGTCGAAGATATTGAAGGTACCGTTCAACGTTTAATTCCGATTTTAAACCTCTCTCAAGAAGATATAGATCGTTTTAATAGCCGAATTAAAACGTCTAAAAAAACTGAACGGGTTACCTTAAAACTTAACCTCACAGAACAAGATATTGCACGCTTCAGTGAAGTCAAATTTCAATTTCCTGGGGTAGATATTGAAACCCAAATGACACGTTATTACCCACATGGTGAGTTATTTGCACACGTGATTGGTTATGTTGGACGTATCAATGACAAAGAACTTAAAGCAATTGATAAAGACAGTTATGCCGGTACCAACTTGATTGGAAAAATTGGTGTTGAAAAATCTTATGAGGACCTATTACACGGTGTGCCGGGTTATGAGTCTATCGAGGCAGATGCCCATGGCAATGTACTACGTCATTTAGGTCGTAAAGAATCGACGCGTGGCAATGATCTCTACCTTTCACTTGATTATGGCTTACAGACCGTAGCCGCCGAACAACTTAAAGATCGTCGCGGTGCGATTGTTGCCATTGATCCACGCACAGGTGAAATTTTAGCACTCGTCTCCAGTCCAAGCTTCAATCCAAATTTATTTGTGACCGGGATTGGTCATGATGACTATACCGCCTTGCGTGATAATCTCGATCAGCCCCTTTATAACCGTGCTGTTCAAGGTACCTATCCACCAGGTTCAACGATCAAACCAATGGAAGGTTTAGGAGGTATCCACTTTAAAACAGTAGATTGGGGCACTGCAATTTCTGATCCGGGTTATTTCCATTTGCCTGGCGATTCACATAAATTCCGTGACTGGAAAAAAACTGGACATGGTTCGGTCAACTTACATAAATCCATCGTGGTTTCTTGTGATACCTATTTCTACATTTTGTCCTATCAAATGGGTATCGACCGTATGAACGAGTGGATGCGTCAATTTGGTTTTGGTGAAAAAACAGGTGTAGATCTACCGAGTGAAAGCACGGGGCTTTATCCAAGTCCAGAATGGAAAATGCGTACCCGTAAAAGCAAATGGCTCAAGGGTGAAACGATTTCTGTCAGTATTGGTCAAGGTGCATTTACTGCGACACCGCTTCAACTTGCCATGGCAACAGCAATTACCGCCAATCATGGTGCACATGTTACCCCTCATGTTTTACGTGAATCGAAAGGTGCAAAAAAACATCCTGTCCATAATGCGCCTACAGGAAAAATCAATTTTAGCGGCACAGACGAAGACTGGATCAAAATGCGTGACGCCATGGTCGATGTTATTCAGTCTGGTACAGGACGTGGTATTCGTACACCTATGTATCAAATCGCGGGTAAAACAGGAACTGCGCAGGTGAAGAGTATTGCCCAAGGTAAACGCTATAATGAGGCTGCTCTCACGTCAAGACAACTGGACCACGGTTTATTTGTCGGCTTTGCCCCTGCTGAAAATCCTGAAATTGCCATAGCCGTCATTTGGGAAAATGGTCGTCATGGTGGCTCTGCTGCAAAAATTGCCCGTCCAGTTTTTGACTATTGGTTATTAACCCGCAAGAAAAATCCAATCGCTCCACTCAACCATCAGGTCAGCGGCGGTTTGATGACTGCCGGTATCAAACCGGGTGAACTACCAAGTGGTGATGTTTCACTTGCAGCAGATCCAAATGCTATGCCGAAACCAAAGCCAAACTCAACAGCCAATTCAGGTCAGAGCCACAGCAATACACAAAGACAAAGAAACACCTCAACTCCACCACCTGCTCCACCATCTAATGAGGCTGATATCAGTGAATAATAAAGTGAAAAACCAATTACGTATTATTGGTGGGGAATGGAAACGCCGAGTACTTTCTTTTGCGGATATCGATGGACTGCGTCCTACACCAGATCGTGTTAGAGAAACTTTGTTTAATTGGTTGATGTGGGATATTCAAAATACCAAAGTTCTTGACCTTTGTGCAGGTTCTGGGGCTTTGAGTTTTGAAGCCTTATCTCGTGGCGCTCGCCATGTATTGATGATTGAGCCCAATACAGCACAGGCAAAATTTTTAAAAGAAAATATCCAACAGCTTAAAGTTGAAAATTGCCAACTTAAGGTTCAGACTGCCCAACAAGCATTGTCAAACCTGAATGAACAATTTGATTTGATATTTTTAGATCCACCTTATAGTTTGAATTTATGGGAAGAATTGGCTCAAAAGGCTGACCCATATCTAGCGGATCAAGCATTGATTTATGTTGAAGCAGATCGTGCCCTCAGCCAACTCAATTTACCTTCAACTTGGCAACTGCAAAAACAAACCAAAGCCGGTGTGGTACAAGCAGGCTTATTTAAAAAAATTTCGGTCTAAATTTATACATGAGTCATTAAATAAGCCGTTGAGTTAATAACACTAAGACATGGTTGGATTCTCAATGATGGAAAATACCCTTTCTCGTTGCCATCTGAGCTCTCTGATGTAGCCGTAATTGCGGTTCAGTCTCAACGCATTAAATGAATATCCATTCAACATAATACGACTGTGATCGATTTAAAGATTAACGTTTACTCCAATTCCAATCACGATCATTTCGATCTCGATCATAGCGATCACGGTCATGGCGATGATCCCAACGGTCACGATCACGGTGATCATATCGACCATGTCCGCCACGATGATCATCATCATATGGCGCAACAATACAGCCCGTTAAGGAAATACCTAAAACACTGAGCACAATAATTTTCTTCATCATGGTCTTGATACCTATTCACCTTATTGGCTTTAGCTTAACCATGCATTGTGAAGTCCAATGCAAGCTTATGTATCAACGTGTAGTTATTTCAACATGATTTATTCACATTACTCAATTTCTTAAAAAAGATTATTTAAATTAATAAGTTAATGTTCGAATCCAAAACAGTCGTATGAGTTGCCCGCGATCATATGGAAAACTGGAAATATATTCATATCCGACTTTATTCAACGCATTGATCTTAAACTCCATGCCATAACCAAAGGACAGATAAAGTTCATTTACAGAAGCACTGTTAGAGTTTGGATTGATCAACGAAGTTTTTAGCTGTTGTACATTATAAGCCGTATAATTAAAAATCCGAATTCGATCATTTTCATAAAATGGGTTGCTCAAGATTGAGTAATCTGCCAATTGCTGATCATGCTCCTCCGCTAATTTTTTCTGGATTTCACTTTGCTGTAAAAAATCTTCATTTTGATCTGTTGCTTCATCAATAGAACTTAGGCGATTTTCTGGATTTTCAATATGAAATAAAGCATCTTGTTCCAGTTCAATATCTGATTCTTGAGCATCTTGCTGATACTCCAGTTTTTCCATAGTAACAGATTCAGGTATCACGATCATTTGATCGAAAGCGTAGAGCTGTGAATTAAATCCAAATAGAAGAATCAGCTTGAAGTAAAAATTGCAGAAAAATCGCATAAGTAAGATGGTCAATTTATGAAGAATTTTATGGCTTATATCAATGCGGAAAATATGTGATAGATTATATTAAATGTATCATATTTAAAGTGAAGTTAAAATTTAACTTATTTCAATTCAATGGATGATTCGCATGGAAATACGTGATCAAATTATTCTCGTTACGGGGGGTGCACGTGGCTTAGGTCTTGCAATTACCTATGCTTTAATCCGAGAAGGTGCAAGAGTTGTTGTCAATTATTTCAACAGTGAAGAATCAGCGCAGCAACTTGCCAACGCGCATGCTGAACAGGTTTTTATCTATAAAGCCGATGTGACTGATGAAGAACAAGTGAACTTGATGTTCAAAAAAGCCAAATTGCATTATGGGCATGCCATTACTTCAGTCATTAATAATGCGCTTTTATCTTTTAAATTTGATGGAGACTTACGTCCTAAAGTCGAAGCGCTGAGTTGGCATAGCATGCAACAGCAATTAGATAGTGCTGTTAAAGCAGCTTTAAATACAACACAAGCTGCTCTAGAAGATATGAAGAAAGATCAATTTGGCCGTATCATTAATATTGGAACAAATCTGGTACAAAATCCTGTGGTTCCGTATCATGACTATACTGCAGCGAAAGCAGCACTTTTGGCATTTACCCGTACAACATCACATGACCTCGGACAGTATGGGATTAATGTCAATATGCTTTCAGGCGGTCTGTTACGTAAGACTGATGCCAGCAGTGCCACACCTGATCAAGTCTTTGACTTGATTGCTGCATCAACGCCATTACAGGAAGTTACTACTCCGGAACAATTTGCTGATGCAATATTGTTATTTTTATCGCCTTGGTCTAGGGCTGTGACAGGACAAAACCTCATCGTTGATGGCGGTCTAGTCAAGGGCTAACGATCAAGCCGACAGTCAATCAAACTGCTTAAACCATCTAATAAAAAATGAGAGCTTCGAGGCTCTCATTTTTTGAATCGTCTTAAAATATTGGGATTAAACCAATCCTTTCTTTTTCAACACATCAAGCATGGTTGAACCTAGTTCAGCAGGGCTACGTGTATAAGCCATGCCTGCCTTTTCAAATGCAGCAAATTTCTCTTCAGCAGTACCTTTACCACCTGAGATAATCGCACCTGCATGCCCCATACGTTTACCTTTAGGCGCCGTAACACCCGCGATATAGCCGACCACAGGCTTGGTCACATTGGATTGGATGTATTCCGCAGCTTCTTCTTCTGCAGTACCGCCAATCTCACCAATCATAATGATCGCTTCAGTCTGTGGATCTTCTTGGAAAAGTTTTAAGCAATCAATTTGGTTCATACCCGGAATTGGGTCACCACCGATACCAATACAAGTTGACTGACCTAGACCAAGCTTGGTTGTTTGGGCAACAGCTTCATAAGTCAATGTACCAGAGCGTGAAATGATCCCGATTTTACCTGGTTGGTGAATATGACCTGGCATAATTCCGATCTTGCATTCACCCGGTGTGATGATTCCTGGACAGTTAGGACCAATTAAACGCGCGTTATTACCATAAGTTTCAAGATAACGCTTTGCTTTCAGCATGTCTAAAGTTGGTACACCCTCAGTGATCACAACAATCAATTCGATACCTGAATCAATCGCTTCAACGATTGAGTCCAATACAAATGGCGCTGGCACATAGATAGAGGTTGCATTTGCACCTGTCTCTTTTACTGCTTCTCGCATGGTATTGAATACAGGCAAACCGATATGCGTTTGACCGCCTTTACCCGGTGTTACACCACCAACAACTTTTGTGCCGTATGCGATTGACTGCTCTGAATGGAATGTACCATTTTTACCCGTAAAGCCTTGTACCAATACTTTTGTGTCTTTGTTTACTAATACGCTCATGATTGATACTCCTTACGCTTTCACTGCAGCAACAACTTTTTCTGCCGCATCGGCTAAACCGCTTGCAGAAATTAATTTTAAACCTGATTCATCCAGTAATTTTGCACCCAACTCTGCATTGTTGCCCTCTAAACGGACAACCACAGGTACAGTGACATTTACTTCTTGAACCGCTGCAATAATCGCTTCAGCAATCATGTCACAACGAACAATACCACCAAAGATATTGATCAGCACACCCTGCACTGAACTATCTGAAAGAATGATTTTGAATGCTTCAATTACACGATCTTTGGTTGCACCACCCCCAACATCAAGGAAGTTAGCAGGCTGACCACCATACAGTTTAATAATGTCCATGGTCGCCATTGCCAGACCTGCACCATTCACCATACAGCCAATGTTACCTTCTAGCGCAACATAGTTTAGATCAAACTCAGATGCTTTTAGCTCACGTTCGTTTTCTTGAGATTTATCACGCATTGCTGCAATCTCAGGCAAACGATATAGAGCATTTGAGTCGATACCGACTTTTGCATCTACACATAAAATTTCGCCATTTTCACGAACTGAAAGTGGATTAATTTCAAACAGTGCAAAATCATTTTCAACAAATGCTTTATAAGCACCTGTCATGATGGTCACGAATTGATTAATTTGTTTGTCTTTAAGACCTAACTGGAAGCCAACATCACGTGCTTGGAATGGCAATAAGCCAACCAACGGATCAACTTCAACTTTGATAATTTTTTCTGGTGTTTCTTCTGCAACTTTTTCAATTTCCACACCACCCTCTGTCGAAGCCATAAAGGTCACACGACGGCTCGAACGATCGACAACTGCACCGAGATACAATTCGCGCTCAACTGGGTATACATCTTCACAAACAAGAATACTATTTACAGGCTGACCACTCGCATCTGTTTGATAGGTCACTAAGCGTGTACCCAATAAATTTTTTGCGTATTCAGCGGCTTCTTCTTTTGACTTAACAACTTTCACACCACCCGCTTTACCACGGCCACCAGCATGAACCTGGGCTTTCATCACAGCGAATTTGCCACCAATTTGATCAAATGCTGTTGACGCCTCTTCTGGTGTGGTCACTAAAATGCCTTCTTGAACTGGCATACCATATTTTTTCAACAGCGCTTTCGCTTGATACTCATGTAGATTCATCTTTTACCTTTTACTACTTTTCACGTTGTTATGACACACCAATACTTAGACTTCCATCACAATAACTATTGGCATTTATTAAAAATTGTTGTTGTATTCTTAGATGATTATTCAATTAAAAACAACCATCAGAAGTAAAAAAGAGCGGTCGAAACCGCTCTTTTTTGTTTTATTTACGTTTACGTTGGATGGCGTGAATTGCACGACCATCGACCGCCAGAGCAGCTTCGTGAACCACTTCTGAATATGTTGGATGACCGAAAGTCATCAATTGTAAGTCTTCAACAGAAGATACAAATTCAAGTGCAATCATACCTTGGTGAACGATATCAGAAGCGCCAGGGCCAATGATATGCATACCCAATAAGCGATCAGTTTTTGCATCGGCAACAAATTTAACAAAACCTGCTGATTCATTTGCAGCTAAAGCGCGCCCATTCACAGCAAATGGGAATTGACCAGTTTTAACTTCATGGCCTTTTTCTTTAGCCTGTTCTTCAGTTAAACCAACCCATGCCGCTTCAGGATGTGTATAGATGACAGAAATAATCGTGTCGTAGTTCACTTGTGCAGCATGACCGTGCATACGCTCAACAGCCATTACACCTTCTTCCATTGCTTTGTGTGCAAGCATTGGACCACGAACCAAGTCACCAATCGCATATACACCATCAACAGATGTTGCACACCAATCGTTGACTTCAACCAAACCACGCTCTGTCAATTTAATGCCTGAATCTTCAGCCAATAAACCTTCTGCATACGCTTTACGGCCTACACAAACAATCAATTTATCGAAAGTTTGAGTTTTGTCTTCACCGCCCTGGCTATACTGAACAGTTACTTCACGGCCATTGATTTCAGTACCAGAAACTTTAGCACCAATACGAATATCTAAACCTTGTTTGGTTAAAAGTTTTTGATAATCTTTAGCCAAAGCTTTGTCCGCCATTGGTAAGAATGCATCTAATGCTTCAAACACCACAACTTCAGAACCAAGACGACGCCATACTGAACCAAGTTCAAGACCAATAACACCTGCACCAATCACACCTAAACGCTTAGGTACTTCTTGGAATTCTAGAGCACCAGTAGAATCAACAATTAAATCTTCATCTACTTTTGCAACTGGAATATTCACAGGAACAGAACCTGTAGCAAGAATCACATATTTAGGCTCTAAAACTTGAACATCACCACCTTCTAATGGCGTAAATTCAACTTTTTTACCCGCAAGTAATTTACCAGTACCTTGCAACCATTCAATGCCATTTCCCTTAAGGAGCTGAGCAACACCGCCAGTTAAGTTATCAACAACTTTGTCTTTACGAGCCAGTAGCTTTTGCAAATCAAGTTGTACATTTTCAACTGAGATTCCGTGTACATCTAAACCATGAAGTGTGTCTTCATAATGATGTGAAGAATCTAATAATGCTTTAGAAGGAATACATCCAACATTTAAGCAAGTACCACCTAAAGATGGCTTACCTTTGTGTACGCGTTTTTCGATACACGCAACTTTAAAACCAAGTTGTGCAGCACGAATTGCCGCTTCATAACCACCTGGTCCACCGCCGATTACAACAAGATCAAACTGTTGAGACATGCTTATCTCCAAGAACAAGCCTAGAGGATCACCCTAAGCTTGTGATGTTATTCTATAGAATTAAAGATCAAGGATAAGTTTAGCTGGTTCTTCAAGTAACTCTTTTACAGTTACCAAGAAACCAACAGCTTCTTTACCATCAATCATACGATGGTCATAAGAAAGTGCTAAATACATCATTGGAAGAATTTCAACCTGACCATTGACTGCCATAGGACGTTCTTGGATTTTGTGCATACCCAAGATTGCAGTTTGTGGTTGGTTTAAAATCGGTGTTGAAAGCAATGAACCGAAAGTACCACCGTTGGTAATCGTGAACGTACCGCCAGTCATTTCTTCGATAGACAGTTTACCTTCACGTGCTTTTGCAGCATATGCACCAATACCAGATTCAACTTCAGCATAGTTCATGCGATCAGTATCGCGAAGCACAGGAACAACAAGACCACGGTCAGAAGAAACCGCTACACCGATATCATAGTAACCGTGATAAATGATGTCATCGCCATCAATTGATGCGTTTACAGCTGGATAACGTTTAAGCGCTTCAGTACAAGCTTTAACGAAGAATGACATAAAGCCTAGACGTGCACCATGGCGTTTTTCGAAAGCATCTTTATATTGCTTACGCATTTCCATGATTGGCTTCATGTTGACTTCATTGAACGTTGTCAACATTGCAGTTTGCTGAGTTGCAGCAAGAAGACGTTCAGCAACACGTTTACGTAAACGTGTCATTGGAACACGTTTCTCGATACGCTCACCTACAGCAACACTCAGTGGTGTTGCAGGAGCAGCAGCTGGTTTGGCTTGATGATTTGCAACATCTTCCTTAGTGATACGACCACCACGACCAGTGCCATCAACATCAGCAGCAGCAATACCCGTTTCAGTCAGTGCTTTACGTACTGCTGGCGCTTGATCTTGCACTTGAGCACGTTCAACAACAGGTGCATTACCTGCTTGAGTTTGCGCAGCAGCTTGCTCAACTTTCTCTTCAGATTGAACTGCTTGAGTTTGAGCTGCACCAGAAACTGCACCTTCTTCAAATGTTGCAATCACTTCAGCAGAAAGAACTGTATCACCTTCATTCTTGATGATTGCAGAAATAGAACCATCAGCAGGAGCAACAACTTCTAAAACAACTTTATCCGTTTCAATATCACAGATCACTTCATCACGTGATACTGCTTCACCTGGTTGTTTGTGCCAAGTTGCGATTGTTCCGTCAGCAACTGACTCTGGGAACACAGGTGCTTTAATTTCGGTTGCCATTATTTAGATTCTCCTGATTGATCAGCCACGATCGCTAAAGCGTCATTTACGAGCTGAGCTTGTTGTTTTGCATGCAAATATGGTGAGCCACATGCAGGTGCAGCTGAAGCTTCGCGTCCTGCATAGCTAATTTGAATTTGTTGACCAGATTTCATTACACCTTCATATAGACGAGGAGCAATGAATAACCATGCGCCTTGGTTTTTCGGTTCTTCTTGACACCAAACGAGTTCTTTCACGTTTGGATAAGTAGCAAGAACTTCTGCAAGACGTTTTTCTGGGTATGGATATAATTGTTCAACACGTACTACTGCAATGTTCAAGTTTTCTTCACGACGTTTTTCGAGTAAGTCGTAATAAACTTTACCACCACAAAGTACAACACGTGTTACATCTTGTTTATTGATTTGATCAATTTCATCAATCACGGTCTGGAATGTACCAGTTGCAAGCTCATCAAGCGTTGATGTTGCAAGTTTGTGACGAAGCAATGATTTAGGCGAAGTCACAATCAATGGTTTACGGATTGGACGTACCGCTTGACGACGCATTGCATGGAAGATTTGTGCAGGTGTCGTAGGTGTAATCACTTGCATATTTTCTTCAGCACATAACTGTAAGAAACGCTCTAGACGTGCAGATGAATGCTCTGGACCTTGACCTTCAAAACCGTGCGGAAGAAGAAGTGTCAAACCACAAACACGCTCCCATTTGGTCTCGCCAGAAGAGATAAACTGGTCAATCACCACTTGGGCACAGTTTGCAAAGTCACCGAACTGAGCTTCCCAGATTACCAAACTTTTTGGTAAGGTCGTTGCATAGCCATATTCGAATGCAAGTACCGCCATTTCTGACAATAGCGAGTCATAAATTGCAGTACGTGGCTGGTTTTCTTTGATATGACACAGCGGAATATATACTGAACCATCAACTTGGTTATGCAGTTTTGCGTGTCGATGTGAGAATGTACCACGACCAACGTCTTCGCCCGTCAAACGAACCAAGTAGCCATCATCAAGAATAGAAGCATATGCTAGCGTTTCTGCCGCACCCCAGTTAAGTGGCATTTCACCAGTTTGCATCTTAAAGCGATCATCAATCACTTTCGATACTTGGCGTTGCATCACGAAGCCTTCTGGAAGCTCGCGCATTTTTGTACCCAGTTCTTTTAAACGCTCAATCGGGAATGTCGTATCCCAATCATCGGTATATTCATGACCTAGGTATGGTGTCCAATCCACAAACATTTTTTTGTTTGGTTCAAGTACCAATGCATTTGCTACGTGGTTACCAGCTTCAAGATCTTCACGGTATTTTTCAACTAAAGCATCAGCAGAAGCGCGATCTAAAACTTTTTCCTGTACCAACTGATCTGCATAAAGCGTACGTGTTGTCGCTTTTTTATTGATCACTTGATACATCATTGGTTGAGTTGCTGCTGGCTCATCGGCTTCGTTATGTCCACGACGACGATAACAGAACATGTCAATCACAACATCTTTACGGAATGTATGACGGAAGTCATGCGCCAACTGAGAAACAAACAATACGGCTTCAGGATCATCACCATTAACATGGAAAATCGGAGCCTGAATCATTTTTGCGATATCAGTACAGTACTCTGTAGAACGTGCATCACGTGGATCAGATGTTGTAAAGCCCACTTGGTTGTTAACCACAATGTGAACTGTACCACCTACGGTATAACCACGAGTTTGTGACATTTGGAAAGTTTCTTGGTTCACACCTTGACCTGCAAATGCCGCATCACCGTGAACAATCACTGGTAATACATCATCACCGCCAATATCTTTACGACGAACCTGACGGGCACGTACCGAACCTTCAACTACAGGTCCAACGATTTCCAAATGTGATGGGTTAAATGCCAATGCCAAGTGTACTTCGCCACCTGGCGTCATTACATTCGAAGAGAAACCTTGATGGTATTTTACGTCACCAGAACCTTTTTTATTGAGCGCCTTACCTTCAAACTCACCAAACAAATCAGCAGGGTTTTTACCCATGATATTAACAAGCAAGTTCAAACGGCCGCGGTGTGGCATACCGATTACGACTTCTTTACAACCAACTGAACCAGCACGCTGAATCAGTTCGTTCACCATCGGAATGAAAGACTCACCACCTTCTACACCGAAACGCTTAGCACCAACATATTTGTTACCAAGATATTTTTCCAATCCTTCAGCCGCTGTTAAACGCTCAAGTACATGTTTCTTTTGTTCTGCTGAGAAACCAAATTGACCACGTGCACTTTCAAGGCGCTGTTGAATCCAACGCTTTTCTTTGGTATCAACAATGTGCATGTATTCAGCACCAATCGAAGCACAGTAAGTTGCTTCCATTGCGTTGACCATTTCACCCAAAGTCGCTTCAGTTTTACCAATCGCCAAGTTGCCCGCATTGAACACTGTATCTAAATCAGATTTTGTTAACCCATGAGCAGCAAGGTCTAAATCAGGCACATCTTCACGTTTAGCCAAACCAAGTGGATCAAGTTTTGCTTTTTGATGACCACGGTTACGGTATGCTGCAATCAGTTGCAATACACCAATTTGACGACGCTCATGCTCAGTACTTACTTCACTTTGAACAACTGGCTGAACACGACTTGAATTACGACCTAATAATAAGAATTGCTCACGAATATTTCCGTGCGGTTGGTCGCCTTTAGGGAATTTATCGAAATATTGACGCCAATCCTCACCTACTGAGGTTGGAGAAGAAAGGTACTGTTCGTAAAGCTCTTCAATATACGCTGCACTGTCAGCGGAAAGTTCAGTATCAAGACGCAATGCGTCAGCAACTTCTTGCATTTGTGGACCCATTTCCTATTGCAAAAACATTAGAGGGTGCTTTTTAAGCACTCCCATGATTGATAATGCCAAATCGGTAAATTGACATTCACCCATCAGGTACTAATGACCATGGGGCGTTATAAACATTAGCTTATTACTAATGCATACAATGAATCATAACGCCCTCATTGGCATCATCACTCACTTATATACTCAACCGAGGCTGAGCAATTTTTTGCAAATCGACTTAGAAAAAACAAAAGGCTTTTTGCTTTTTCTAAAGCGGTTCTAAACGGCATCTATCAAAAAGATTTATAAACCGTTCTGAGTCACACTTATGTTGAAAAAATGTACCAAAAACAAAGTCACTTTTTTACATATAGTGGTTTGTTAAATCGTAACATGATCTGCCACTTCAATTGATTTTTTTGACACATACCATCTATAAATTAGCGAAATACATACAAGAAATAATCAATTATTATCCCTCCATTTATATCGGGTCAATTCTGCTTTTTTCAACGCTCTCAACCAAGTTCTCCACGATAAAAAATAGCATGCCCTCACCTTGAGTAATGTGCATAAAAAAAAGAGCGCACACCAAAGATGTACGCTCTTTATTGACGTCGTATTAACCTGCTTGGTCAAGCAACATGCTACGGATATGACCGATTGCTTTTGTTGGGTTTAAACCTTTAGGACATACAGATACGCAGTTCATGATTCCTTTGCAACGGAACAATGAAAACGGGTCATCAAGACGTGATAAACGCTCTTGAGTTGCTGTATCACGAGAATCGATAATAAAACGATATGCATTCAGCAATGCCGAAGGACCCAAGAATTTATCAGGGTTCCACCAGAATGATGGACATGAAGTTGAACAACATGCACAAAGAATACATTCATACAAACCATTTAAGTGTTCACGCTCTTCTGGAGACTGTAAACGCTCTTTAGGTGGCGCAGGCTGATTATTGATCAGGAACGGCTGAATTTTGTCATACTGATCGTAGAACTGATTCATATCCACAACCAAATCTTTAACCACTGGCAAACCAGGCAATGGACGAATGACGATTTTTTCAGGTAAATCGTTCAGGTTCCACAAGCAAGCAAGACCATTTTTACCATTGATATTCACACCGTCAGAACCGCAAATACCTTCACGGCAAGAACGACGGAATGTTAATGATTCGTCCTGTACTTTCAATGCTAGAAGTGCGTCAAGCAACATACGGTGCTTATCTGTCAGTTCCAGTTTAAAAGTTTGCATATACGGCGCTTTATCCTTATCAGGATCATAGCGGTAGATTTCGAACGTACGAGTACCTCTACTCATCTTATCTCTCCCGATTAGAATGTACGTGGTTTAGGTTCAATTGGTTCTACAGACAATGGGCTGTAACGTACAGGTTTGTATTCAAGATGATTATCCGCTGAATACCATAATGTATGTTTCATCCACTCATCATCACGACGACCGTATGAATAGTGCGGATCATCAGCAGGTAATTCATAATCAACTACCGTATGTGCACCACGACATTCTTTACGCGCAGCAGCAGAAATCAAGGTTGCTTTTGCGACTTCATATAAGTTTTCAACTTCTAAAGCTTCGATACGTGCAGTATTAAATACTTTAGATTTGTCTTTCAAATGGATGTTACGAACACGCGGTTCAATCGCAAGGATCTGCTTCACACCCTCATCAAGCAAGGCTTGAGTACGGAATACACCAGCATGGTCCTGAACAATGTCACGAATTGCATCGGCAACTTCTTGAGCATTTTCACCAGAAGTTGAATCATCTAAATGACGAATACGTTTCAAAGTGTTTTCAAGCACATCATTTGGAAGTGGTTGATAATCATCACCGTGGTGTTTTGTCACATAATCAATGATGTGCTCACCCGCAGCTTTACCAAATACAACCAAATCAAGAAGTGAATTGGTACCCAGACGGTTTGCACCATGTACAGATACACATGAACATTCGCCAATTGCATAGAACCCTTTTACAGGTACTGTGTAATTCATTGTGCCATTGGTTGTATATTCATTGGCTGTTTTATCAAATCCAGCATAGAAGCCTGGTTCATTTTTAGCTGCTTCAGGAATCACCACTTGACCATGAATATTGGTTGGAATACCACCCATTTGATAATGGATTGTTGGTACTACTGGAATTGGCTCTTTGGTAATATCAACGTTGGCAAATTTCTTACCAATTTCAAACACTGAAGGTAAACGCTTCATGATTGTGTCCGCACCCAAGTGCGTCATATCAAGAAGAATATAATCACCTTTAGGACCACAACCACGACCTTCTTTGATTTCCTGGTCCATTGAACGTGATACGAAGTCACGCGGTGCCAAGTCTTTCAAAGTTGGCGCATAGCGTTCCATGAACGGTTCGCCGTCTTTGTTACGAAGGATTGCACCTTCACCACGACAACCTTCAGTCAACAATACACCCGCACCCGCAACACCCGTTGGGTGGAATTGCCAGAATTCCATGTCTTGTAATGGAATACCCGCACGTGCAGCCATACCAAGACCATCACCCGTATTGATATAAGCATTGGTAGATGCACGGTAAACACGACCCGCACCACCTGTAGCGAACAACGTTGCTTTGGCTTGGAATACTGCAATCTTGCCTGTTTCCTGGTCGATTGCAGTTACACCGAGTACATCACCTGCTTCGTTACGGATTAAATCTAATGCAATCCATTCAACGAAGAATTGAGTACCCATTTTCACATTGCTTTGATAAAGCGTATGAAGCAGTGCATGACCTGTACGGTCAGCAGCAGCACAGGCACGAGGTACCGGTTTTTCACCGTAGTTCGCAGAGTGACCGCCAAACGGACGTTGGTAAATTGTGCCATCTGCGTTACGGTCAAATGGCATACCCAAGTGTTCAAGTTCATAAACAACTTTAGGTGCCTCACGACACATGAACTCGATTGCATCTTGGTCACCTAACCAGTCAGAACCTTTTACCGTGTCATAAAAGTGATAGTGCCAGTTATCATCTTGCATATTACCAAGTGATGCACCGATACCACCTTGTGCCGCAACAGTATGAGAACGTGTTGGGAATACTTTAGTCAGCACTGCAACCTTCAAACCTGCTTGAGCAAGTTGATATGAAGCACGCATACCTGAACCACCACCACCAACGATGACTGCATCGAAGAACTGGCTTGGAATATTTGAATAATCTTCTTTAGGGGTTAAAGCGCCCATGACATCTTCCTATCAATTCGCCCAAAAAATCTGGATTGCCCAGATCGCATATGCAATTACAGCAATAATTACTGCTGAAGTTAACACGATGCGTAAACCTGAAGCTGAAGGCCCCATTTGACGAGTAGTCACATAGTCAGTGAATACTTGCCACATGCCAATCCAAGCATGCGCAACAAGAGATAAGACTGCCAATAAAGATAAAATCTTCATCGGAAGTGTCATCATAAAGCCGAACCATTGCTCATAGTTAAATCCGCCATTGCACAGAATCCAACCTAATACCACAACAGTATAAACAGCTAGAACAACAGCACTTACGCGTTGGATATACCAATCACGAGAACCTGACCCCGTTAAACCTGTAGCACTTTTCATTAGAGAACAATCCATACGAATGATGCGATAATTGCTATCACAGCCAAGATTAATGCAATAGTTGCTGCTACGCGACCACTTTGCAACTCTTCAGCAAAACCTAGGTCAGCAAGTAGATGCTTAATACCCATAATGAAATGGAATAATAAACCAGCGACAAATACCCATACGACAAAGCGTACAACGAAGCCACCAAAGATTGCTTGAACTTGAGCAAAACCTTCAGGCGAAGACAGAGACTTGTCTAAAAGCCACAAAAGTACCGGTACGAGTAAAAATACGATGACACCTGAAAGACGGTGTAGAATTGATGCAATAGCCACAGGGGATTTTAAGTTTACATCTAAAACTTGACCCATGGACAAATTGACAGGTCTGTTGCTTTTCACAGCGGGCATCCTGTAAGTAAAAACTCCATCCGGAGTTTGTTGGAATTAATTCGAAGGAAAGCTAGCATTGTCAGACAAATAAAATTGTCTGAACTTTAAACGACACTGAATTATAAAACGTGAACTGTCAAATTACAAACCGTGGAAAATAGCTTTTTCTTTAAAAAACACTCAAATAAGAATCATTTACATCCATTTATATAACAAAGATCATGATTTTATTGATGCATTTTTCGCTATCTCTTTATTTTTTATCATTTTTAAACAATATACTTTTAGAGATCATAACGACTTATATTATTTTGATAATTTTAGACTAAAGCACAACAATACGGACAAAAGCGTCCTCTCCTTCTCTCCCCCCCAACATCGTAACCTCGAATCATCTATTTATAGTGATTTAGATACCTATTATGTCGATTCTAAATATCGCTCTATTTTGATTTTTGATGTAGATCATTTTATTTTGTGATTTGAACTGAAGCTTTACAATAAGAAAGAACAACTTAGTTTGTGAATAATTCAATTTTGACTGATCAATATGCTGCATATTTGCTTGTTTTAACAGCAGGCAAAACTTGATTTAACAGTTGTTTTGGATATTTTTTATACCCAAAATAAGATTGCAAAAACTATTTTTTAATCAATTAAGCACTAAAATGAAAATAAATATTTCATCAATTTATTTGGATGTTTTTCATACTGCCATTACATTAAAAGCTATGTAAGTCATGAAATTTAGATGTTTTTAAAACATGAAATTTGAGGGATTCAACTTACAAAAGCATCAAAATATTGGTCAAAAATGCCATTTCCTGTCTAGCAATCCTAATTATTTTTCTGCACCTGACTCTGAATTTACCTTATTATACTGACCGACTCTGAAATTTGATGTTAAATCTGACTGGTTAAAGTTGGACTAACTGTAGATGAAAACATGACTTTTTCATCCATAAGTATAATTGACAAAATTTCAGTACTCACTAAGCTAAATAGCAATTTTTGATCCGTCTGACTTGTGCATTAAAAGATGACTAAGCAAGTTAGATAAAATATCCACCAGGACAGGAGATCTATTGAATGTCTGCAGCAACTGGCAAGAAAGCCGTTCTAGAGCTTGATGGCAAAAAAATTGAATTACCAATTTACAGCGGCACATTGGGCCCAGATGTAATCGACGTTAAGGATGTGTTGGCTTCAGGTCACTTTACTTTTGATCCTGGTTTTATGGCGACAGCTTCTTGCGAGTCTAAAATCACTTTCATTGATGGTGATAAAGGCGTTCTTTTACACCGTGGCTATCCTATTGCTCAACTTGCGACTCAAGCTTCTTACTTAGAAACTTGCTATTTATTGTTAAGCGGTGAACTTCCTACTGCTGAACAAAAATCAGACTTCGAAAACAAAGTCCGCAACCACACTATGGTTCATGATCAAGTCAGCCGTTTCTTCAATGGTTTCCGTCGTGATGCTCATCCAATGGCTGTGATGTGTGGTGTAGTGGGTGCGTTATCTGCGTTCTATCACAATGGTTTTGACGTTGAAAACGTAGATCACCGTGAAATCACTGCAGTTCGTTTAGTTGCTAAAATCCCTACTTTAGCTGCTTGGACGTACAAGTATACAATCGGTCAACCGTTCGTATATCCACGTAACGATTTAAGCTATGCTGAAAACTTCTTGTACATGATGTTTGCTACTCCAGCAGATCGTGACTATAAAGTTAACCCTATTCTTGCAAAAGCAATGGACCGTATCTTTACGCTTCATGCTGACCATGAACAAAATGCATCTACGTCTACAGTACGTTTAGCGGGTTCTACTGGTGCTAACCCATACGCTTGTATCGCTGCAGGTATTGCTGCCCTTTGGGGACCTGCTCACGGTGGTGCGAACGAAGCTGTTCTTAAGATGCTTGATGACATCGGCACTGTAGAAAATGTTGCGCCGTTCATGGAAAAAGTTAAAACCAAAGAAGTTAAACTGATGGGCTTCGGTCACCGAGTTTATAAAAACTTCGATCCACGTGCGAAAGTGATGAAAGAGACTTGCGACGAAGTGTTAAGTGCACTTGGTATCAATGATCCACAACTTGCGCTTGCAATGGAACTTGAACGTATTGCGCTCAGCGACCCGTACTTCATCGAACGTAAACTTTATCCGAACGTAGACTTCTACTCAGGTATCATCCTTAAAGCGATTGGTATCCCAACAGAAATGTTTACTGTGATCTTTGCGCTTGCACGTACTGTTGGTTGGATCAGCCACTGGTTAGAAATGCACAGCGGTCCGTACAAGATCGGTCGTCCTCGTCAGCTTTATACTGGCGAAACTCAACGTGATATCAAACGTTAATTCGTTACGCGTTCAGATCGAACAAGAGACCACCCTTTGGGGTGGTTTTTTTATTGGCTATTCATATCAATTAGTATAGTATCCATTTATTTTAAAATTCATTTAAAATCAGGTTATAACAATATCAATAATAAGCCTAGAGAACTGAGATTTATAGTTTTCCTATAAAACTTACAAATCACTACTTTATAAAATCCCCAACATATAACTTTATTTTATATATTGTTTAAAAATTTTTTATCATACATTTTCAAAGGAATTGAAGATGCCCCAACATTTATCCAAACAAGTAAACGGCCAAGATCAAGCTTTTTTTGGTCATCCCAAACCCTTAAAAGGTTTATTTTTTACTGAGCTTTGGGAACGTTTTTCCTATTATGGTATTCGCCCTTTACTAATCCTCTATATGGCGGCTTTAGTTGCTGATGGCGGACTCGGCTTAGATCGCCCAACAGCATCAGCAATCGTCGGCTTATTTGCAGGCAGTATGTATTTGATGACCGTATTGGGTGGATGGGTTGCTGACAATTATCTCGGTCAGGAACGCGCAGTGTGGTACGGTTCACTGATCATCGCATTCGGACATTTATCCATTGCATTGGCAGCCTTATTTGGACATTTCTTTTTTTATTTTGGTTTAGTGTTGATTGTGATCGGTTCTGGTCTATTTAAAATCTGTATTTCCGTCATTGTTGGCACATTATATCAGGCTCAAGATTCACGGCGTGATGCAGGATTTTCCATTTTTTATATGGGAATTAATCTAGGCTCATTGATTGCCCCACTCTTGACTGGTTTATTGGTTAAAGAACACGGTTGGCACTGGGGATTTGGAATCGGTGGCGTCGGAATGTTAATCGCCTTGCTGATTTTTAAGTTAATCACTGTGCCTCAGTTAAAACAATTTAATCATGGGCAAGGCGGTGAAAATAACTGGGCTCGTCCTGTTCATTACCATCCTAAAGCCCCCCCAAATCATCATAGGTTTTATTGCAGTTGTTGGCTTGATTATCAGTCTAGTTTCTCTTGGCATAATTAACATCGATCCAATTCAGATCGCCACATATTTCACGATCACGATTTGTATGTGTATTGCCTTATATTTCTGCTATCTATTGCTCTTTGCCGGTTTGAATAATACGGAGAAAAAGCAAATCATCATCTGTTTTATTTTACTGATCACCGCTGCACTTTTCTGGTCTGCATTTGAACAAAAACCAACATCTTTCAATCTTTTCGCCCAAGACTTTACAAACCGCCAATTCTTTGGCTTTGAAATACCCGCCGTTTGGTTTCAGTCGATTAACCCGCTATTCATTATTGCCTTACTGCTCGCTGCGGGTGGTTTCCTCGTGATGAGCATTGCCTGTTACTTGATCACCCAAAATGGCGGAACTGTTTCTGCATTGTGGATTACATCCAGTCTGCTGCTGTTAACACTCGGTGAATTATGCTTAAGCCCTGTTGGTCTTTCAACAATGACTAAGCTTTCTCCAACCATCATTCGTGGACAAGTGATGGGACTCTGGTTTACAGCATCTGCTTTAGGAAACCTGATGGCAGGTTTAATCGGTGGTCATGTTTCTATCCATGAAGTTGACCAATTACCCCTCTTGTTTATGCGATGTGTCATCGCTTTACTTCTTGGTGCACTCGTTCTATGGTTAATGAAGAAACCAATTCGTAAATTACTCAATCAGACACCCTCCTCTCAAAAATCTCTTGATATGCAATTGGAAAAAGTATGAATGCTTTGTCACCTGCCAACAAATTAGAAAACCTTCGTACAATCATGAAGAAATATCAGCAGGATGCTTTTATCGCCATGAGTGCCGATCCACATATGTCAGAGTATCTACCTGATTATTGGAAGATACGTGAATGGCTGACAGGCTTTACGGGTTCAGTCGGCACAATTGTAGTCACTCAAAACTTTGCAGGTTTATGGGTAGATGGTCGATATTGGGTACAAGCTGAACAGCAACTGGAAAATACAGGTTACGTTTTACAAAAGCAGACACCCGATCCGGCTTCAACACATCTGTCTTGGCTTTCCCAACATTTAACCAAAGATGCAAAAATTTCAGTCAATGGAAATACCATTTCCACTCAGCAATACAGCGCTTTATCAGAACTTGCAATAAAACACAGTTTCTTCATTCAAACAGACTTGGATTTAATTGATGAAATTTGGACTGAACGCCCAACACTGCCTCTACAACCCATTTGGCAAATGGCAGATGATTTAAATGCGCAAACACGCTTAGAAAAAATAGCTGCGATCCGTCACAAACTGATTCAGAAAAAAGCAACGGGGCATTTTATTTCTGCACTCGATGATATTGCTTGGATATTGAATTGCAGAGGCAGTGATGTGGAATATAATCCAGTATTTTTAGCACATTTATATATCAGTGCTAAGCGTACCACTATTTTTGTGGATGCTCACAAACTCTCAGATGAACTTAAAAACCAGTTAAAAAGTGAACAAATTGAACTCTTGCCCTATGCCCAAACAATTGAGTATTTAAGCAATCTGCAACAGCAAATAATCCTCATTGATTCAAATAAAGTATCTATTTCCCATGCACAGGCGATCGAGCAGCATAATCAACTCATTCAAGATATCAATCCCAGCACTTTATTTAAATCCCAAAAACACCCCTCGGAAATTCATCATATACGTCACGCCATGATCAAAGATGGGGTTGCGTTGTGCCATTTTTTTCATTGGCTCGATACAGCCTCAACAAATGGTGAATCCATCAATGAGTTGACGATCGACATAATGATCACTGGATTCCGTGCACAGCAACAAGGCTTTCTAGGACTAAGTTTTTCCACGATTGCAGGTTTTAATGCCAATGGTGCGCTACCACATTATCGAGCAACAGAAGAAAGTTTTAGTGACATTGCAGGTAATGGTTTATTGCTCATCGACTCAGGTGCGCAATACGCAGATGGTACGACAGATATCACCCGAGTTGTTCCTATCGGCAACACAAGTATTGAACAAAAACGTGATTATACCCTTGTATTAAAATGTCATATTGCACTTGCTCAAACTGTTTTCCCAGAAGGCATTGCATCACCCCTTCTAGATTCGATCACACGTCAAACCCTGTGGAAATATGGTTTGGATTATCGTCATGGTACAGGTCACGGTGTAGGCTATGCATTGAATGTACATGAGGGACCTCAAGTCATCTCTTATTATGCGCCAGCGACATCTTTTACCAAGATGCATGAAGGTATGATTAGCTCTAATGAACCAGGCTTATACCATCAAGGAAAGTATGGCATTCGAATTGAAAATCTTGTCGTCAATAAAATTAAGCATTTTGAAGATACGACTTATGGTCATTTTTTGGAATTCGAAACACTGACACTGTGCCCGATTAACCTGAGCTGTATTATTTTAGAGCTGTTAAATGATGATGAAAAAGCATGGCTCAATCAATACCATCAAACTGTTCGAGCGCGATTAGCACCTCACTTACAAGGTGATGTTTTAAACTGGTTGAATGAGCATACCCAAGCAATTTAACATTTTATATCAAACAAAGCGCTCAAAATTTTTGATTTTGAGCGCTTTGAAAAAAAACAGAAATCTTTTTCCCATTTGGCTTTTTAAAAGTGATATATCATTGATTTAAAATAATTAACGCAAGAAAGTATACTTTTTGACAGTATCTTTGTTTGCAATAAATGGCTCATAACACAATTTTAATTTTTTCCGTTTTGGTTGTAACTTTTGCATTTTTACATGCATTCGATGATTGAATGGTTTTAATAATTTCATTGCTCGCAGATAAAATCTTTAACTTTGAGACAATTTCTTGACCTGTTTTACAATCTTCCTCACCTAGCTGCTCACTAAATCGTCCAAGATCACTCGAGGATTCAGCAGTTGCAATAATTTTCGCTTTCCACCCGTCAAAATAGACCAAATCGGTCGTTTGGGAAACCTCCCCCTGCCCCGAACCTGCGGATTCTATTTTAACCAAATCGATTGGTTTTGCCCGATACTGCACAGTATGTACCGTGAAATCATTGGCTTGACCACCGAACTCAAGTATTCGTGATTGTTTCAGCTTCGGGCGAGTCAATATGTAGCCGCCCCAAAAATTTCGCCCTGCATTTTCAAATGTCACACCAGACAGATAAGCCAGCTCTCCCGAAAACAAATGGATCTCTTTCATCTGATCAATCATTATCGCTTTGGCTGGTGTCGCCTGTGAATCGTTCAAATTCGTAATACTGTTGATCACTGCTTGATCTGTAGGTGCTGCTGCAAAACTCATGGCAGATGAACATAGAACAAAAAACGCACTACTCCATCGAACTGAAGAAAAATGATGCATAAGATAAATTCTCAGATTTTATGGTTCATTGGGTGCTTAACGCCCCCATTCCATTTTAGCCATATAGGGACGTATTTTTTTAATGCGTTGAATATTGGTTTTTTCTATCTGAGTTAACTGGTTTTCTACATTGGTACTACATGGCATATACCAGCTTTGATCGGCAAATTGATTGGCAATTTCTCGATTAGCAAATGAATAGCCATGTCGTGCATAAATTTCATTACGCATCCAATCCAACTCTTCAGCAGGAATTTGTATATCTTGATCTTTCAATAAACGCTGAGAAGCAACAGGATAATCGCCCACATCTTTTTGATAGCGACATTGCTGTGGTTTCAAATCAAAATATTTGGGCTTAACTTTCGCCGTTGAAGATTCCCAACTCGACTCCAGTACATTGGGTTGATTATGGTTTACAACAAAATTAAATACACCACTGCTTGATGGCGGACCACTTTCTGTTGCAGTAATTTTATAGCCTTGCGCTGTGGTCTGCACCTTACCAGAGAAGCTTTGTTTATTTTTACCCAGAACACTATATCCTTTGACCTGATTACGATCTATGGATTGGATAAATACACCAATTTTTTGCTCATCGTATTTTCCTGACCAAGATTTTGGTAATTGCTGGATATCCAGCGCATAGCTACTTTGAGTGAAAATTGCAGCTAACCCTACGCATGATATTAATCGCTTATTCATTGTTATTCCTATTGTTATGACAGTATTTGATTCATTTTCATGGTAATTTTAAATCAAATTATACGCTTTGTGGTGGACTACCATGTAAAAATAATCAAATTCTCTCCAAATATAATCACTGTGCTTGAATCAATCTTTGATTATAATTTCTCAATCCCATTGTATTACAAGAAATAATGACCAAAGCAAAAAACAGCTTTATCTATATAAGTCTAGCTGCAATTTCACTGCTGATTTATGCCTATTTATGCTACCTCATGGTGGCAATATGTATACAGTATTTTCCATGGCGTACAGACCAGCATTTTTTGTTGCTTAAGCAGGATGTTGTTAATACTCAACCTTGGCAATCGGCTTTTAAAATCCATGTGGTCACTAGTAGCTTGGTACTGATTGCTGGATTTACACAGTTCTTTCGCATTTTTCACACACGTTATCCTAAAATTCATCGGGTTAGCGGTTGGCTCTATTTGATTACCATTTTAGGGTTCTCCTTGCCGAGTGGCTTGATTTTGGCTTTTTCAGCAGCCGGAGGTCTTTCTACACAAATCAGCTTTGTTTTATTAAGCTTATTGTGGGCAATCACCACATTATCGGCTTTATATTTTTTATTAAAAAAACGCTGGATGCTACATCGTGACTGGATGATTCGCAGCTTCGCACTCAGCCTTTCTGCACTGAGTTTAAGAACATGGAAAATGGGGTTGTACACCTTACAGCCCTATTTTGATTGGCTGACACCTATACATATCTATCAATTAGAATCTTGGTTAGCTTGGGTAATCAACTTAATTATTGCAGAAATCATAGTCATTTGGTTGCATCTAAAATCTACACGCCAACAAAAAAAGCCCTAAATAAATTTAGGGCTTTCGAATAACCATATACAGTTTAACCAATATTTTATTCTTTTCGAGTCACCGTGTAATGATTTAAGTCAAGTTGCTTTAACTGATTACGAAGCTCTTGCAATGACCAAGGCCATGCCGCAAAGTTTCGTCCATTTTCATCCAAATAATAGGACTTACAGCCGCCAGCATTAAATACCGTTGTTTTTAGATGCTTTTGTAAACGTCTATTATGTTGTGTGATTACATCACCTTTAATTTCAAAACGGGTGAACTTCTGATCACGCATTTTGAGTAAACCATCGACAATATAGCCGACTTGCGCTTCTGCAATTCCTATAAATGAATCATAGACCAGAATATTGGGTCCCAAGACCAAGAATGCATTTGGAACATGTTCTATGCTTGCTCCCAAATATGCTTCTGGAGAACTGTTTTTCCATCGTTCTGCAAGAACCTGACCATTGGCATCATAAACACGCTTACCAATCGGTGGATGAGAAACCTCAAAACCTGTTCCCCAAATGATCACATCCACTTCATGACGCTCACCATTGGCGGCGATCACCGTATTGCCGTCTATTTCCACCAAACCGTGAGGAATAAGGTTCACATTGTCTTGCTGCAAAGCAGGATAATAGTTGTTCGCAAACAATAAACGCTTACAGCCAATGGTAAAATTAGGCGTTACGTCTTTACGTAGTTTTTCATCTTTAATCTGTAATTTAAGTAATTGTTTACTCAAAAAATTCACAGGTTCCAGTACTTTCGGATTGCGTAAGCCAAAGTTAATCCCGTTTAAAATCTGCGCAATACTATTACGCCAAGTCTGTTGAATGACCGGAAACCTAGAAATAATTCCTTTCGCGGTTTCATTTAATTCCATATCAGCCTTAGGAAGTACCCAAGGTGCCGTGCGCTGAAACACGATCAATTGTTTTGCTAAAGGTTGTACTTGTGGAATAAATTGAATTGCGGATGCACCCGTACCGATAACAGCCACACGCTTACCCGTTAAGTCGCACTCATGGTTCCAACGTGCAGAGTGAAACATTTCGCCCTTGAATGTTTCAATACCTTTTAATTTAGGCATTGAAGGTTCAGTAATTGGGCCTGTAGTAAAAATCACTGTCTTGGCTTGATATTGAGCTTTAGACGTTTCTAAATGCCAAATATGTTGTACTTCATCCCATTTAGCACTGATCAATTCATTATTAAATTCAATTTTCTCACCAAGGTCGTATTTTTCCACCACCTCTTCTAAATAGCTTAATATTTCTGGCTGTTTGGCAAACAGATGGCTCCATTTATGGCTAGGAGAGAATGAAAAAGAATAAAGTGCAGATGGCACATCACAACCGCAACCTGGATAATTGTTATCACGCCAAGTCCCGCCCACACGACTGGCTTTTTCCAGTACTACATAGTCATGATAGCCCACTTGATTCATTTGATAAGCCGCAGCAATCCCGGAAATACCAGCACCTACCACAATTGTGTCATAGGTATGTACAGGCTGTTTTTTCTGGGCATCGGTTACTTTTTTCTCATCAGGCTGCTCAGACTTTGCTGATTTTACGGTTGTTTGAGTTGCAACTTTTTGTTGAGCAGACTTAACCGCAACTTTAGCTGGTGTTTGAATCTCGTTTTTTACTGTAGACGAGCGTTGAGCAGGTTTTAATGCATCCTGTTTACCTTGTGAGCTTTGTGATTGTGCCTTATTCGGTTGAGTCACATGTTTCATCTCTTCAAGCGTTGTTTGCGTTGTGGTCTTTTTAACGCTTTTATCTTCTGGAAGCGTATCTAGAGTCGTTTCTGTTGTCATATTCGTCTACTCAAATCTTATTTTACATATTTATTAAATAGTGGATAACCAATGCCCAACACCTTGGCATACAATGCTGGTGAAGCACGTTTCATGATCCAGAACAGCTTTGCATCAGGTTGCGGAATGGTATAAAGCTTATTTGCATCCAAATTATTTAAGGTCTTGATGGCAACTTGATCACTGGTGGTAAATGCATGATTCATTAGCAAATCATCTGCAAGCCCTGCATAATGCCCCGGTAAACGACCATTTTTCATGATATTGGTCGGGACCAGCGTTGGACATAAAACATTGACACGTATATTGTCTTTGCGGAGTTCTGCGGATAAAGTTTCCGACAAAGCCAACACACTTGATTTGGTCACGTTATAAGCCGTCATTTCCGGTGCTGCGGTATAACCAGCAGCTGAAGCCACATTAATAATTGCGCCTCGACCCTGTTGTTTAAACTTCGGAACAAAGTAATGACAGCCGTGAATCACCCCCCAAAGATTGACATGCATACACCATTGCCAATCCTCTAAAGAAACCTCATCAAACTTACCGCCTAAACCGACACCCGCATTATTAATGACCAGACTCACAGGATGGTTCATTAATTTTTCAGCCTGCTCAGAGAGTGCCTTTACCTGCTCTTTCAGTCCGACATCACATTGCACAGCAAAGGCTTTCCCTGAAGTCTGTGACTCAATCAAATTTACCGTTTCTTGAGCAGCATCTAAATTAATATCGGCACAAACAATCGTTCCACCACGCTTGGCAAGTTCCATGGCAAAACTACGTCCGATTCCACTACCTGCACCAGTCACCACTGCGTAAGCGTTTTGACTAGGTTTTACTTTTTTAGAAAAAAATCCCATATCTCTTCAATCCATATGTTTTTTTATTTTTACGAACGCAATGTCGGATAAAATTCTTTGGTCAAATAAGGCGTTAGAATACCCGTCTCCGGATTCAATAACTTCTCTTTGTAATACTCCAAAAATTCCGATGTATCATGATCATTGGGATGAAAATCTGGGCGTAGATAATCAAAAATATGCTTAAAGCTGCTGCCATAAACACCATCTTTTAGACCAAAAATCAGACCGAAATTATAAGGAATCTCCCTCCAGTAACGTAAGCTGATTAAATTCTTTGGATTACGATAGAAAGGAACCAAAAATGAAGCAGCTGAAATCAAAACAAGAATTGTGATCAAAGCAGGAAAAAATCCAGCGATTCTCAGTAAATAGCTATTTGATAGCTCTTGAAAAACATCAAAGGCAATGTCTTTATGCTCGGATTCTTCAAGCATATGCCACATCCAGATTGCACGTTGTTTTTCATCTTGAGAACGGAAGAAAATTTCTTCATGGTTCATCATATATTCGGCGAGAACGGCAGTAAAATGCTCAATTCCTGCCATCAATGACAGTTTCATTGGCTGAGGAAGACGTTCAAATCCATATTCAAATGCCCACCCTGCCCAAGTACGGAAAAGCTTTACAGGTAAATCACGAATTAAATAGGCTTCGTTTAGCTCTTCATGCATTTTGGAATGAATGGCTTCTTGACCAATTAACGATGTAACACGTTGCTTGAGCAGAGGATCAGTGATGAAATCTCGGTGATAACGAGCAGTATCAATGACCAAATCTTCACCACGTGTCAAAAAAATCGACAATGAAGCGAAATAGGCACTAGCCAATTCGGCATCCATATAGAATTTGTGATCGAGTTTTTCTGGATCAAAATCAAACTTCATATGCCGAATAGGAATAATGGGTGTTTGATTTTCCAAACTGAATGGCGCTGCAGCAAAAACTTTAGCGACGGCTTTTTTTAGCGGCTTCACGAACATAGCAAATACTCTTTATTCATTTAATCTGGAAATTCATAATCTGATGTACTTTTTAAAAGACACGATATAAATCACCTTTTGAGTAAAAACTCTAATTTGATAGATAAAAATTACGACATGCATAGTCAATTACCATTGGCATATGCAAACATTCGATTAGCAAATTATGACAACCTGACCATATTGTCAGACAATCACATTTGAGCATTGTACTTGAGGATAGAAAATGTCCTTTGAAGACAATTCCTATAATTTCTTGAGAAATCACAATGAATCAAAAAGGCGTTTAAAAGATAAAAAGAAGAGCAACAATTCAGTTACTCTTCTTGAGCGGGTATGTAATTTAGTGTGTAAGTTAACTGCGGATCGCTGGCGTAAACTCTTTGATAAAATAAGGGCTCAACGTTCCTGTTTCAGGGTCAAGTAACTCTTTCTTGAAATAATCCAATAACTCACTGGTATCATGGTCATTGGGGTGAAAGCTTGGACGTAGATAGTCAAAAATATGCCCTATACTACTTCCAAATACTCCCTCTTTTAAGCCAAACAGCAAATCCCAACTCCCCTTGGCTTCTCTCCAAAAACTTAGGCTCAATGTATTTTGCGGACGCCGTAAAAACGGTAAAAATAATGCGCCGGCACCTACTCCCAACCCAAGCGTAATCAACGCAATAAAAAATCCTAAAATACGTAAGCTGTAGTTTGCAGAAAGAACTTGATAGGTATCGTATGCGATATCTTTGTGCTCTGACTCTTCAAGCATGTGCCACAACCATAAGGCACGCGTTTTTTCATCAAGAGAATGATTGAAAATGTCTTGGTGTGTCATTGCATATTGAGCAAAAACAGCAGTGAAATGCTCGATTCCAGCCATCATTGAAAGCTTTAAGGGCTGCGGGAATTTCAGGAAAGTGTTGTTGAATACTTGCTCTGCAAGAAAGCGATACAATTGCACAGGCAAGTGATTAGGAATCATGGTTTCATTGTATTCTTCATGGACTTTAGAATGAATCGCCTCTTGACCAATCAAACTGGTTAAGCGCTGTTTTAATATCGGATCTTTGATTTGGTCACGATGGTGGCGTGCAGTTTCAATCACCAGCTCTTCACCATAGGTCAAAAAAATGGAAAGCGCAGCAAAATAAGCTGTCGCCCATTCTTTTTGCATAAAAAATTTAACATCCAGCTCATCAGGGCTGAATTTGAAATCAAAGTGACGAATGGGAATATTAGCGACCTGCTCAGTTAAATCCACCAACGGGCTTGGAAAAACTTTTGCAAAGACCTTTTTGACTGGTTTAGCAAGCAACATATAAAACCTCATCTATTTATCTATGACGCAAAGCTTTGTCTAAAAATTCAGTACAAATTCACATTTCAAGTCAAAACCATGCTTTTATACTGGCGAAATTAAGACATAATGATCGAAAGACCATTAGCATTTACGGTCATTTGATTGGCAATTTATGACTATTCAGCAAAGTGTCCGACAAGTGCCTTAAATAAGTGTATTTGCGGATAAATAATGACCCGCAAGGACATTTTTAATCATTCATTTTGACCTAGTTTTTTTAATATTGATAAATTCACTATTTATGATATCTTAAATAAAAAATAATTAGACTGAGTATTAAAATATATAGGCAAATTATGGTGAAAAATTATTATCGATACTTATTTAATTTGATCATAATAAGTATTACCTTAATATTCAGCTCCTTATCTTTTGCTAAAGATAGAATTCAATACCATGTTCAAAACTTTGATGGTTCGACTTTAAAAGTGATTAATGAACAAGGGGTTGTAAGCCAGTCTTATCAATACACACCTTTTGGTCAACAACTGCAATACAAAAAACCAAGTAATTTAAAGAATCCAAATGCTTTTGTTGGGGGAATTCAAGATACAAATGATTGGTTTTATTTGCAGCAACGCTACTATAACCCAGTATTAGGTCGATTTTATCAGCCTGATCCTGTGACTTTCATTATAAATGGGCATGGACAGACCAATCGTTATCAATATGGCTGGAATGACAGTTATAGCTTTAAAGATCCTAGTGGTCAGGCTGCTCAACTTGCTTTTGTTCCACTAGTATTATGGATTGCTGACAATCTTAGATCCGATACACCTAATGCAAACAATTTACCACCTAGCGGTATTGGTGATGCTGCTATAGCTGGTTATGGAGGAGCTTCCTTACTATTCTCAGCAAGATTAGCTTCAATGTCGACTGCAGAATTAAGCTATTATAATATAGTACAGAATAGTGCATCAATTTCACCTGTAGTGTGGTTGACTCCATCAGCATTACAAGGGGCGAGCCCTATTTTATGGGATGGCGCTTATGCAACTAGACAGATTTTAGGTACAACTACAACTCCTGCTGGTCGCTCTATTAATTTTCATGCTGCTGAAAGAATGGTTTATCCACCCAAAGGAAGAATACCAATGTCTCCAAAAGAGATAGATGCCGTACTTGATGGAGCGACTAATATTAGAAAGATGACTTACAATATTTATGGAGATACTTTAACTATTCAAAATAAAAATATGTTAGGAAGTCCTCAAGTTGTAGTTGATGCCCAAACAGGTAATAGAATTATCACTGTGATAAATCCAAGAGCTAAATAATATGAAACTAACTACACTGAATGATAGAATTCAAAACTTTATTGAAAAAAAAGATATTTCAATAAAAAATGCTCAAGAAATTGATTTCTTGTTGAATAACCTAGGTATTGATAATGAAGTAATTGATGATTTAATTTTAATGATAGCTTTATATGTTCCAGGTGGAGGAGATTTTTTATTAGATGAGGATCAAATTATTATACAATTAAATAAAGCAAAAAAAATACTTGAAATTTCACAAAATTAAAGATGCAGGTTGTGAGTATTTTCATAAAAAATTTATATTTGATACTAAGATAAATCTTCTAAATACATTGAGTAGAAACTTATAAAAAATAATAAGTTATTTATGTTAAAAGTTTACTCTTTAATTAATATCCGTTAAACATTTTGAATCGATTCACAAGCAATTCCTATTTGGCTACTCTGTATTCAATGCTAAACTGATGCTCACTTTATTTTAATCATCTCCAATAACAATGTTGAATTATTTTTGGCGCTTGGCAAAACTACTCAAAATTGATCAGTTTAAATATCGACCATTGACGGATGGGGAAATCCGAATTAGCCAGACTGTGTTTGGTGACCTGATTGATTATGATCAGGTTAAAATCATGAATCATCCCTACTTGCCATGGCAACCTGTCGGCATCTTAATGGCACCGAATGGCTATATACATTTAAAAGATGCTGATTATTGTGAAGATTTTTCCTGCATGAGTTTAGCCTATCAAGCTGTGTTCATTCATGAAATGGCACACGTCTATCAATATCAACGTCATGAAAAGGTACTGCTAAAAGGCGCAATTTTACAGTCTGCAATGTATCTTAGTTTTGGACGATATAATCCTTACCGCTATACCTTGGTTCAGGGAAAATCTTATTTTGACTATAATATCGAACAGCAAGGCGACATCGCTAAAGATATCTATTTAAATCGGATCAAAAATATCATTTTGCAGTAAATCCAAACTAAAATTTGAAACTTTTAGTTTCATTCGAACTTTTTTGTGATCTATTTCATAATTTCTTCAAAAAGAATATCAATTCCGATATAAAAACCAAAAAATAATGAAAAATCACTAGTTTCTACAAAAAAAATACTCTAAATTCATGATGTCATTGATGCTGTACTGAATAAACTTGATGAATCACTAGCTTCTGACATTTTTTTAGTTAAAATACTCAATGTCTGAAATTTTTGCCTTGCAAAAAAATAAAGATTTTTGATGATTTTTTGATGATTTTATAGCTTCGCCCTTTGGCAGTTTTTGTTGTGTCTATATATACATACGTTGAATAACTACATTTTAAAAATCAACAAAATGTATATAAATTACCCTATTGGAATAGGATTTGGTTTAAATGAAAAGTTTTAAAATTGCTCTTGCGCAATTCTCTCCATTCATTGGTGATCTTGATTCAAATGTTCAAAAGATGATTGAGCAAGCCAATGAAGCAAAAAAACAGAATGCTGAAATTATTGTTTTTCCTGAACTTTCTATTGTCGGTTATCCGGCTGAAGATTTATTTCTACGCCCAAGCTTAGCTAAACGTACAGCACAGGCTTTTGAAAAATTAGCTGCGATCAAAGATATCGTTTTGGTCTTTGGCTTTGTGAATCTTACGGAAGACGGTCAACGCTATAATGCTGCTGCTGTCATGAAAGATGGTCAAGTACTGGGTATTTATAATAAACAAAATTTACCTAATTATAGTGTGTTTGACGAAAAACGTTATTTTAACGAAGGTCATCAACATCTCGTTTTTGAATACTTGGGACATAAGTTTGGTGTATTGATCTGTGAAGATGTTTGGTCGCTCAATACAGTTCAGCAGCTGGCTCAACTGAATGTCGAAAGCGTACTGGTACTGAATGCTTCACCTTATGAAGTTGGCAAACCTCAGCACCGTATCGTAACGCTCAAGGAATTAGCAAAACAATTGAATCTGCACTTGGTCTATGTCAATCAAGTGGGTGGACAGGACGATCTTATTTTTGATGGCACAAGTTTTGTGATTAACCAATCAGGTGAGGTTGCATTACAGGCACCAAGTTTCACTGAAGATCTTTACTTTGCAGAATACCAAGTTGAAAATAAAAGTTATCAAGTTGTCGAATCTGCACCTGCTTTAAGTACGATGGCCGAGATTTACCAAGGTCTAGTTTTAGCAACACGTGATTATGTTCAACGCTCAGGCTTTCCTGGTGTAATTCTTGGATTATCCGGCGGTATCGACTCTGCTTTAACGCTTGCGATTGCTGTTGATGCAATTGGTGCGGATAAAGTTCAAGCAGTGATGATGCCGTATACCTATACCTCTCAAATCAGTGTTGAAGACGCCACTGAACAAGCCAAGCGTATGGGGGTTACATTTGGTATCGCTGAAATTCACCCGATTGTAAATAGTTTCATGCAAACACTATACCCATTCTTTGGCAACTCACCTGCTGATGCAACAGAAGAAAATCTTCAAGCACGTGCACGTGGTACATTATTGATGGGTTTATCCAATAAATTCGGTAATTTAGTGCTTTCAACAGGCAATAAATCAGAACTTTCTGTAGGTTACTGTACTTTATATGGTGACATGGTGGGCGGTTTTGCGGTACTGAAAGATGTTTATAAAACCATTGTGTTTGAATTGGCGAAATACCGTAACAGCATTTCAGAAACGCCTGTGATTCCTGAACGTGTGATTACTCGTCCGCCATCAGCTGAACTCCGTCCAGATCAAAAAGATCAAGATTCACTCCCTGCTTACGATATACTCGATGGCATTCTATACGCCTATATCGAAGAAGAACAAAGCCAAGAAGACATCATCGCCAAAGGTTTTGAGCGTGAAGTTGTTGAAAAAGTAATTCGTCTTGTTGACCGTAATGAATACAAACGCCGTCAAGGTTCAATTGGACCGCGTATCAGTTCACGTGCATTCAGTCGGGAACGCCGCTATCCGATTGTAAACGGCTGGAAACCTGGTGTATAAGCCTCGTGAATGTGAATAATTCACTCCCAGCGAGCTTTGCTCAGGAACTTGCTCAAGCACTTTTGCTTGAGCAAGTTCGCTATACCAAACAACAATTACTCGATCAAAAAAATCCTCAATTTATTCAAAATTTTATTTCTCAAACTTATCAGAATGCTGACAATATTCTTTTAAAAAACGTGATACAACTCGAACAACTATCTTCAGTTGTTCAAAAATATGCATTTGAACTGAATTTGGGCGCTGATATTCTTGAGTTTATTGGTGTCGTTGCGCAAAAAATTCATCAATATGCAATTGGTAGCCAAACCGTTATCAATGATTTACTTTCTGATGAGTCGTTTGAATTATGGATGTTCAAGATTTTAGAACTTGAACAACTCCGCAACTACCTTCAAGAAAACTTACAACACAATCCGCAGATCCAGCAAGTCAGCCTACAGCTTGCCAATCAGATTGTTGAAAGCAATACACCTTGGCTTGATCAGCTTCGCCACTACACAGTTAAACAAAATCGTCTTGCTTCCAAAGTCGTGAGCTTTATCCAAGACCAACAACAGAATATTGAATTAAAATTAGAAAACCAGCTTGCGGCAGCAATACGCAAACAACTCAGTAATATCATTATGCTTCCCAATGAGGATTTGGCAGATATTGCGACCCACATCTGGTCTGAAATCAAACAGCGTTCGTTAAAAGAAACATTTTCTCAACTGCAGTCGATAGATTTTGAGGAATTCTTTATTCTCGTTTACGAAACATGGAAAGAGCTTCGCGAAAAAGAATATATGCAGCAGGTTATTCTTAATGTTGTAGAAGCATTTTATGAATACTTTGGTGAATATAGCCTGCAGGAATTATTGCACTCTGTAGGTCTAGATAAAAATGACTTATACATTGAAGCAGCGCGATTTATTCCGCATACATTAGGTGCATTAGACCAACATGGCCTATTAGACAGTATCATCCAATCTTTGATTGCACCCTTCTATCTAGATTCACAAACACATCGCTTTATAGAAAGTTTTCTTGCTGAGAAAGGATAGCATTGAAGTAAAGTGGATCACCTTTTTAGCAACAATGTCTCCAAACCAATTTAAACCGTCACGATAAAGCACGCCAATAAAAGCTTAACTCCCTCAAGTAACATTGACATATCACGGATTTGGTGAGTTAAAAACAAATTATATTTTAATTTATACGCTTTCTACAGATTGATGGTCTGTCTATGTGGCACTCAAAATTTCACTTTTGATTGAGTTCAGCCCCATTGCCTGCCTTTATTTTTAGTTCATATGATCGACATGGTTTTGACTTAAATATTTGACGATACAAAAAAAGAGACCATGCGGTGAGCATGGTCTATAAAAATGGTGGCTATGACGGGACTTGAACCTGTGACCCCCGCATTATGAGTGCGGTGCTCTAACCAACTGAGCTACATAGCCGTAAACTGTGTGCGCATTATCTAAAGTTATACACCTTACGTCAAGCATTTAAATAAACCAATGATCACACTTTAAACAATTGATATTTAAATGTTTAAAATTAATACATATTTGTGTTTTCATTAGAGAATTGACACATTCAAGCAATCAAATGATCTGGCAAGCTCTGACAAGTGAATATTTTCTAAATCAAGGATTTAATTTTTTAATGGAAGGTGTTTCAATAAAATGGCACTTAAACAATCAAGCAACCAAAGCTATTCTATAACCATTAAACAATATGGCAATCATAGCGTTTTAATGTTTTAAATATTCAGATCCAGCAATAAATAGAGAATGTTTTACCACTCTCTATTTGCAACCAGCTCTTCCATTTCAATATCGAGATAGCCTTGGTCTTGTACCACCATCATCAATGCTTCAGCAATATAATCTGCTGCAGTATCATCTAGCGAGGAGTCCAAGTCTTCAAACTGAGGCTTCATTTCATTAATTTCAGTCACAGTCAGATTTGCCAAAGAATAAATTTCAGCATCGCTAAAGCTGGTTTTAGCCACCTTTTTAGCAAATTGTTCAATGAGTTGCTTTATTTCGGCAACCAGAATATCGGGATAATATTCATCATCGAACATTGGGAGAAGTAGATCGTTAAACATAGCAACCTAAAATAAAACAGCAATTCACGCGCTTATATAACACAAACCCTACAATTCGCCAAATCTACTTGCGCTCTTAAAGCTATATTTTTTTAAGTCGTTTGCTCATTGGATAGAGGAATACACGCCAATCACCAAACTTATGCATTTAAGAAAGATTCTTAAAACCACAATTACATCCAATTTAAAGTACTTATGGTTAAATCGCAGTACGCATTGCCTGCCAAACTTTAATCGCATCCGACATTGCTTTTACATCATGTGCACGTACCATGCATGCCCCTTGCTGAATACTTATCAAATGCGCAGCAACACTACCCACCGCGCGATTTTGTGCATCCACACCACCCAGTGTCTCCCCTATGAAACGCTTGCGTGACAATGCGGATAAAATAGGATATCCCAAGCAATGAAGCTTATAAAACTCATTGAGCAACTTTAAATTCTGCTGGGCATTTTTTGCAAATCCAAACCCAGGGTCAATCAGAATATTCTCAGGCTTTACCCCTGCCTGCAATGTAGCATCAATACGCTGTTGTAACTCTTCGATCACCTCTAATGTCACATCCTGATAGTGATCCAATTGATTCATTGTGGTTGGCTCACCACGCATATGCATGATAATCACAGGAATATCCAATTCTGCCGCCGTTTGCAATGCATTTGGACGTGTTAATGCACGTACGTCATTCCAAATGTGCGCACCTGCATCAACTGCGGCACGGATGACTTCCGGTTGAGAGGTATCTACAGAGATCACTACATCATATTGAGCAAGTTCAGCCACCACAGGAATCACTCGTCGGATTTCTTCTGCAATTTCTACAATCGAAGCGCCAGGACGAGTAGATTCACCACCTACATCAATCACAGTTGCACCTGCTTCAATCATTTGTTTGGCATAAGCAATGGCTTGATCTTTTTGATTATGCTGCCCACCATCACTAAAAGAATCTGGAGTTACATTGAGTATCCCCATGACATGTGCTTGTGATAAATCCAAACTCAAACGTCCACAACGCAAGATTTTATTCGGCAGTGACACCATTTGCATGTCGCTTCTCCATGATGAATTCCTTTTAGTTTACCAATTACACACTATTTCAAGATAAATTCTTTTAACAATAAAGTCTATTTGCATAAAAAAAGAGCCTCACATGAGACTCTTTTTGACCTAACTTCAATCAGGTTGCCGGTAATGGCGGCGGAGTTGATGGACCATCTGTAGGTGTCACATCGATTACAGGGTTCTCAGCAACATAAACCTTAGGTGGCTGCGGCTCACGACCTTCCATAATGTCACGGATTTGATCACGATCAATGGTTTCCCATTCCATCAAAGCTTTCACCATTGCATGGGCAATATCCTTGTTATTTTCAAGGATATCACGGGCAACTTTGTACTGCTCATCAAGAATACGACGTACTTCTTGGTCAACTTGTTGTTGGGTTGCTTCAGAAATAGTTCGGCTACCAACGTTTCCAAAGAAACCATTTTGGTTTTCATCTTCGTAAACCATTACACCCATTTTGTCAGACATACCGTACTTGGTCACCATTGCACGTGCCATTTTAGTTGCACGCTCAAAGTCGTTGGAAGCACCTGTCGACATCTGGTTCATAAACACTTCTTCTGCTATACGACCGCCGAATAAGATAGAAAGTTCATTTAACATCTTAGACTTATAATGACTGGTTTGGTCATGTTCAGGCAATTGCCAAGTCACACCCAGCGCCCAACCACGCGGCATAATGGTTACTTTATGCACAGGATCAGTACCTGGAAGAATCTCAGCAACAATCGCATGACCTGCTTCATGGTAAGCTGTCGCACGACGCTCTTCTTCACGGATCACCATCGACTTACGCTCAGGTCCCATATAGATCTTGTCTTTTGCATCTTCAAAGTCATGCATATCGACCGTGTTCTTGTTGCGACGCGCAGCAAACAGTGCTGCCTCATTGACAAGGTTTGCCAATTGCGCACCAGAGAAGCCCGGCGTACCACGTGCAAGCACTTTAAGATCAACACCTGTTACAGATGGAAGTTTCTTTAAATGCACTGCCAAAATCTGCTCACGACCTTTGATGTCAGGAAGACCCACCATCACTTGACGGTCAAAACGTCCAGGACGTAACAGTGCTTTATCGAGTACGTCGGCACGGTTGGTCGCAGCAATAACGATAATACCTTCGTTACCTTCGAAACCATCCATTTCAACCAACATCTGGTTCAATGTTTGCTCACGCTCATCATGACCACCACCAGTACCTGAACCACGATGACGACCAACAGCATCGATCTCATCAATAAAGATGATACAAGGTGCATGACGTTTTGCTTGTTCAAACATGTCACGTACACGTGAAGCACCCACACCTACAAACATTTCAACGAAGTCAGAACCTGAAATGCTAAAGAAAGGAACTTTTGCTTCACCAGCAATCGCCTTCGCAAGTAAAGTTTTACCTGTACCTGGAGGACCAACCATCAATACGCCTTTTGGAATTGTTGCTCCTAGACGTTTGAATTTTGCAGGGTCTTTTAAGAAATCTACAATTTCTACAACTTCTTGTTTTGCTTCATCACAACCTGCGACATCAGTAAATGTCACTTTGATTTGGTCTTCAGAAAGCATTTTTGCCTTGGATTTACCAAAACTCATTGGACCATTTTTACCGCCTGCACCACCGCCCATGTTACGCATAAAGAACATGAACAATAAAATAATTAAGAGTACAGGGAAACTTGCAATGAGAAGTTGCATCAATAAACCTTGACGTTGAGGTGCAGTACCTTCAACAACAACGTTATTTTTGATGAGTGTAGGCATCAGTTCAGGATCTTGAACTGCTGGGCGAATACTTTCAAAGTTCGAACCATTCTTTTTTTCGCCGCTTATTCTTTCACCATCAATTGTGACTTTACTAATTTGACCAGCATTCACCGCTGTGACGAATTCAGAATAATTCATCGCAGAAGGCTTACTGCGGTCACTGAGATTGCTGAAGATTAAGATCAGCACACCCAGTATGACCAGCCACAATACGGCATTTTTGAAGTAATCGCTCAAAGCTTTATTCCCATATATAACTATTTTGATCAGGCTCAATCATGCTTGATCGTAACAAAAAGCGAGTAATGAATTTCGCAATAAAGATTAAAAAAGTACAAAATGCACAATTTTTAACAACTTGGCAAGCATTTGTTGGCAATTCATTACGAACTACGAACATACCTTAAAAATGCCCGCTATTGCGAAACTTTTTTACGACCCTGTCCAATTAAAAAAACTTCTTTTGAACGTGCACGTGAAGCAGCAGGTTTTGCTGTTTTCAATACATCAAAACTGTCCACGACTTGCTTTCGAAACTCATCAAATCCACTACCTTGGAAAACCTTGACTACAAACTGCCCCTTCGGTCCTAAAACTTTATTGGCAAAATCTAGCGCAAGTTCACACAAATAAATCTGGCGAGGTTGATCTACAGCCCTATTACCTGATGTATTGGGGGCCATATCTGAAATTACAACGTCTACAGTGCGTCCATTTAAAATATTTAACAATTTTTCGAAAACTTCTTCTTCTCTGAAATCACCTTGTAAAAAAGTAACATCAGGCAAAGCATCCATTTCCAAAATATCGGAAGCAATCACTAAACCCTTGTCACCGACCAGTTTTCCTGCGATTTGCGACCAGCTTCCTGGCGCAGCCCCCAAGTCAACCACAGTCATTCCGGGTTTAATCATTTTATATTTTTCTTGAATTTCAAGAAGTTTATATGCTGCGCGAGCGCGATATCCTTCTTTTTGTGCTTTTTTCACAAAAGGATCATCTAAATGCTCTCTCATCCACGCACGACTACTTTTGGATAACTTCTGGTTGGTAATGCGTGTAGCCATAACTCTCTTGATCTAAACGGATAACTAACCTGTGATTGTACGTGAAAAATATTCTCATTGCAGTATTCATATGGATTAAAATCGATAGATGATAGATATTGATATGTTTTTTTGAATAAGCTTCATCGAATATTTCTACAGAATTTACAGCGCAGCGATATGGCTTTTGTTATACTAAGCCGTTTTTAAAATCAGGTTATTTTTTATGGCGACTCTATCTATCCAAGAACGTAAGCGTTTACGTCAAATCGGACATGCATTAAACCCAGTTGTAATGCTAGGTGATAAAGGCTTGACTGAAAGTGTCGTTGAAGAATTAAACCGTGCTTTAAATGATCATGAGCTAATTAAAGTTAAAATTGCGGGTGAAGATCGTGAAGCACGCACAGCAACGATCACTGAAATAGCGGATACCACTGGCGCAGAGGTAGTTCAAACTATCGGTAAAATTGCTTTGCTTTACAAAAAAGCAGCCAAACAAAATCAAAAACTTTCCAATTTGGTTCGTCACGCTCATCTTTCTAATTAAGATTTATTTTCATGGCAAGTTACGAACTTAATGCTTTTGATCGTCGTTTTCAAAGTATCTCTTTAGTGGGTGCAATTGAGCAGGTCAATCCCTATACCTTAAACGTAGGGTATTGGTTAAGAGATCCCAATCAATTTATTGTGTATCCTGAACCTGTTGCAGCACATCCGCGTCAAGATTTTCTATGGGAAAATACCTGTTTTGAAGTTTTCATTGGTGTGCAGGGTGAAGACCAATACCGAGAAGTAAATCTCTCCCCTTCTCAAGCTTGGCAAGCCTATCAATTTGAAGAATATCGTTATCCTGAAAACATGCCTCCTGTTGCTGCGTATGATATTGAGTTAAATCAGCTTAAGCGCACACATTATGGATTGAATGTTAGTTTAGACCTGACTGAGTTTATGTTGGCACATAAACTAAAGTGGTCTGATTTATTTATTGGACTAAGTGCTGTTTTGAATACCACGCAAGGTCAGCATTTCTTCGCAATGCAACATAGCGGACAGCAAGCAGACTTTCACAACAAACGTGACTGGCTACATACCTTCTAATGGTCACTGTTCAATTCAGTTGTCATTTAAATAAAAAAGTGAGGCATGTTGCCTCACTTTTTTATTTATCTAATTTACATCTTTAAATACAGACAAAATCTACAAAGACTTATTGCTTAGTGGTTACTTTATTCCATACCTCTAAAGTATGCTCTTTAGAACGCTTTAAAGTTTCAGTCAACTGTACTTTGTGCTTTGTTGAAATTTGCGATACATCTTCACGAATTTCCTTGCCCACTTCAGTCAACTCTTTCACTAAAAGACTGAGTTCTGACTTTAAGAAATCAGCCAATTCCACCAAATCTTTTTGTGATGTTGAAAATTGTGTTTTAATCACATCAAGACGTTGTACTAAATCTTGTTTGAAGTTTTGGACTTGATCTTGTACCTGTTCATTCAGATGATCTGTTTCAGCTTCCAGTTTTTTCTGAGTATCAGCCACAGCTTGCGTTACTTTTTGCTGTGCGTCTTTGCCCAGTTTTTCTAAATTTTCCACAGTTTCAGCAGCAACCTCTTTCAAAGCAGCTGTGTCTTTTGTTACTTTTTCTGTCACACTTTCTTTAGATATAGTCATATTGATTCCCCCTGGAATGTGAGCCAATAAGATACCCTGAAAAGATAAATTTCAATTTTTGGTTTGTCTAACAATTAGAATATACTTACAATTTCACACAATTCATTTTTTTAGAAACAGATTTAACAATAAATAACAAGGTATTTATCTTAGGTTATTTGCGCAAATAGAATAGACTTGTGAGGGGTTCATGCGTATAATGCGCTGTTAAGTTACAAGCGAGCAGACATAAGGAGGGTAGGATTTAGTAAGCCTTCCTTTTTTTTCGTCTACTCGCTTTTTTACAGCCCTATTTTTGTGGTTTTAGTTCAGGAGCTTTGGTTTGAGCACCCCCGCCATTTTAGCCCTTGCTGACGGTACTGTTTTTAAAGGTACATCGATCGGCGCTACGGGAAGTACGACTGGTGAAGTCGTTTTTAACACTGCCATGACTGGTTATCAAGAAATTTTGACCGATCCTAGTTATGCACAGCAACTTGTAACTTTAACTTATCCTCATATCGGTAATACTGGTTGTAATGAAGAAGACACTGAGTCAGGTCGAATTCATAAAGTCTGGGCGAATGGTCTCATCATTCGTGACCTTCCTTTATTACACAGCAATTTCCGCGCAAATCAATCTCTTGGCGAATATTTAGAACAACATAATGTCGTTGCCATTGCAGATATCGATACACGAAAATTAACACGTATCTTACGTGACAAAGGCGCACAGAACGGTTGTATTCTTGCAGGTGAAAACATCACTGAAGAAGAAGCAATTGCCCAAGCACGTGCCTTTGGTGGCTTAAACGGTTTAGACTTAGCTAAAGAATGTTGTGACCCTGAAGGTTTTGAATGGACTGAAGGCTCATGGACACTAGGCAAAGGCTTCTCTCAACCTGAAACTAAATTTCATGTGGTTGCATACGATTATGGTGTCAAAACCAACATCTTACGTATGCTTGCAGATCGCGGTTGCAAGTTGACTGTAGTTCCTGCTCAAACTCCTGCAGAAAAAGTATTGGCACTTAATCCAGATGGCGTGTTCCTGTCAAATGGTCCTGGCGATCCAGCGGCATGTGATTATGCCATTGAAGCGGTTAAGACCATTGTTGAAACAACAAACCTGCCTGTATTCGGTATTTGTTTAGGTCATCAAATTCTAGCGCTCGCTTCTGGTGCTAAAACGGTGAAAATGCCACATGGTCACCATGGTGCAAACCATCCTGTACAAAATATTGACGCACAAAGTCAACATCACGGTACAGTGATGATTACTTCTCAAAACCATGGCTTCGCTGTAGATGCAGAGACATTGCCTGCAAATCTTAAAGCAACACATAAATCTTTATTCGATCAAACCCTACAAGGGATTCATCGTACAGATAAACCTGCGTTTAGCTTCCAGGGTCACCCAGAAGCAAGCCCTGGTCCACATGACTGTGCCCCATTGTTCGATCATTTTATCGAACTTATTGAAGCATCTAAGAAGTAATTAAGGAAGCGATCATGGCTAAACGTACAGACATTAAAAGTATCTTAATTATTGGTGCGGGTCCGATTGTAATCGGACAAGCATGTGAGTTCGATTACTCAGGTGCACAAGCATGTAAAGCGCTTCGTGAAGAAGGTTATCGTGTGATTTTGGTGAACTCTAACCCAGCCACCATTATGACAGACCCAACGATGGCAGACGCAACGTATATTGAACCAATTACGTGGCAGACCGTAGCAGCCATCATTGAGAAAGAACGCCCAGATGCAGTTCTTCCTACAATGGGTGGACAAACGGCATTGAACTGCGCACTTGCACTTGATGCCAACGGTATCTTGGAAAAATATAATGTTGAATTAATCGGTGCAACCAAAGAAGCAATTGAAAAAGCTGAAGACCGTAAATTGTTCGACATTGCAATGCGTAAGATCGGTTTAGAATGTCCTCGTGCCGATGTTGCGGAAAGCATGGAACATGCACTTGAAATTCAAGCGCGTTTTGGCTTCCCGGTCATCATTCGTCCATCATTTACGATGGGTGGTTCAGGCGGTGGTATCGCGTACAATAAAGAAGAATTTATTGAAATTTGTGAACGTGGTTTCGATCTTTCACCAACTAAACAATTATTGATTGATGAATCATTGATTGGTTGGAAAGAATACGAGATGGAAGTTGTTCGTGACAAAAACGACAACTGTATCATTGTATGTACCATTGAAAACTTTGATCCGATGGGTGTACACACAGGCGATTCAATCACCGTTGCACCTGCACAAACGCTGACAGACAAAGAATTCCAATTATTGCGTAATGCATCTTTGGCTGTACTTCGTGAAATTGGTGTAGAAACTGGCGGTTCCAACGTTCAATTCGGTATTAACCCGAAAGATGGACGTATGGTAGTGATCGAGATGAATCCTCGCGTATCTCGCTCTTCTGCGCTTGCATCCAAAGCAACTGGTTTCCCTATTGCAAAAATTGCTGCGAAACTCGCGGTGGGTTATACCCTTGACGAATTGAAAAATGACATCACAGGCGGTACCACACCAGCATCATTTGAGCCAGCTATTGACTATGTAGTGACTAAAATTCCTCGTTTCAATTTCGAGAAATTCCCACAAGCTGATGCAACATTGACAACACAGATGAAGTCTGTGGGAGAAGTGATGGCGATTGGTCGTAACTTCCAAGAGTCTGTACAGAAAGCGTTACGCGGTCTTGAAGTTGGTACTTGTGGTTTCGACGAACAAATCGCTATAGGTACGGAAGGCGCAAAAGATAAAATCTTGGTTGAGCTAAAAGTACCTGGTCCAGATCGTATTTGGTATGTTGCTGATGCCTTCCGCCATGGCTTCACTTTAGAAGAAGTCTTCGCCGCAACCAATATTGATCGTTGGTTCTTGATCCAAATCGAAGACATCATCAAAACTGAAGAACAAATCAAAACTTTAGGTTTTGGTGACTTAAATGCTGACAATATCCGTTCATTTAAACGTAAAGGTTTATCTGATTTGCGTATTGCAAACTTAATGGGTATTTCGCAAAAGCAATTCCGTAAGCATCGTTGGAACTTGGGTGTATATCCAGTTTATAAACGCGTTGATACCTGTGCTGCTGAGTTTGAATCAGATACAGCATATATGTATTCAACTTATGATGAAGAATGTGAATCTAATCCGTCTAGCAAAGACAAGATCATGGTTATCGGTGGTGGTCCTAACCGAATTGGTCAAGGGATTGAGTTCGATTACTGCTGCGTACACGCTGCACTTGCAATGCGTGAAGATGGTTATGAAACCATCATGGTCAACTGTAATCCAGAAACTGTTTCAACAGACTATGACACATCTGACCGTTTATACTTCGAACCAATCACACTTGAAGATGTACTTGAAATCGTGCGTACTGAAAAGCCTAAAGGCATTATTGTACAGTACGGCGGTCAAACACCATTGAAATTGGCACGTGCTTTGGAAGAAGCTGGTGCACCAATTATTGGTACATCTCCTGACGCAATTGACCGTGCAGAAGACCGTGAACGTTTCCAACAAATGATTCAACGTTTAAATCTTCGTCAACCAAGCAACAGCATTGTAAAATCTGCTGAAGAAGGCATGGCTGAAGCATCTAAAGTGGGTTATCCATTGGTGGTACGTCCTTCTTATGTACTTGGTGGCCGTGCTATGGAAATCGTCTACAATGACGATGAACTCAAGCGCTACTTACGTGATGCAGTTCAAGCATCTAACGAAGCACCTGTATTACTCGATCACTTCCTTGATGATGCAACAGAAGTAGATGTTGACTGTGTATCTGATGGTAAAGATGTTGTGATTGGCGGAATCATGCAACACATTGAACAAGCGGGTATTCACTCTGGTGACTCAGCATGTTCGATTCCACCATATTCTCTTTCCCAAGAGATTCAGGACGAGATGCGCCGTCAAACAGTAGCTATGGCGAAAGAGCTTGGCGTTATTGGTTTGATGAACGTGCAGTTTGCTGTAAAAGGCAACGATGTTTATATTCTTGAAGTTAACCCACGTGCATCTCGTACAGTACCATTTGTTTCGAAATGTATTGGTGAATCTTTAGCAAAAGTTGCTGCACGTTGTATGGCGGGTCAATCTTTAGAATCTCAAGGATTCACAAAAGAAATTATCCCAACTCATTTTGCAGTAAAAGAAGCGGTATTCCCATTCAACAAATTCCCAGGTGTTGATCCAATTCTTGGGCCAGAGATGAAATCTACTGGTGAAGTTATGGGTGTAGGTAAAACTTTTGGTGAAGCTTTCTACAAAGCTGTGTTAGGCTCTAATGATCGCTTACCGGGCAAGCCAACTGAAGGTGAAGTGAAACATGTATTTATTTCAGTACGTGATTCAGACAAACCTCGTGCACCAGGTATTGCGAAGCAATTGGTGGATTTAGGCTTCAAAATTATCGCAACTGGCGGTACTTATGATGTCATTAAAGACGCTGGTATTGAATGTGAACGTGTGAATAAAGTCACAGAAGGTCGCCCTAATATTGTTGACCGCTTGAAAAATGGCGAGATTCACCTCATTATCAATACTACTGAAGGTAAACAGGCTCAGCAGGATTCATTCTCAATCCGTCGCTCTGCACTGCAAGGTAAAGTGTATTACACAACTACCTTGAATGGTGCCGATGCTGTTTGCCAAGCTTTAGCAATTCAATTGCCAATGGATGTATATCGCTTGCAAGATTTGCAAACACTAGGTTAATTCGTTTCCGATAAGTCCCGTCACCTTATCGGTGGCGGGATTTTTTCATTTCTAAACCAGTATTTTTTTTAAATACAAAACTGAGGGACAACAATGCAACGTTATCCTATGACTCCCGAAGGCAAAGTTGCCTTAGAGAAAGAATTACAGCAGTTGAAATCTGTTGACCGTCCACGTATTACTGCTGCAATTGCAGAAGCACGTGAACATGGGGATTTAAAAGAAAACGCAGAATACCATGCAGCACGTGAACAACAAGGTTTCTGTGAAGGTCGTATCCAAGACATTGAAGGTAAACTCGGTGCCTGCCAAGTGATCGATGTAAAAGAACTTGAGCAAACAGGTCGTGTTGTTTTTGGTGTGACAGTAACCATTGAAAACCTAGATACTGAAGAAAAGAAAACCTACAAGATTGTTGGTGATGATGAAGCAGATTTTAAAATTAATAAAATCTCAGTGAACTCTCCTATCGCACGTGGTCTTTTAGGTAAAAATGAAGGCGATGAAGTAAAAATCGTCACGCCTCAGGGCGAAGTCGAATATGAAGTAGTCAGTGTTGAGTATATCTAAGCAAAACTACTCATTATATTAAGGGCTGACTATTCAGCCCTTTTTCTTTTCAAGGATAATATTTGATTCTAGAACAACAATAATTCAAATAACCTGTAAAAACTAATCCATCGTATGCAATTGTTAAGAATGCTGTTCAATTTTGCTGTCGCCTGCAGTCACACCACGGATTATTCATACAGGTCATTTTTTCAATAATTTACTCCAAATAAATTTAATATCTTCGATACCAACGATTAGTCCTCTATTTTTTATATTTATCAATCATATGGTCTTTCTATCGTGAAATGACATGAAGATCGCCATCTTGGACAGAAATATATGAGGAAAAACGAAACACGGCTTAGCTTTCGACACAAAGATACAGTTCAATAAAAAAGTTATTTGCGCAAACTGAGGCATTGCCTACATCAATCAATTTACACTTTAGAGCTAAAATCCCTCAATAAAAATATTATATATTTCGAATATATAACCCTAATTTCATCTTTTTACTCAAGAGAAATTATATTTTAATGGATGAGTTTTTAACAAATTTGGCTATATAGGGGGGACGATCAGGTGCCTTAAAAATAGCAATTATCACCATCCTGTCCAAATTTCTTGCCATTGTTAAATAATCTATTTGCATTAGATTGATGAAAATAAAAATTTGCTGAGGAACAATATGAAAGCTGGGCGTGTGAGTCGTACCGCAGAAGCAGCCGCTGCTCTGCGAGCCAACCATCATTTAAACGCAAGCGATCCTGTATTTTCAGATCCCTATGCTTTTGCAATGACCAATAGCCGCTGGCGCGTATTACTGAATAATGCATTGTTTCGTAAGACATTGAATTCAAAGTTGATGAATCAAACCTTCGGCAAATTGACTGGACAAGTCGTTGGGCGTTCACGATATAGTGAAGATCTTCTACAACACGCCATTGAACACCATCAAATTCAACAATATGTCTTGGTTGGTGCAGGCTTAGATTCCTTTGTTTTACGTTTAGCAACCCACTATCCTCAACTTAAAATATTTGAAGTTGATCATCCTGATACACAGAAGACCAAAATACAAAAGTTAAAGAAAATTTCCATATCCCAACAACTCCCTGGAAATGTAGAGTTTGTCAGCATTGATTTCGAAAAAGAAAAACTTTCTGATGCTTTGAAACGAAGCAGCTTTCAATCCGCCCACCCTGCTTTTTTTTCTTGGCTGGGCACAACACATTATTTAACACCACAAACCACTTTAGCAACATTAAAAAATATTGCATCCATTGCAGCACAACAAAGTGAAGTCGTACTCGACTATTCAATTGATTATAAGGCGCTCGAAGGCATTGAACGGTTTGGTGCGTTTGCTTTAACCCAATTTACTCAATTTCTCAAAGAACCTTTGATCGGTGCTTTTCGTTTGGAAGCATTACACCAAGCTGTGACTGCAATGGGATATAAAGTCATGGAGGATTTATCTGGCCAACAAATCACTGAGCGCTATTTTAACCATCGCGCCGATTATATTCGCCATACCCATGCAACACATCTCCTCCATTTAAAAATCATTTAAATCGAATGCAGATGAAACATTCTAGAGGTATTTCTTGATCAATCAGATAAAACATGAAGATGATACTGATTTGCTTCGGCTTGTAGATTGAATTTGTATAGCTCAACTGCATAAAGCTCATATAAAATAGCCATAACGCCTTCCGCACATCAAGTTACCTTATAGAATGTCTGACTCGATAAATTCACCAGTAAAGCACTGGTGTGAATTTGAATTTATTTCCAAAACAGTTAAAAATCCAAATATTCATATAAAAGGTAATTACTCCTATTACTCAGCGTATTGGGATCAAGGCTTTGAGCGCTGCGTGGTGCGTTATTTACATGACAAAGCGTCCACTACTGAAAAGCCGATTGATCAATTGTATATCGGTAACTTCGTTTGTTTCGGCGCTGAATGTGTGATCATGATGGGAGGCAATCAATTACATCGTCCGGATTGGATCTCAACTTTTCCTTTTGATACCCGCAGTTTTTTACCGGCTGGGGATACGGTCATTGGTGATGGGTGTTGGATTGGTAGTCGTGCCATGATCATGCAGGGAATAAGCTTAGGTGAAGGTGCTGTTGTTGCAACAGGTGCGGTCGTCACTCAAGATGTTCCACCTTATGCAATCGTAGGTGGTGTTCCTGCAAAGCTTATTAAATACCGCTTTCCTGAACAAAAGATTGCACAGCTACTCTCACTGAAACTCTATGATCTTGATGAAAAGCAAATATTAAAAATGCGTTCGCAATTACAGAGCGACGACCCCCATCAACTGATGCAGTTTTTAAAACATCAAGCCCATGACTGACATCAATGTTCAATCTTATCAAAACAAAAGGGTTAAATTTTCATTTAACCCTTTTATCAAGATTCAAAAAAAATTGGATTATGCATCTGAATTCAAGGCTACATCTTGATGTGCATTTTTTAGCTTTCGTTGTTTCAGATAGTATGTAAACATCAAACATAAAATCCAAGCTGGAATCATCATCACTGCGATACGCATATCTGGTGTAAATGACATTACAACAAGGATACCGAACATAAAAATCATGCAAAGATAATTACTGAATGGATAAGCAATACTTGGAAATTTAGTGGTTTGCCCCTGTTCAAGCATAGATTTACGGAATTTGAGGTGAGTCCATGAAATCACCACCCAGTTAATCACAATCGCGGCAACTACGAGCATCATTAGCAGACCAAATGCTTTTTCTGGAAATGCATAATTCAACAAAACACATAAAACTGTAACGAATGCAGAAACAAGCACTGCATTGGTTGGGATTCCTCGTTTATTGATATGCTGAAGAAATTTTGGTGCATTGCCCTGTTGAGCCAAGCCCAACAACATACGGCTACTACAATAGCTTGTTCCGTTATATACCGAAACTGCTGCAGTAAGAATCACGAAGTTCAACAGAGTCGCCACGCCTTGACTATCCAGTGAAGCAAAGACCATTACAAAAGGGCTTCCACCTTCCGCCATTTTGTTCCAAGGAAACAGGGCAAACAAAATGAAAAGCGTTGCAATATAAAAAATCAAAATACGGTAAATAATTTGATTCACTGCCTTAGGTAAAGTTTTATCAGGATCTCTTGCTTCTGCAGCAGTAATTCCAAATAATTCTATACCGCCAAAAGCAAAAATAATTACCGCCATTGCCATGACCAGTCCTTCAACACCAAATGGGAAGAAACCGCCCAATGCCCAGAGATTGGTAATACTGGCTTGTGGTCCTGCTGTACCCGTTGCAAGCAAATAGGAACCAAAGCCAATCATCGCCAAGATTGCCAAAATTTTGACGATAGAGAACCAAAACTCCATTTCACCAAAAAATTTTACATGCAACAGATTAATGCCGTTAATTAAAATAAAAAACGCCAATGCTGAAATCCATGTCGGGATTTCAGGCCACCAATATTGGATATACAAGCCAATTGCACTGAGTTCAGCCATACAGACGAGAACATTGAGTACCCAATAGTTCCAACCTGACATAAACCCTGCAAATGAGCCCCAGTACTTGTAAGCAAAGTGGCTGAATGAACCACTGACTGGCTCTTGTACCACCATCTCACCTAACTGTCGCATCATTAGAAACGCAATCAGCCCTGCAATCGCATAACCGAGGATTACGGAAGGTCCCGCAAGCTTGATCGACTGCGAGATCCCTAAAAACAATCCAGTACCGATTGCACCACCCAGTGCAATCAGTTGGATATGGCGATTGCTTAAACCATGTTTCAGGTTTCCTTGCTCGTGTTCTGACATATGATTATTCTCATCCTTGTCGCGTAATTTTTATATTCAAAATTACGTATATCATAAGTTAATCAAAAATGCCTATATCTAATCGAAAAATAATTGATTTACTTTTCTCATAACTGCGCATATAAGCAGAAAATTCAACAAATAACAATTATTATGAATTATGTAATTAAATTATGTATTGCGTAATTATTAATTTTCAGTATGATAGAAATCATCAGCTAGAACATTCTGGGCTAATCAGCATAATGAAAACGGATAAAAAAATAATATTTATTGGTTTTTCATTAGCTTGAGCAGAAAAGAGAAAACGAAATAAATTCTCATTCATGAGAGACAAGGAAAGCGCGCCATGACACAACATTTAACTACCTTTCTTGAGATCGCACCTCAATCTGATTTCAGTATTCATAATTTACCTTATGGCATTTTTAGTGAAACCTCACAGGGAGATAAACGTGTCGGTGTTGCGATTGGTAATTGGGTAATCGACCTTGCTGCTTTAGAAACATTAGGATTACTCCCGAATTGTAAAGCACACTGTTTTAACCAAAGCAGTCTGAATAAATTTATAGAAACAGGTAAACAGAATTGGCATTATGTTCGCCAAGCACTGCAAGACTTGCTTTCCGCCGATAATCCAACCCTTCGTGATCATCCAGAATTACAACAAAAAGTATTCTTCAAACAAAATGCAGTTACCTTACATTTACCCATACAGATCTCTGGCTATACAGATTTCTACTCCTCCAAAGAACATGCAACCAATGTCGGAACCATGTTTAGAGATCCTAAAAATGCCTTACTTCCCAATTGGAGTGAGTTACCCGTTGGTTATAACGGCCGTGCCAGTTCCGTGGTTGTCAGCGGTAAAGAAATTGTCCGCCCTTCCGGTCAAATCAAACTCCCCCATGAGCAACGTCCTGTCTTTTCAGCAACACGCAAACTCGACTTTGAGCTCGAAACAGCTTTTATCGTAGGCAAAACAACTGAGTTGGGTGAACCGATTGCAATTGAAGATGCATGGGATCATATTTTTGGCATGGTGTTGCTGAATGATTGGTCTGCACGTGATATTCAACAATGGGAATACGTGCCTTTGGGTCCATTTAATGCTAAGACCTTTGCCAGTACAGTTTCACCTTGGGTGGTGACGATGGAAGCCTTAGAACCCTTTAAAGTCAAAGGTCCACAACAACATCCAGAGCCACTGGATTATTTAAAAGAAAATACATTAAATAGTTTCGACATTCATCTCAGTGTGGAACTGCAGACTTCACAATCGCAGCAGAGTGAAGTGATTTGTCAAACCAACTTTAAATACATGTACTGGTCAATGGCGCAACAGCTGACCCATCACACGATTGCAGGTTGTAATGTTCAAGTCGGAGATTTAATGGGTTCTGGCACAATTTCAGGTCCTACAGAAAATTCTTACGGAAGCTTACTGGAACTGACTTGGAATACGACAAAACCTCTTAGCTTATCCAATGGTGAAAAGCGTGGCTTCCTTGAGGATGGCGACCGTGTAGTGATAAAAGGCTACGCTGAAAAAGGTGCTGTTCGTGTGGGCTTTGGTCAGGTGACGAATACGATTTTACCTGCCAAGCAGTTTAAGTTTAATCAACACAAGGAATTGTGTGATGAAACTGTATAGTTATTTTCGTAGCTCTGCGGCTTATCGCGTCAGGATTGCCTTAAACCTCAAACAGCTGGATTATGCTATACAGCCAGTCCATTTGCTCAAAAATGAGCAACAACAAGAACATTATTTAGCACTTAATCCGAGTCAATTAGTACCGAGTTTGACTGATCAAGATCAGCCCTTTACACAATCCCTGAATATTTTGGAGTATTTGGAAGAACGCTATCCAACACGACCTTTATTGCCGACTGATCTTGTTGAACGCGCCAAAATACGAGCTTTTTCACAAACCATCGCCTGTGATATTCATCCCTTAGATAATCTCAGAGTGTTGAAATATCTAAAACATGAACTTGCTGTAAATGATGAACAGAAAAATCAATGGTACCAACACTGGATTATTGAAGGTTTTAAAAGCTTGGAAAAGCAATTAAAAAGCTCAAATGGGCAGTTCTGCTTTGGTACTGACGCCACATTTGCAGATTGCTGTTTAATTCCACAAGTGTATAACGCCAAACGTTTCAATGTTGATCTAAGCGACTTTCCAAAGATTCAATCGATTGATCAGTACTGCCTAACCCTGCCTGCTTTCTTAAAGGCAACCCCAGAACAACAACCAGATTGGGAATAAACAGAAAAGGAGTTTTATCATGAGCTTTGCAATTAAAAAAATTCATCACGTGGCCTATCGTTGTAAAGATGCCAAAGAAACAGTGGAATGGTATAAAAAAATGCTCAACATGGAGTTTATTCTGGCTTTTGCAGAAGACCATGTTCCTTCAACTAAAGCATTTGATCCCTATATGCATTTATTCCTGGATGCAGGTCAAGGCAATGTATTGGCATTTTTTGAGTTACCGACTCAACCGGAAATGGGGCGTGATGAAAATACACCTCAATGGGTTCAACATATTGCTTTCGAAGTTGAAGACTTAGATGCGCTTCTTTCTGCAAAATCTCATCTTGAAGCCAATGATGTCAAAGTACTCGGTATTACCAATCATGGGATATTCCATTCAATTTACTTCTTTGATCCAAATGGACACCGCTTAGAACTGACGTATAACGATGTTCATGCCGATGCAAAAATTTCAAAAATTACAGAAGAAATGAAAGTAGACATGTTGGATGAATGGAGCAGAACCAAACGTGCCCCGCAGCATACTCACTTCTTGCATGAAGCCGAGTTAGGATAATCCGTATGCTCAATAAAGTAGCCAGGAATGCCGAAGCAGCCCTGCATGGCATCGTGAAAGATGGTCAAACCATTGCTGTGGGTGGATTTGGACTTTGTGGTATTCCTGAAGTCTTGATCAAAATCCTTAAATATAGTGATGTTAAACATTTAACCTGCATCAATAATAATGCAGGCGTGGATGATTATGGTTTAGGGTTGTGATGAATTCCCAACTGAAGACAATATGGATGCTGGCTTGATTAATGCAGGCAAGCAAACAGTAAGCGTTAAAACGGGGGATGCATTTTCCTCAAGCTCAGAATCATTTGCCATGATTCGAGGTGGTCGAATTGACCTTGCTATATTAAGCCGATTGGAAGTTTCTGAACAAAGTGATCTTGCCAATTGGATGATTCTGGGTAAAAAAGTCAAAGACATGGGCGGTGCAATGGATCTTGTTGCAGGCGTACGAAAAGTTGTGATTTTAATGGGGCATACAACCAAAGAAGGTCAAGCTAAAATTTTATCCTTATGCATCCTACTACTGACTGGCCATCAAGTGGTTCACGGTATTGTCAGTGACTTAGGTGTGCTCGATGTCACCCATGATGGACTCGTACTGGTTGAGCTGGCAGAAAATGTCAGTTTTGATGACATTCAAGCAGCAACCGCTGTTCGGATTAAAAATATTCAAACGGCTTAAAGTACAAGATGATCGGGATGGAAGACCAATAGCTTCGATCCCGATTTTTATTGTCTAATTTTCAGCAAGGCCTGTTATTTTAACTTGAGTATGTTGATATACAATACCTTGTAAACGCATACTAAAGTGCATCATGCACAGTATGCTTATGCTATTCATCTATTTATCTCATTTAAAAAGATGATTTCTATTTTGCAGCATGCTCAGGCATTATGTGCTGAGTGTAAAATCAAATATCGTCAGCAAATCAAAGCTGCAAGATTAAATGCGATCAAGGGTTATTGAATGATTGAAGAAAAGTTATCTGGTGGCGTTCAATCACTTGAAGTGGGCTTAGCCGTTCTCAATGCTCTTTTGGAACATAACAAACCGATTATATTAAAAGAACTGTCAGGCAAACTGGATATGCATCCGGCAAAAGTACACCGCTATTTGGTCAGTCTCATTCGCATGAACTATGCCAAACAGCTGGAAGATGGTCAATATGCACTGGGTGATCAGGCCTGGCGTTTAGGCTTAAACTGTATTCAGCATACCGATGCCCTGCAATTGGTACAACATCGAATTTATGAATTACAGAATAAAATCGGCTGTGGCATTCAAATCAGTAAATGGTCACCGAAAGGTCCTTTGGTCGTGCAATCCATTGAATCCAATCATCCAATTTCAATCGTCACAAAAGTTGGTTCAATTATGCCATTGGTCAACTCAGCTGCTGGACGAGTTTTTGCCGCATATTTACCTGAACCAATCATCAAGCCTTTGATATTTGCAGAATGGGAAAAAGCCGCTCTTAATCATTATCAAATTAAACCCAGCCATTGGGACGAATTTATTCAACTCAAGGAAACTACTTTAGAATTAGGTATGGCAATTGCTCAAGGTGATCTTCTTACAGGCATCAATGCCATTGGTTTGCCTATTTTCAATGCGCATCAAGCAGTGGAGTTCTGTATTGTTGCTTTGGATAGTGAAGTATTTCTCCCCGTGCATACAGGCAGTGAAAAACTTGAACTATTTAAACGAGAAGTGGCTGCAATTAATCAGTACATTCAAACGCGTTAAATGTTTTCTTCATATTGTAATAAAAAAGCCAAGAAAATGTTTTCCTGGCTTCTTCTGCTTACATCGCTGACCTTATTTGGCTTCTAATACACCACGACGGATTTGATCACGTTCAATAGATTCAAACAATGCTTTAAAGTTCCCTTCACCGAAGCCATCATCTTCTTTACGTTGAATAAACTCAAAGAAAACCGGTCCAAGCATGTTTTCAGAAAAAATCTGTAATAACAGCTTCTTCTCACCTTCTTTGGTATTTCCATCCAATAAAATACCACGCTTTTGTAACTCTTCGGTTGGCTCACCGTGACCAGGTAAACGATCCTTTAACATTTCATAATAGGTTTCCGGGGGTGCGGTCATAAACTTCAGACCTAAACCTTTCAACTTATCCCATGTTGAAATTAAATCATCTGTAATAAAAGCAATATGCTGAATACCTTCACCGTTGAAATCAGCCAAAAATTCTGCAATTTGACCATTGCCTTTGTCAGAGTCTTCATTCAATGGAATACGGATCATACCATCTGGTGCAGTGAGTGCTTTTGAAGTCAGACCCGTATATTCACCTTTAATGTCAAAGTAACGGATTTCTTGAAAATTAAAGATTTTTTCATAGAAATTCGCCCAATATTCCATGCGTCCTTTATAAACATTATGTGTTAAATGATCAATTTCATTCAGACCCGCACCACGTGGGTTTTTTTCTACATCATCAAAGAAAACAAAATCATTTTCGTAAATATCACGATCCACAAGAAAAATTGGCATTCCTCCAATTCCCTTGATCGCTGGAATATTCAATTCCATCGGTCCTGCCTGTGAATACATGGGTTCAGCACCGAGTGCTATGGCATTTTTAAAAGCTTTAGCTGCATCACGTGTTCTAAACCCCATTGCACAAGCAGAAGGTCCATGTTCTTTGAAAAAGAATGAAGCATAGGATTCGGGTTGATAGTTCAAAATAATATTGATGTTACCCTGACGCCACAAATACACTTTTTTAGACTTATGTTTTGCGACTTTGCTAAAACCAATGGTTTCAAAAATTTGATCTAATCCATTTTCCGTCGATACAAACTCAATAAAAGCAAAACCACATAATTCTAATGGGTTATCTAAAATATCCATCTAGTTTCCCTTATTTAGATAAATTCATCCGTTTTTTAATGCTGAGAACAGCACACTGCTATTTTGATCCACCAATCAAAATACGCTGGTAGTCCGTTCTTTCCTTCCGTCATTCAGTCTGTCTTGAGCCAGAATCAGCTTGATGACAGTGAATTTGAACTCTAAATTCATCCTATAAGAAATTAACAGTTTATGCAATACATAATTAAATTATGTATTGTGTAATTTTGTTGATTATTTACAAAAATCACAGATCCCTATTTTTGCTGAAAAGGCAACACTATGTTATGCGACTTTTCTATAACTTTTGATGAGTGAGGTTTGAATGCTTCCCAAGTAAAATCGGTAAAATTTAAGGTCCATTGATAATATGTTTTACCGATATCTTTAAATTGAATGGACAAATTGGAACCACTTTCATCATGACAGTGTGGAGAAGATTGATATTCCTCTTGAGAAAAACAGGCGCGAATCATCTCATAAGAATGAAAAGCCACATCAGCCAATGCCAGTTTATATGTATGATTGGGTTCTAACATGACAAAATCAGCGATCTCTTCTGCCCGTCCACCTCCCGAGTAAGTCGTGCTCCAACGCTTAACTACTGCAATAGCAAGCTTTTGGCGATTTAAAGGATAAAATGCAGGATAAATCCTTAATCCATCACTGTTTAATTCCTCATCAAAATCAGTGTTATGACCGTGATGCTGATAATGCTGAAAATTCCAATAATTCAGAACAGTATACTGATGGTTTTCTTTTATAAATTCGATTAGTTGCGGTCTATCGTCAGTTAAATATAAATGAGTGTCTGCCCCTGATTGCTTTTTCCATACATCTACATCCTTTCCACAGTTGACCTTTAATGCCTGACAAATTTGCTTGGCCTGTGAGGTTTCTTTTTTCAGTTTTATCCAAGGAATGGCTTTAATTTGATCTGCAACAGCAGCATGAGGGAGCAATACTCCCCATGTCACTACTATCCATTGAACAATGCTGTTGGAGTGGCTTTTAAAGATAGGCATTGGGATTTATCGTCCTTTAAAATGGGCTTGATCTTTCATTAAAAAAGCACGGACTCCTTCTAAAAAATCTTCTGACTGTCCTGCCTTTCTTTGTAAATCCTGTTCAACTTTTACTTGCGTATAAAAATCATTGTGCATGGTGACCCGCATGGCCTGTTTGATCAATGTAAGACTTAAACTGGCTTGAGTCGCAAAATGCTCAGCTAAACGTACAACTTCTGGCTCCAACTGATCATCTGCAACGACTTTATAAATCATTCCGATACGTTTTGCCTCCTCTGCACTGATCTTTTCTGCTGTCAACATCAATGCTTTGGCTTTAGCAAAACCAATCAAACGTGGAAGCAACCAGGTTGCACCACAATCGGGAATAAGACCAATTTTACTAAAGATCTGTGAGAAACTTGCTGATTTTGCTGCAAGTGTAATATCACACAACAAAGGTAAGCTCGCCCCCGCTCTTACAGCGATACCATTGACTGCACAGATGATGACTTTGGGCATATCATTGATGAGGGCTAATAGCGGATTAAAGTACTTTTCCAATACCTCACCTAAGTCAATGACACCTCCATTAAGTACTTCAGGACTTATTCCTTGCCCGGCACAAAATGCTTTACCAACTGCGGCGATGACAATAACGCGAATTTCAGCATCCTCTTTCCATTGCCTGAGTACTTCTAGAATTTCTAGACTCATCACAGGCGTTAAGCTATTCAATTATTCCGGGCGGTTAAGCTTTAAGTAACCGACTCCATTTTTCTTTTCTATAATAATTGTTTGATATTCCATGATCATTTCCTCAAATTTATTGTATAAATCATGTGGATCCGTCTTGTTTCAGTTGAGTTTGTTTCAGCTTCATTCTAAAGGATGCTTTTGATTTACAATTCAGCAATTGTCTCAATTGATTTTTTATCCGCATTTTATTGTCTATATAATTTATGAATCAAAGTAATTTAATTTTTAAAAAACAATAAAATACAGACGCCTTATAAAGTGAATTTAATTGATTTTTAGTTGCTTCCTGTCTCAGCACAGTAGCTGCAAGTTCTCTCAGCTCAGTAATGTTAGTTTATGCCAGTGCATTGATTTAAATTTATGATATTTATATTGATTATCCCTATGCTTTTACTGGGTTTTATTCATTTCATATTCGCGTTATGATCAGGTTATAGACTGGTGATGCGTATAAATATTCAATTCAGCTTTTTGTTAAAATAAGGAAAATAGTCATGGCTTATCAAAACATTCTCGTGCCTGTAGATGGCTCGGAAACATCTCTATCTGTAGTTAAACATGCTGTGGAATTTGCAAAAGCATTTAACAGTAAAATTACGGTTGTACAAGTCATGACACTGGACCCATATATTGCTTCAGAATATTTGGCGAACGGTCAAAGTAACATGCTGATTGAACGTGCCCGTGAATTTATTCAAGCCAACATCAACGAAGCCAAAGCACAATTCGCCGCAGAAGGTGTACAAGTTGAAACACGTTTACTTGAAGGTGAAAATATTGCTCACACCCTGAATCAAGCAGTGCATGATTTGAAAACTGATTTGGTCATTCTCAGCTCACATGGCCGTACTGGATTGAAAAAGATTATCATGGGAAGTGTTGCACAAAATTTATTAACTGAATTACAAATTCCTGTTTTGGTCATTAAATAAAATGACTTGAACTATGAAAACCTCACCATAAATACAGGGTGAGGTTTTCATTTAAGGTATCCATTGATATTTTTTTAAATTAATTTTGCCATCAACAACAACTACATCTTCTTCACGTAATCTTGATGTCTGTATGCACATGCCATGTTCATCCAATTTATTTAGGCTGATGCGACCTTGTGAGTTGATGACCCGATACCACGGAATATCATGATCTTCTGGAAGCTGCCCCAGTACACGCCCGACGAGCCGTGCATGTTTCGGTAAGCCGGCAAACTTTGCGACTTGACCGTAACTTGCAACTTTACCTTTTGGAATCTGCACAATGACATTTAAAATCATCTGTGCCAGTTCATCATTCTGCATAGGACCTTTACACTTAAAAGACCAACAACTGTGAAAATCACTCAACGAAATTGACTTAGAAAATAAGCTTCGGACATTTTAGGCAAATGTAATTTAATAGTACATATTCTAATCTTGAATCCTACCTGAAATACAACAACAAGAGTATGCAAAAATGAAAGGAATCTTCAATAAACTGCTTTTATCTGCCGCATTGGTCATGGGTACTGTAACATCACTCGGTTTGTCCAATACCTATGCTGCTCCAACGATTGATATTCAAAGTGTTCTTCAACAGGAACGCGCTTGGGCTGGAATGGACACCAAACGTGTCAAAGTTGGTGATATTGACTGGGCATACAGTGAAGGTGGACCAGTTGGAAAACCGACGCTTATGCTGGTACATGGACTTGCAGGAAGTCGAGACAACTGGAATCGTGTGGCACGCTATTTAACACCGTATTATCATGTCATTATTCCAGATTTACCGGGTCAAGGTGATAGTAAGGTTCCAAGTGATTTTGATTACTCACTCCCTAATTTAACTGAAAAATTACGCCGTTTTGCAGAAGCGATAAAAGTTGAGAACGGTCTGAATGTTGCAGGACATTCAATGGGTGGTTCTATCTCATTACTGTATGCTGCTCAGTACCCTGTTGATACTAAATCATTATTCTTAATCGACAGTGCAGGCGTCTTTAAATCTGCCAATACCCCATATCTCAAAGATCCAACCACTTTACGCAATATGATTGTCAGCAAGCCTGGAGACTTTGATCGCTTAATGAAAATTGCAACCAACCTTCCACCTTTTATTCCAAAAGAATTAAAAGACTCACAAGAAAAACTGATGATCAGCCAATCTGCAAATACCACAAAACTGGTTGAACAATTGATTGTAATGTCTAAATTGTTTACACCTGACTCATTTGCGATTGCTGCCCGCTCTATTGACCAGCCTGTATTAATTGCATGGGGTGACAAAGATCAAATTATCAATGTAGAAGCTGCGGCTGAATTAAAGGGCTTATTAAAAAATGCTCAAGAACCCGTTATTCTAAAAGGTGTTGGGCACTTACCTCTTCTTGAACAAGAGCAATTGTTGATTAAGCCGTATTTGGATTTCTTGGCAAAAAATGCGAAGTAATGATGAGCCAATTTACAAAACATTAAAAAAATACCCTTCACATTGAAGGGTATTTTTTTAAGCATGCTTCACATTAATTCAGCATTCAAATGTGATTTTTTAAATTAAAAGTTTGCCGGATTTTCCAAACGCTTCACTTCCTGCGCTTTTTCTGGATGATGAACTGTAGCAACACCGTCATCAGATTTCTTGTCAACCAATGCTTCTGGATTATAGATCGTAATAGTTTCGTGACCTGCTGCATCTTCACCCACAATATACTTAAAGCCTTTACGATTCATTTTATTGCACATGCGTTGGTACCAACCTTTGAAACCTTGAGTTTCTTCGTTTGGATTGTAATAAAAAGCATTCATTACCGCAGGTAAACCTAGACCACAGACCACCCCTGAAAGTAATACACTGATAAAGGTATAGCCAATCAAAATACTGCTGTAATCACGTAACTCCGGTACGTTTGCCACAGCAAGAATCAATGCGAGCGAAATACCCCCACGGACACCGCCCCATGACAGAATGGCCAAGCTACCGTTATAACTCTTTTTACGGAATGATGGAAAGAATGCGAAAGCAAGGAAATTTGCAGCAAAACGAGAAAGATGCAAGGCAAAGAATGCAAAAATACCACCTAAAATAAGACTGGTACTGAGATCTAAAATAAAGATTTCCAATCCAATCAAAGTGAATAAGAATGAATTAATAATCCCTTCTACCGTATGCCAGAAATGATTGACCTCGCGAATTTCACGGTCTTGTAAAATTTCTTTCCATTTATTTCCGACAATCAAACCACCGATTACACAAGCAATCGGGGCGGATGCATGCGCAAACAATGCCACAAGATATGAGCCACATGCCAACAATGCTGTGGTTAAGATAAGAGACTCCATCTCATGTTTGCCACGTAATAGGCGTAAAATCCCTAAACCAAAAGCCCAACCAATGATTACAGCCACTACAATTTCATATAATAGGGTTTGCAGGGTTGCAATCAAACTAAAATGCTCACCTTCAAGGACATTCAATAAGGTCATAAAGACCGCAATACACATTGCGTCATTAAACAAGGATTCACCTTCTAATTTGACCATCAAATGATGAGGTGCACGTACTGAACTCAGTACGCCTTTGATTCCGATTGGATCGGTTGCCCCGAGCGCTGAACCAAGTAATAACAGCACTAAAATCGGTACAGGATTTCCAATCAAGAACTGGAAACCAAACACCAGTCCTGCAAAGAATACAGCACACAGCAATAATGCAATTGTGGCCAAGATACTGATCGGCTTCCAATAGACTTTTAAATCGGAAACTTTAAATTTCAATGCGGATGAGGTCAGAATGAAACAAATCACACCATTGACTAAAAAATCATAAAAATCGACATGGCGTACAGCCTCTTCAATATTATGGATATTAATCGAGATAAATTGGTTACCATTCAGTAAACTGGCTCCCCATTGCAATATAAAGACAAAAATTGCAGAAACGATAGGTACACCAATCGCTTGAGGAAAACCGAGTATACGTTTATTAAATATGGTCGTCGCAATAGAAAGCGCAAAAACTACTGTAAAAACTTGGAGAAAGAAATAATTACCCATTCGAACCCTATTTTCAATTTTTTAATTTAAATGAACATCAAATACTCAATCATTTCTTTATTAAATATAGAATAAGAGACCATTTAACAATTTATATAATTTTACAAAAAAAACTGAACCCTGACTTTTTTCGTTATATTTTTTAACATAAAAAATCGGATTGCAAAAATCTATTCAAAAAAAAGAGCACACTTAGTACCCTTTTAAATACTTGAACTTAAAAATTTATTTAAACGTATCACAACTATTGATGTCGCCTGATTTCATCCCCGTATTGAACCATTGCATCCGTTGTTGACTGGTACCATGGGTAAAGCTATCAGGAACAGCATAACCACGTGCTTTTTTCTGTAAATAGTCATCACCGATTTTTTCTGCGGCATCCATTGCCTCTTCTATATCCCCTTGCTCAAGGAACTGCGTACGCTGTTGTGTACGATTTGCCCAAACACCTGCTAAACAATCCGCCTGTAATTCCAACCGTACTGAGAGTTGATTACCCTGAGCTTGATTGGCACGTTGACGAGCCTGTTGCACTTGCGAGGAAATACCCAATAAATTTTGAATATGATGACCAACTTCATGGGCTATCACATAAGCTTGCGCGAAATCACCGGCCTCATCTTGTGCAGATAACTCAGATTGATTCTTTTCGCCTGAAATGCCCATTTGTTGACGCATATCTTTAAAGAACTGAGTATCAATATACACTTTTTGGTCTGCTGGACAATAAAAGGGTCCCATGGCAGATTCAGCCGTTCCACAACCTGACTGCACAGCACCACTGAACATGACCAGTTTAGGCGGTGTATATTGAGCACCTTGCTGAATAAACACCTGCTTCCAAGTATCCTCTGTGTCTGCCAATACCGTTTTAACAAAAGATGCCGTTTCCTGCTGTTCAGGTGTCGCATTTACAGGTGCAGTGGTTTGGCTCCCATTACCTGAGGTAACTTGCTTCGTTGCTTGATATGCCTGCTGCGGATCAACACCAAAGAATTTCCAAGCAATAAAAGCAACAACCAATCCAAGAATACTGATACCACCCGCTTTTACACCGCCACCACCACGGCGATCTTCGACATTATCGCTTTCTCTACGTCCTTTCCAACGCATAGATCTGTCCTTTTAATTTTAAATTGGAATCAGTTTAAATGATTTTTTATGAAGCAGTTGTAGATTGACCACGAATTTTTTGGATCAAACCCACCACCAATACCACAGCCAACCCAGCAATAATACCAATTACAAGATTAATCAAAGTTGGGGTTAATGCACCAATAATACTGCCCACTGTTGGGATATGTTCAATATGGTTCACCGCTTCCTCTGTCAAGTGATGCAATGAAGATACTGCATGATTGATAATTCCACCACCCACAAGAAACATTGCGATTGTTCCGACAATGGTTAAGGTTTTCATTAGCTTAGGTGCAAATGCCAATAAAGCTCGACCAATACTTTGTTTTACATTCGATGCTTGTTGTGTCAAGTACAAACCTAAATCATCAATTTTGACAATCATCGCAACAAAGCCATAGACACCTACAGTCATAATCACTGCAATCACAGACAGTACCATGACTTTTGTACCAAAATCAGCTGTTGCAACCGTACCTAAAGAAATCACCACAATTTCAGCAGAAAGAATAAAGTCGGTGCGTATCGCGCCTTTAATCTTCTCTTTTTCAAAAGTTGCTAAATCCGTTTCAATCTGCGTTAACTCTTCTTGTGCAGCTTCTTCAGTACTGGCTTTCTTATGTTTTAAACTATGAAGAACTTTTTCTACACCTTCATAGCACAGAAACAAACCACCAATCATTAATAATGGATTAATCAACCAAGGTGCAACCACACTGATCAATAATGCCAATGGTACTAAAATAAGTTTGTTGATAAATGAACCTTTCGCGACACCCCAGACGACAGGAAGTTCACGTTCAGCGCGGACCCCACTGACTTGTTGCGCATTCAGTGCTAAATCATCACCTAAAACACCAGCTGTTTTTTTTGCTGCCATTTTACTCATGACAGCAACATCATCTAAGACTGCTGCAATATCATCTAATAATATTAATAAACTACTTGCCATTTTTTATCCAAAATTTTATTTATCACACTATTTTAAAGTGAAATTTCATTTTTCTATATAAAATTTTGTAGATTTTCACATTTATCCATAAAAATTGGTTCTGGGCTATTTTTCGCTGACATTAAAATAAATTATCTCGTACAATAGTGCCCATTCATAAAACACGACTGTCTCTATAAAGACTTTGGAAGCGATAATGACGAATCAAGATAATCGTCCTGTGATTTTGACAGGCGACCGTCCTACTGGACAACTACATTTGGGACATTTTGTAGGTTCTTTGCGCTCACGAGTAGGCTTACAGGATTCTCATCATCAACATCTCCTTCTCGCTGATGCTCAAGCTCTAACTGACAATGCAGATAACTTTGAAAAAGTTCGCCGCAATATTATTGAAGTTGCCACAGACTATTTAGCTGTAGGTATAGACCCAACTAAAACCACGATCTGTGTTCAATCATGCTTGCCGGCATTGAATGAACTGACCATGTTATATTTAAACTTTGTCACTGTGTCTCGTTTAGAACGTAATCCAACCATCAAAGCTGAAATTCAATTACGTGGTTTTGAACGTGATATTCCTGCTGGTTTTCTGTGCTACCCTGTTGCACAAGCTGCTGACATCACCGCATTTAAAGCGACTGTCGTTCCAGTAGGTGAAGACCAGATTCCAATGATTGAACAAACCAATGAAATTGTCCGTCGTTTAAATCGTCAGATTGGTCAAGACATTTTACCTGAGTGTAAAGCACTTTTATCCAATATGAGCCGTTTACCTGGTTTTGATGGCAAAGCTAAAATGTCAAAATCTTTAGGCAATACCATAGTCTTGGATGCGACAGATAAAGACATCAAAAAAGCGGTCAATGCGATGTATACCGATCCAAATCACTTGCGTATTGAAGACCCAGGTCAAGTGGAAGGCAATATTGTATTTACCTACTTAGACGCTTTCGATCCAAACAAAGAAGAAGTTGAAGAGCTGAAAGCGCACTATCGCCGTGGTGGTTTAGGCGATGGAACAGTGAAAAAACGTCTTGAAGGTGTTTTAAAAGAGTTGATTACCCCAATTCGTGAACGTCGTATGGAACTTGCTAAAGATCCAGATTACATCATGGATATCCTAAAAACAGGCACTGAAAAATGCCGCATTATTACTCAAGATACCTTAGATGAAATTAAAAACGGTTTAGGTGTATTCCATTTCTGATTTGCTATCACGTATTTTATAAAAAAGCCACTGAATTCAGTGGCTTTTTTAATTGCATCGCTTAGTTTTTATGACGCATATGTGGGAATAAAATCACATCACGGATACTTGGTGCATTTGCAAAAAGCATAACCAAACGATCAATACCAATACCTTCACCCGCTGTTGGCGGTAAACCGTATTCCAATGCTTCAATAAAGTCTGCATCATAGTGCATTGCTTCATCATCGCCTGCATCTTTTTCAGCAACTTGCGCTTGGAAACGCTCAGCCTGATCAATCGGATCATTTAACTCTGAGAAACCATTTGCAAGTTCACGACCACCAATAAAGAACTCAAAACGATCAGTAATATGAGGATTGTCATCATTACGACGCGCCAAAGGTGAAGTTTCAGCAGGATATTCCGTAATGAATGTTGGCTGGCGTAATTGAGTTTCTACAGTTTCTTCAAATACAATCGTTTGCAACTTACCCAGACCAAAACCAGGCTTCACTTGCTCTTTAAGCTCTTCACGCACGAATGTTGCCAAGAACTCACGATCAGATACATTTTCAGCAGTAAAACTTGGGTTATGTTCTAAAATCGCATCGAACATTGAGATTTTTTTGAATGGACCTTTGAAGCTATATACTTCATCTCCATACGGCACATCCGTTGAACCTAGAATATCTATGGCCAATTTTTCCAACATGCCTTCAGTCAAAGCCATAAGATCTTTGTAGTCAGCATAAGCTTGGTAGAACTCAATCATGGTGAATTCTGGATTATGACGGGTAGAAACACCTTCATTACGGAAGTTACGGTTGATTTCAAACACACGCTCAAAACCACCGACAACCAGACGTTTTAAATAAAGCTCAGGTGCAATACGCAAGAATAACGGCATATCCAATGCATTATGATGGGTTTCAAATGGACGTGCCGATGCACCACCTGGAATCACATGCATCATTGGTGTTTCAACTTCCATGAAACGTTCATTGGTTAAGTAATTACGAATACCAGACACAACTTTTGCACGAATTTCAAAAGTTTTACGTGTTTCTTCATTCACAATTAAATCTAAATAACGTTTACGATACTTTACTTCAGTATCAGTTAAACCATGGAACTTATCTGGAAGTGGACGTAAAGACTTGGTCAATAATTCAAAATGTTCGATATGAACATATAAATCGCCCTTACCAGAGCGACCGATATAGCCTTGAACAGCAATAATATCGCCAAGGTCTAAACTTTTTACAGTTTCTAAAACTTCTGGAGCAAGTTCTTTACGTGGAACATACAGCTGAATACGCCCTGTCATGTCTTGAATCACGATAAATGATCCACGGTTCAACATCACACGACCAGCAACAGAAGCGTGAACTTGCTCGCCTGCTTCAATTTGTTCTTTCGTTTGATCTGCAAATTGTTGTTGTAGATCTTGTGCGTAATGCTCACGCTTAAAAGTATTTGGCCACGGGCTAACACCAGTTTCCTTGGCGTGATCTTGGATTTGCTTTAACTTGGCATGACGCTGTGCAATTAAATCGTTTTCGGAAATGGGTTGTTCAGAAGTCGATTGAGCGTTATGTTGCGTCATCTCTGCCTCGATTATATTAAAAAACGGAAGTTGCATAGCATAGCAGATTTACAACATAATGCGTATGAATATAACTCAATGAACCCTGTAAAAATTAAAAATCATGAATAAATACTGGCAAGGATTCGCCCAAAGTATCATTCTTTTCAATGTTTTGTCGTTTTCAAGCAAAATTGCAGCAGATCAGATCATTGTCATGAGTAATACCCGAAAAGATCTCCCAATAAAAATTGAATCGACCGACATTGCAAATCAAGACTATATTTGGCAATTGGAAATCAGTCCAAATCAGCAGACCCGACAGATTCAGATTAAATTGATGAATCCGCATCCCACGCAAAGAATACTCAACAGAAGAGCTTTAGAAATCGCCAACACTATAACCTTGACACAACTTCCTCAGGTCAATAATGACTTTAAAAATAAAACGCTCAATCTTGATGAAGAAAATATTGCAAGAACAACATATTATTATGGAAAATACAGCTTATTTATCAAATTTCCTAAGTCGATTGATTATGCAATCAAGCCTCATTTTTCCCAATTACAAACCATGTTGGAACCGTTTTGCCAACCGATAAATACAAAAATTGCAAACTCGAATCCTAATGTACGATTTGATTCACAAGGGAATATCGCATTGAATGTCACATTTCTGGTTGGCACAGAAGGACAAATTCGAAAATTGGAATATATGCCTAACATAAATCATGACATTAAAATCATATTAGAACCATTACTTAAAAAAATTCGCTTCTACCCTCGCAATATTGCAGGTGTATTAACCTCTTTTTCTATCCAACAACCCATTATTATTCAATGTCATGCAGTTAAAAATGAAATGACATAAACTCATCTTAAAGCTATTGAATGGATAAGGAAGGACTGAATTAACACTCAGCTTGTTCTGCCAATGATTTGACGACAGCAAAACCTTGTTGAAATTCACGATCCATCATGTCTCGATACTCTTCCACAGTTTCAATCTCAGCATGTAAAGTGGTTATACCGTCTTGTTCATCCAGATGATATTGCTCAAATGTGCCATTCCATTCTTGGGTTTCGGTACTTGTGGTATCCACCATACCATTTTTTAATATACCTAAATGTTTGAAAACCACTTTTCTAAATTGTTCTAACTCAGTAATTGTTGCAATCATTCCATCGCCATTGGCATCTTGAAATAGCGTCTCTCCGCCAATTTTCCAATCAGATTGCATCTGTGACGTTTCACAAAAGAATTGTGTCCATTTAGAATAAGTGTGGGTATCCCAAAGAACATTCCATACTCTCTGTGCAGTTGCGTGGATTTTGATATCGTATTTTAGTGTGATCATCCCAGTCTCTTTTTTTAATTGTTTCATCTATAGCTTAGTACAACCACGGATAGAAATGATTAATTTTTGTTAATAAAGCATGTGAGTAGAAATAATTTTAATATTTAATTTTCAATGTATTATAAAAATATCTAATTTATTTGATGCAAAAAAATAAAGTTCTTAGACCAATAGCTAAGTTATAAAAAATATCTTGCTCAGTACACTAAGCTTATACCAAAAATAGTTGAAATGGAAAGTTTTTAAATCCATGAATTATGGTTTGTGTCTCCAGATATAAAGACAATATGCAAGTGATAACAATGAGCAATAGCAAGACTAAAATTTTATTTTTACATGGCTTGGATTCATCTAAAGAATCAACCAAGTTCCATGTCATCAATGCAATAAAAAAATATTGTATTAATGTGGATTATCGCAATTTAAACTATCAAACGGTTGAAAATTTCTATCATGATATTATTGAAAAAATTAAGCCTGATTTATTGGTGGGACATAGTTTAGGTGGCTACTGGTCATTAAAAATGTCCCAGAAACATCGTATTCCAACTGTGATTGCCAATCCCAGTTTAAAACCAGATTTTCGTGACGATTATCCTGAGATCAATGAAGCTGATCTTGAGCATGATATTCCTCAAATTGCATATATTGAATTGGGTGATGAAATTCTGGACATGTACAAAGTTTTTGAACAATTAGATCCATACATGCAGATTGAAACTGTTGAAGGGGGGCATCACCGCCTGGCCCAACCTGAAAACTTAAATCGTTTGATTAGCTATATGGAACAAACTTTCATTTATTAATTTTTGATGAACGGGCTAAACTTTTTAATATTTATAAAAAAGCCTTGTTCAAACAAGGCTTTCAAACAGATTAAGCAACTGCTTTTTCTACAGGTTTTGAGTGTTCATCTAAAACAGACCAAATCTTTAAACCCAAATCTTGATGTAAGTCAGGCAAATCAAGAAAAATACTCGCACCCAATACCGTATGGTGGCATTTATGCATCAATTGATTAACTGCTTTGAGTGTACCACCTGTTGCCAATACATCGTCCACAATAATCACTTTCTGTGGGGTAATGTTGGCTGACATTTCCAAACGGTCCAAGCCATATTCCAGACTATAGCCCACGCCAACAACTGGAGGTGGCAATTTTCCTGCTTTACGAACCAACAATAATCCTTTTCCTGTACGTTGTGCCAATAAGCTCGCCAAAACAAAACCACGCGCTTCTACCGCAACAAAACTCTCCACCTCTGCCAATTGTTCAACAGGAATACTTGCAATCAATGCATCAGCCAATTCGCTCAGATTGTTCATAAACAACGGGGTTAAATCATAAAAACAAATACCTGGTTTTGGAAAATCCTGGACAGTACGAATACTTGACCACAAAGCAGTAGACATGTTCATCATTAGGGAGATATTAAAAAGAAAATTAATGCGTGAATTTTAACGTTTTTTAAGAAAAATTGACAGCTGCATACAAACCTGAAAAAACCTATATCACTTTAAGCTATTGATTTTATTACAACCATTTTCATATAAAATATTGGCTATAGTTTAACCTTATTTTATTTTAGCTATACTTTTATAATTTTTCATTCAGACCTTAGTCTAAGTTCAATGATTTGAATAATTTAGCAACTCATGATGACGTTCACTAAAAATGAGTGGCTTTAAAAACCTTTTCCAACCAGTTGGCATAATAAACATTGCTTTTGTCCTGACCTGCCATTCAGCTTTTACAAGAGTGAGATAAACTCCGATATTTACTTTACTTTAGACACAGAACTGCGTAAAAATTTAGAGGAATATGTACACACTTTTTTTGCATATTATTTGAGTCAAGCAGCGGATGGAATTTTACTGATAGATAATGTAATTCACCTATCAGTTATCGGAGAATCAGATGAAGAAATATCAATGCATCGTTTGTGGTTGGATTTATGACGAAGCAGAGGGTTGGCCACAAGACGGCATCGCAGCAGGTACCAAATGGGAAGATATCCCAGACGACTGGACTTGCCCAGACTGCGGTGTTTCTAAAGCAGACTTTGAAATGGTAGAAATCTAAAATATCGCGTAAAGACCATGTTTACATGGTCTTTTTTACGTATATTTGTCATAAAAATTATTCAATCCCCCACTCTTTTAGGCATGTATGGAGAAAGATATGCAACCAATCATCATCATCGGTTCTGGTATGGCAGGTTATACGCTTGCAAGAGAATTTCGTAAGTTAAACACTGAACAAGAATTAGTGATGATTTGCGCAGATGATGCGGTCAATTATGCAAAACCTACATTGTCAAATGCCTTAGTTGGTAAAAAAGCGCCTGAGCAAATTGGGCTAGGTGATGCCGAAAAAATGAGTACGCAATTAAATATGCGGATCGAAAAAGAAACTTGGGTAAAAAGTATAGATGCAGAAAAACATGAATTGATTCTTGAAAAAGAAGGCACGACTTCTACGCAAGGATATTCGAAATTAATTCTTGCAGTGGGTGCAAACCCAATTCGCCTAGCCATCGCAGGTGATGGCAGTGATGACATTCATGTTGTTAATTCATTGATTGACTATCGTGCATTTCGAGAAACACTGGAAAATTGCACGACAGGCGATTGTGGTAATAAACGCGTAGTTATCTTGGGCGCAGGTCTAATTGGCTGCGAATTTGCCAATGATCTACAAAATACGGGTCATCAAGTCACAGTTATTGATTTAGCACCGCAACCTTTAGGACGCCTGCTTCCGGAGCATGTTGCACAAGCATTTAAAGAAAATCTTGAAGAATCGGGCATCAACTTTGTTTTAGGTACTACCGTGGAAAAAGTATCAAAAACTGAGCGCGGTTACATCGTTTCATTGGCAAGTGGTCAATCATTGATTGCAGATGTAGTTCTTTCCGCGATTGGTCTACAGCCGAATATTGCTTTAGCAAAAACAGCCGAAATCAACACCAGTCGTGGTGTGATTACCAATACTTTACTTGAGACCAATCAAGCGGATATTTTTGCAATAGGTGACTGCGCGGAAGTGAATGGAACACTGCTGCCTTATGTGATGCCAATCATGCAACAAGCACGTGCTTTAGCCAAAACATTAAGTGGTCAAACCACAACAGTTCATTACCCAGCAATGCCAGTCGCAGTTAAAACACCAGCCGCGCCATTAACGGTCTTACCTGCACCGATTGGTGTTGAAGTCACTTGGGAAAATGAAGAGTTTGACGATGGAATGCTATCTAAAGCCACTGATGCTGATGGAACCTTACGAGGTTTCGTGTTATTGGGTGCAACTGCGGGTAAACAGCGTCTCACTTTAACAAAACTAGTTCCAGACTTGATTCCTGCATCAGTTTAAGGGTTTAATAGCAAGGATACTTTTTAATCAATGCGTATCCTTGCTTGGGAAAATAACAATGAATAGCGCACTTCAATTCCAAATTTCACCTTATGCTTCATTCATGAATGAAACCAAAGTTGATTTAGGCAATGGTATTCAACTACATGTCGAAACAGGCGGAAATCCTGAACATCCCTCTGTTCTCTTGATTATGGGGTTGGGTGCACAAATGTTATTTTGGCCGGATTTTTTTTGTAAATCTCTCATAGATCAAGGCTTTCATGTCATTCGTTTTGATAATCGTGACATTGGTTTATCTTCAAAAATCCGCCACAAGGGTCCGCGCTTAAACTCCTATAAATTAATGGGACGTTTCGCTTTGGGTTTACCCAATGATGGTGCACCCTACAATCTATTTGATATGGCAGACGATGTTGCTTTATTGATCGATCGCATGGGAATTGAAAAACCACATATTCTCGGTGCTTCAATGGGTGGAATGATTTCGCAAATCTTAGCGGCAAAATATCCAGAAAAAATTGATAAACTGGGTCTTCTGTTTACCAGCAATAACCAACCTTTCTTGCCACCCCCTTTTCCAAAGCAACTTTTTAGTCTGATCGGTAAGCCTGAATCCCGTGATGAAGAAGGGATTGTGAATCATTCATTAAAGGTTTTTCAAATGATTGGTTCACCAGGTTATATTAATCAAGTTGAGGCAATTCAGACCGCGCGTAAATTATATCGTCGTAGTTATCACCCAGCGGGTGTACTTCAACAGTTTTTAGCAATATTATGTACAGGTTCCTTACTTAAATTGGACAAACAGATCAATAAACCAACGCTAGTATTACATGGTTCTAAAGATCGTTTACTACCTCCAAGTCACGGTAAGGCAGTTGCGAAAGCAATTTCGGGCGCTAAATTTGAATTAATTGAAGGAATGGGGCATGATATCCCACCGCATTTTGTTCCTCAACTTAGCGGCTTATTTGCACATCATTTTAAATCATAAGCATTAGGACACTATGGCTGCATTACCATCCCTAAGACAGTTGTCATATTTGGTGACATTGTCTGAGACGTTGCACTTTACTGAAGCAGCGCGCCGTTCGTTTGTAACTCAATCCACATTATCGGGTGGAATTATGGAGTTAGAGCGTTTATTGGGTGGCGTACTCGTAGAACGTGATCGCCAAAACGTACGTTTAACTCCCTTAGGTGAGCAAGTTGTTGCCCGAGCCCGTGTTCTACTCGCAGATGCACAAGACTTAATGCGTTTAAGTCGTGAAATGAGCGAACCTTTGACTGGGGATTTACATCTAGGGATCATTCCCACCATTGCACCATTTATTTTGTCTCAACTTTTGGAAGAAGTGCATAAACAACTTCCTAAGATTCAACTACATTTACACGAAGCACAAAGTGAAAAAATCGTTGAAAAACTTGAGCATGGTAATTTAGATGTAATCATGTTGGCATTGCCTTTTGACACACGTGGTTTAAAAGTTGCTGAAATTGCAAAAGAAGATTTATTCTTGGTGTGCAATAAAGCAGATCAAAATGCCATGAGTGCAAGAAACTTAGACGATCTTGATTTATCACATCTGATGCTCCTTGAAGAAGGCCATTGCTTACGTGACCATACCCTAAGTGTTTGCCCTATTGGTGAGCGTAAAAATGATCATCGTTTAAAGGCGAGTTCTTTACCAACTTTGGTTGAAATGGTGAGTTCGAACTTAGGTTATACCCTACTTCCAGAGATCGCGATTCATGCTCATATGCTGAAGAACAATGATCAAATTGTGGTAAAACCAATTGAAAATGCACCTTCGCGTACTTTAGCTCTAGTAACGCGTAAAAGCACACCGCTGCAAAGTGAATTTGATGTATTGGTGCAAATTCTTCAGAAAATCACAGCCAATCTACATTGATCTGAAAATTTCTAAAAAGGAGCCGAATATGGCTCCTTTTTTAATCCTTAATTTTAAGATGGTAAACCAGTCGCTTATGCCGATGATCTATTAAGTTGTGGAGCTAAAATTTTACCCAAACAAGACCATGTTGTTGGAACCAGTCAAAGGGAGAATTATAGAAGGAACTCAAACTCATCAAGCTTTATAGCTAAAAGTTTAATGCTATATTCAGGTCACTATCAGTTAGTAAATAATTTGAATAATCAACCATATAAAAATGTTAAATATATTATTACTTATGCCGATGGGGATGCTGTTGAAGGCATAACTGATGAAAATGGAATGACAAAAAAATTAGAATGTACAGATCTTTTTTTGTATTTTCTGGAATATATGCATCCATAATGGGATATTTTTTTAATTATGCATCTATTGGTTATGCTGAACAAGATTTTTTATCTACCTTTATCTATAAAGGGTATCAAAATAGCCTATTTCGAGGTGCTGTATTACCAACAATATCATTGATTTCAACACTAACTCTTATAATTCGATTAATCTATAAAAGCAAAAAGAATATTTAATTTAATAAAAATAATAGGGGGGATAGGAAAACGACGCAGAGACAAAGCTGATATATTTGAAAAGGGAGCTTAAACGTAATTGTTATGAATAGAAAAATTTATTTATTCATTTTAATCATACTGTTTGGTAACACATTGGCGTTTGCTAATACTAGCTATCAAGTTAAATGTGTTTCAAACAGTACAAATCACAATGATACTTTGGGTTGCTATATTGATGAATATAAAGTTTTAGATAATAAGTTCAATACTACTTATAAACAAAAAATGGCTAACTAAAAAAAAGTACTAAGGAAGAACTTCAACGATTACAATACATTTGGATAAAAGTGAGAGAAAGTCAATGTGTAGTAGATGAAGCCAACTATGGTCGTGAAAGTCACTTTGACGCTATAGAATGTGAAATTGATATGACTAAAGAACGCATTAACTTTGTCAAAAATACAAGTAAAGGCATTCATAATCAGTTGTTAAAACCCGATTGAAATCAATCGGGTGTAAATCGTGAAATATTAAGTTTAGCCGTTAAAATGTTCAAGCAAAGTTTTTTGTGCATTGTGTGCAGTTTCACCTGCTTTAGGTTGAGCACGAAGCCATGTTCCATCTCCTTGCAACAACCACGCTTGAGTATTATCTTTGAGATAATTCACCAAACCTTGCTGATAAATACGCTTTTTCAGTGCAGGATCTTCGATTGGGAAACATACTTCGACACGATTAAATAAGTTTCGATCCATCCAGTCCGCACTTGAACAATAGATACGAGCATTGCCATTATTACCAAAATAGTAAACACGTGTATGTTCCAAGAAACGTCCCACAATTGAACGCACACGAATATTTTCAGAGAGATTTGCTAAACCTGGGCGTAAACAGCAGATTGAACGAATAATCAAATCTACCTGTACACCTGCCTGTGAAGCCTCATACAACTTATTGATTAACTGTACTTCTGTTAAAGCGTTTACTTTAACAATGATTTGAGCAGGTTTTCCTGCTTTGGCATTGGCAATTTCATCATCAATATAAGCGATTAACTGTGCATGTAAGGTAAACGGTGCATGTAGAAGTTTTTTCAACTTCGCCATTTTCCCCATGCCCGTCAACTCTTGAAAAATGCGATGCACATCTTCACAAAGTTCTTTGTCTGTGGTTAATAAACCGTAATCGGTATAGATCCGTGCATTGGTTGCATGGTAGTTCCCTGTTCCTAAATGAACATAGCGAACAAGTTTATTATTCTCACGGCGAACCACCAAAATCATTTTGGCATGTGTCTTATAGCCCACAATACCATACACCACCACAGCCCCTGCTTCTTGCAATACATTGGCAACAGCAATATTTGATTCTTCATCAAAACGCGCTCGCAATTCAATCACTGCTGTGACTTCCTTACCGTTACGTGCCGCTTCAGCCAATACCTGTACAATTTCTGAGTCTGCTCCACTACGATACAAGGTTTGTTTGATCGCAAGAACTTGAGGATCTCGTGCTGCTTCTCGTAACAAGTTAATTACAGGCGCAAAAGACTCAAAGGGGTGATGCAGTAGAATATCTTGCTTCTGCATGGCTGAAAAAATGTTTTCAGACTTTTTTAATACTTTCGGAATCGCAGGCACATGTGAATCATAGCGCATATGCGGGCGTTTAAAGTTCGATACTAAGCGCGCTAAATTGACAGGTCCATCAACTTTATAAAGCTGTTCTTCTTCTAAATCAAATTCATCCAGCAAATATTCATAAATATGTTTTGGGCAATTTTCCGTAACTTCTAAGCGTACCGCACGACCAAAACGACGTGAACTCAACTCGCCTTTCAATGCTTTCGCCAAGTCTTCAACATCTTCATTCAGTGCTAAATCTGCATTACGTGTCACACGGAACTGATAGCAACCTGTTGCAGTCATCCCTGGGAATAAATCAGAGACATGTTCATGAATAATCGCAGACAACATTACAAAATGTTCTTTACCGCCCGTCAATTCATCAGGTAAGCGTACCACACGCGGTAAAGAACGCGGTGCTGGAACAACGGCTAAGTCAATTTGACGACCAAAGGCATCTTTCCCTTCTAAAGTCACAATAAAGTTGAGGCTTTTATTTACCAAGCGTGGGAATGGATGTGCTGGATCAAGGCTAATCGGAGTCAAGACCGGTGCAACCTGTTCTTGAAAATACTTTTTAATCCACACCGATTGGGCAGGCGTCAATTCTCCACGGCGCAAGAAACAAATATCTTCTTCACGAAGTTTCGGAAAAATCTCTTCATTCAAGATACGGTATTGACGTTCAATCGCTTCATGGGCTGTTTTAGAGATTTGATCTAAAACTTGTTTTGGTGTGAGTCCATCGGGTGAACGACTTTCATTGCCCAACGTTAACTGTTCCATCATTCCTGCTACACGAATCTCAAAAAATTCGTCCATATTGCGAGAAAAGATCAGTAAAAAGTTCATACGTTCTAGCAGCGGATGCAAAGGATCAACAGCTTGCTCTAAAACACGTAAATGGAAATCTAAAATCGAAAGTTCACGATTGATATATCGTTCATTATAAGAATATTCTGTCGGTGTTGTTGGAGTCACTGCGGTATTCATGCAATAAACCTGCATCAAGAAAATGTCGTTATTCTAGTATGCTTCAAATTTATGACAATTTCATAAAAAAAGCATCACGATATAAAAAAAGCACACTTTTTTGTGCTTTTCCAAACATGATGATTTCACTTTTTTTAAATATTGCTGATTAATCTGGGATACGGGTATAACGCATATATTTTAATACCAGTTTTTTACGATAAAGCAATTTAGGATCATTGCGATTTTCTTGATAGTACTTAGGATTCGTCAGAATCACCGCTAAAAAGGCAGCTTGCTCTCGGTTCAGACTTTTTGCACTTTTAGCAAAATAATAACGAGAGGCTGCTTCCACGCCATAGATATGATCGCCGAACTCAACTGAATTCATATACACTTCAAGAATACGCTGCTTGCTCCACATGCGTTCCATCATTGTCGTTGCAATCGCCTCCTGACCTTTACGAATCACTGAACGGCGATTATAGAAAAATAAATTTTTAGCCAGTTGTTGCGAAATGGTTGAACCGCCTGCAACCACTTTGTCTTTCTTTAGATTGCGTTGCAAAGCACCTTCAATTCCATCCCAATCAAAACCATGATGATCTAAAAATTTAGCATCTTCAGCCGCAACAATCGCGTGCTTAATGTTGTCGCTAATATCATCATAATTGCGCCATTGATGTTCGATCGGTTTAAAGTCTGAGAAATATGTCCATCGCATAAACATCGTGGTTTCTACATCATGGGTACGCCAATACACCAAACTGGAGAAAATCCACAGCTGGATCAGAATCAATACACTGATTACGATTAACAAAGCACGAACAATAAAAGCTTTCATCTCAGCTGTTTACTCCGAAAATGCTGACATTTCATGTTAAGCTAAATCTATCAATAAAAAGCTAAGAAATAGCATGTCGAATTATCAAGACTCATCCATATATAACTCACCCAATACGATTGGCAAAATCACCTTAATGTTAATTGCAATCAATGTTGGTTTATTTGCCATTCAAGTTTTGTCAGGCGTGAATATAACTGACCCCACCACATTGGATGCTTTGCGTTGGGGTGCTGATTATGCACCTTTAACCTTTCTAGAGGAACCATATCGTTTATTCAGCAGTATGTTTTTTCATTTTGGCATCTTGCATCTGATGATGAATATGTGGGCACTGTATATTTTTGGTGATGTGGCTGAAAAAACCTTTGGGAAATTTTATTTTTTAGGGCTGTATGTATTGGCCGGATTAATGGGCAGTCTGCTCAGTGGTTACTTGGATATTCGCAACAGTTATGAATTTTTACAGCACTTTGATCAAAAACTGATTCCGCATGTATCCGCAGGAGCATCGGGAGCAGTGATGGGCTTAGGGGGGGCTTTAACCCTACTTTCTTTGTTCCCGCCCACCCCAAACCAAAGATTTGTTCTGGATAAAAGATCGCTATTAACTGTTCTTGCCATCAACTTAGCATTTGGTTTTCTTGCTTCTGGAATCAACAATGCTGCGCATATTGGCGGGATGTTAATGGGAGCTGTCATGGCTTTGTCCTGGTATCTTTCGCAGCGTATGAAAGCAGCAACGGCTGTAAATCTCATCATTGTGATTTTAGGTATGGCTTTCACTTATGCAGTCTATCTGTATTGCCAGCATCTAGTGGGTCCGATTACTCCACTTTGGCAAGAGGCGGTTTCACAAATGCGAGCGCAATTTCAGTTTTAGTCCACAGCGTGTATCTCAAAATTAGTGACTCACATTTGAATGTTTATTTTAGAGTATTCGTACATTCATCGTAATTAAGCAGAGTTTTAATTGAAACAGGCTCAGCAAAGTGAGCCTGTTTTTTATCCTCACTTCACAATATCCAGAAACTGGAATCGTCAGAGTAGACAGAGGATTGTGGTTCAATCACTTCATTTTAATTCAGTTCCCTTAAACTCTGTAAGGGTGGAATCTCTGACAAATAGCTTAAACGGTATCTTCCAATGACTGCGCATAAGACTGCCATCAAAATAGGGAGAATAAGCCAAATTTCCCAATGAAACTGTAAAGTCATCTCCATACGATAACTGGCAATCGCACTGATCACCTCAGCAAAGAAGCATGAAACAATCCCCGCCAAAAGCCCAATAAAACCTATCTCCATACTCATCATACGTTTTAACTGGCGTTTTGAGCTTCCAAATGAACGTAACAATGCGACTTCTCTTTTACGCTCATCCATCAACAAGTTAATGCAAGCAATCAAAACAAGAAAACCTGATAAACTGACCAAAACAGCCAATACTGTAATAATTTTTACCAAGACAGCAACCAGTTGTTTAATTTCATCAAAAATCAAAGACACATCAATAAACACTGTATTTGAAAATTGTTGGATTAAGCTGACCATTTTGCCTTTGTCTGCTGCAGGGACATAAAAACTTCCTAAATAACTTCCTGCATTTTCATCCAATGTTTTGGGTGTAAAAATAAAGAAGAAATTTGGGCTAAAACTTTGCCATTGAACAGTACGTAAATTTACGACCTGAGCTTGCAGGTTTCCTTCAGGCAAACTAAAGGTTAAACGATCTCCAATCTTGATACCCAACTCTTCCGCCAATTTTGCTTCGACCGAAACTTGCCCAACTTCCGTCAATTCAGACTGCCCCGCAACAATGATATTATCCTGTGGGTAATGATCTGCCTGGGTTAAATTTAGCTCACGGCGTAATGAATTATTACTTTTTATCAACGATTCAGGAAAAGCCTGACCATTTTTAGCCAGTAAGCGCCCTTTGACATTGGGATATAGCGGTGTACTTTTCCAGTGCTGTTGTGCCAACTGCTGTTTAAATGCTTCAAGTTCAAATGGAGGCAAACCATAAATAAACTGATTTGGCGTGCCTTCAGGCAACTGTTGCTGCCAACGCTCCAATAAATCAGTGCGTAATACAGCCAATACGGTAATTAAACTCAAACCCAATGCCAATGCTGTGATTTGCAAAGCTGTTTGGGAAGGTGTCCGAATATAGGCAGACAAGCCACTTTTCATCGCTTTCAGCGCCTTTAATACTGCCCAGACCACAGCATACAATAACCCCGTTAATACAATGACCGCCCCCATCACCACTGCCGTCAGGGTTAGATTCTCCGTCAAGACCAAGCTAAAAATAATCAGACTGATTAAACCTGTCGCCATCATCCATAATATTGAACCTGCTGTTTTTTCCTGTTGGCGAATAACACGTATCGGAGGTGTGTTGAGCAATTGCCATAAACTCGGCAAGATAAAACCCATCAGCACAATTGCACTGGTGAAAATTGCAATCGGCAATGGACCTGAAAATATCTGCCAAATTGAAAACTGTACTTCGAGATTAGGAATCATTTGTAACATCAGCTGTAGCAATGAATAACCTAAAACCAGCCCCAATAGACTGCCAATCACGATCGCAATCAAAATTACCACTGACAATAGACTTAAATAAGCTTGGAAAATCTGTCGTTTACTTGCCCCCATACAACGCATCAAGGCGATATGATCTTGATTCTGCTGTACATAGCGTTGACTGGTGAGTGCAATTGCTAATCCACATAGAAGAATCGTCAGAATATTTGCCAGTTGTAAAAAAGTATCCAGATTTTCAATCGGTTTTAATAACCGTGAATTGCCTTCATCTGCATTACGCAGCCTTAAATTACTCTGCGCATCCAACGCTTGATCTGTATTTTGTAGGTCTTGAGGAGATTGTTCTGACTGAGCAGGAAGTCGCTGAACTTCTGATGTTGCCTGTCTAGTATCTAAGGCAGTCGAGTATTCCTGCTGACTGGATATAAGTTGCTGACTACTCTTTTGTTTTTCTTGTGCTATGAATGTTTTAAAAAATGCTTGATAGGCTTCAATCGACTGTTTCTCGCCCGCCATCAACAACCGATATTCAATCCGACTGCCGATCTGAATCGCTCCTGTTTTTACGACATCGGCTTGGGCAATAATCACTGTCGGTGAAAATGCAGAAAAACCCAACTCTTGGTTCGAATCGTGTTCAATGATGCCCGTAACTTTAAATTGACCATTGGCAATTTGAACTTGATCACCGAGATTGAGCTTCAACAATTCTTGAGCCCGTTTACTGAGCCAAATTCCACCTCGCTGTAACGGCTGTTGCGGGCGAATCCTTAACTCACCCCGTAAAGGAAATGCTTGATCGACGGCTTTAACATTGACCATCACAAATTGATCATGCGTCGATGCCATAGAACTGAACATCGTAACATGTGACTGTTTTAACTTGAGTTGCTCAGCTTCTTTCAACCACTGAGGGTCGATTGGATTGGTATCACTCAGCACTAAATCAGCAGCTTGCATTTTTGCTGCCTGTAAAGTAACGGCCTGCTTAACCTGATCATTACTGAATTTTAATGCAGTGGTCGCGCTAATAGCCAAACTCAATGCAACAATCAGTAAATAAATGCCTGAGCTGGCAAAACTTTGCCGAAATAGCGGCTTAAAAAGGTTCAACATTTACACCACCTCAACGCGCTGTGAGGATTGTAAATGTTCAATCAAATGACCATCTTTTAACTCATAATGACGCTGACATTGTGCTGCCAGTTGTGGGTTATGCGTCACCAAAACCAAGGTCGTTCCCAATGCTTGATTTAAGCTAAACAATAACTGCTCAATCTCGGATGCAGTATGTTCATCTAAGTTGCCTGTAGGTTCATCAGCAAAAACAATCTGAGGTTCTGAAATCAGCGCCCGTGCAATCGCAACACGCTGTTGTTCTCCCCCTGACAATACTTTAGGCGTTTGTTGGCTTTGACGTGCCAAACCCACTTTTCCCAATAAATCGAGAGCTTTTTGCTCTGCATGTAGATAATTAAAATCGGCTTGTAAGCGAAGAGGCAACATGACATTTTCTAAAGCAGACAAATGTGGCAACAACTGAAAAGACTGGAAAACAAAACCGATATGTTTTAGACGCACCAAAGCCCGTTGCTCTTCATTTAAATGTTCAATGCGCTCGCCACATACACTGAGCTGCCCTGTAGTTGCTTGATCTAATGTCGCCAGAATACCCAATAAAGTTGACTTACCCGAACCCGAGCGTCCTGTAATTGCAACCTGTTCACCTGCATAAATATCGAGACTGAGATTTTCAAAAATTGTAAGCGTTTGATGCGGTAATTCTATCTTTTGTGTAAGTTGCTGTGCAGAAATTATCACTTGTGGCATGATGGGAGAAGTTGAAGCATCCTGAACCTTAGACATTGTAAAGTACCTTAAATATGCAAATCAAAACGTTGTTAAATTTGAAAATGATGAAAAGCGCTTTTCATTGTTTATTTTTTAGCATGATCTGTCTGTTGCCCGTTAGTAGTTTTGCAAAAACGATCATGATTTTAGGTGACAGCATAAGTGCGGGCTACGGTTTAAATCCACAACAAGGCTGGGTGACTTTGCTCCAGCAACGCTTAAATCAGCAATTTCCCAAACAGCATCAAGTGGTTAATGCCAGTGTCAGTGGAGAAACTACTAGTGGTGCTTTGGCACGTTTACCCAAATTATTACAAAGTCATAAACCTGATGTAGTCGTGATTGAGTTGGGCGGCAATGATGGTTTACGTGGTCAACCACCCCAAATGATTCAAAAAAATCTTGCTCAATTAATCCAACAAAGTCAAAAAAGCCAAGCCAAGGTCGTATTGTTGGGTATGAAGATTCCACCCAATTATGGCGCAGCCTATAGCCAGGCTTTTGAAAAGAACTACCAGACCTTAAGCCAGCAGTACAACGTAAAACTGTATCCCTTCTTTATGAATGGCATTGCAGGCAATAAAAATCTCATGCAAAAGGACTTAATCCATCCCAATGCTGCCGCCCAAAAAATCCTATTAGATAATGCTTATCCTTTGATTCGAGGCGCACTTTAAGATTAAGACGTTCCCATTGGATTCAGGCACGGAAGCCTTTGATGATAAAATATAAAATAATTATAATATACAAACAATTAAATATAACATATGGTCAACTATTAAAAATAAACCCTTAATCGCTCCTTGCCTTTCAGGTTAAATCAGGTATAACAGAATCTATCCTTTCTTTAATATGCGTTTTAAATGATGAGCAATTCTAATAATCTCAATCATCAAATGACTTCATTTCAATTTAGCCCTCAAACTGCACTTTATACCCATACCTTTACATTGATGGCATTTTTGGCAGCTTCAAGCGCACCTACCCCCTTATATCGTCTTTATCAACAACAGTTTCACTTTTCACCCGTTTTATTAACCTTAATTTTTGCAACTTATGCTTTTGCTTTATTGGCAACATTATTGGTAATGGGTTCATTGTCAGATTATGTTGGGCGTAAACCTGTTATTTTTACCGCACTCTTTTTACAGATTATTTCTATGGGGTTTTTTCTTTTTTCCTCAAATATTGAAATGCTGTTTATTGCCCGAGCCTTGCAGGGTGTCGCCACAGCTTTGGCTGCTTCAACCTTTGGCGCAGCTTTACTAGATTTAAGCAAAACTCATGGTTCATTAATCAACAGTATTTCTCCTATGTTGGGTATGGCAATCGGCATGCTCATGACTTGTATCGTGTTAGCAATGTCGACGCATGCATTGACTTTAATTTTTGAAATATTCATTTTTATTTTCTTCTGTACCTTATGTATCGCTTATTTTAGCCCGGAGACGGCTGAAAAACGGCGTGAAGCATTTGCATCACTTAAACCACGTCTTACAGTTCCGCCACAAGCACGTAAAGCGCTTTGGATTGTTAGCCCAATCAATATTTCTTTATGGATGGTCAGCGGCTTTTTCTTGTCTTTAATGCCCTCGCTATTGGCCCACGCTTTTAAAGTCCAATCAGCATGGCTCAATGGTATGATGTTTATTACCTTGACCATTTCAGGTGCAATCGGAATTTTAACCCTTCGCAGTGCGAAAACACTTCACATCTTAACGACTGGCGCACTGAGTATTCTCTTAGGCGCAGCCATTATTTTATCGGGTATTCACTTCTCTCTTACATTCTTATTATTTATGGGTTCGGTGGTTACCGGGGTTGGATTTGGGACAGGATTTATGGGTGCAATCCGCACGGTGATGCCATTGGCTTTACCTGAACAACGTGCTGGGTTGATGGCAACATTTTATGTTGAGAGCTATTTAGCGTTTAGTATACCAGCCATTATCGCGGGATATTTTGTCAGCCATGCTGGTCTTACTTTTACTGCTGATATTTATATTCTCATGATTATTTTATTAGCGTCTCTGGCTCTTTTGTTTGCATTCAAACATCGAAAAAATGTAATTTAAAACAGTATTCGATTTGCTCAAACAGGCATCATTCTCCCATCATGTTTAACAGTAATATTTTAAATCAGTGACTTAACCTGAGTCATCCAGAAATATTTCTAAAACATATGTGCAGCTAGATTCCTTGCTTTCTTTTCATATGCTTAGCAAACTTGTTCATAGCAGCATTAAACAGCTGTTGAGCATCTTCCTCACCAATTTCATCTTTACACGCTGTGCAGGGTTGGAAATGAGTTTAACTATTTACGCTAACTTCATTGAATCTGTGCTTTTATTGATCTGGCATACACATAAACAATCTGTTTACACTAATTTTCTTTTCCTTTTTTAGGCATGAATGCGCTAAATTAGGTTAAACATGAAATTTTTCCCATAAACATCCTGTTGGATTTTCAGCATCTACTTAGAAATAAAAAAACCGACTTGACATATCGCTAAATCATGGCTTTTCGTTTCATCATTTTCTGATTTTTTCACACTGCTTACCTCAACACAAAAGCCATATGTTGCTGATTAGCTGCTAATTATTCTTTACCAATCGCAATTCAATATCTTCAAAATTGATAATATTATTTTTAGAATCAACTAATTTTAACTTAACCAATTCATGATCATTTTTGCTAAAAACTTTAACTACATCTTTATTTTCATGGATAAAATTCCCACCTGATTCAAGCATAGCAAGTAAGACGATATTTAGACTTTTTCCTTTTGGAGTTAGTAAATACTCTTTACGCTCTCTATCTCCTTCCATTTTATAAATCGATAACGAAAATATATCTTCCTGAATGAGATGTTTTAAGCGATTGGATAATACTTGTTTTGATATGCCAGTATTTTCAATAAACGTACTGAATTTAGTGACACCATAAAAAGCCTCCCGTAAAATGAGAATTGTCCATTTATCACTCAATACCTCAGAGATCTTGAAGATACCACATACTTCAAATGGGAATTGAAAATCCGAGAAACTTTGGTTTGACATTTTTGAAAACTCTTATTAACCTAGGTCTACATAAAAGACCTAGATAGGATGTAGAACGTTATGCCTTTCATCAATATTCAGACAATTGAAGGCTTACTAGACGAAAATAGCAAAGCTGAACTATTTAAAAGAATAACAGAATTATTCATCGAGATTGAAGGTAAAGGCAATCCTTCTTTCCAAGAACATATCTGGATTCGGATTGATGAATATCCTCCTGAACAATGGCAACTTGGGCGAATGAGACCGACAAAAGAAATGATTGACTTTATTTCCAAAAATGCCTGATGCAAATAAAATTTTAAAAACAGCTAAAAAAACCTTTAATTCTAATGGTTTTTTTTACGTTGAATGGAATGAAGCTCATTCATTTTTTTCATTATCTGTTTAATTCCCTCTATCAATACTCTGCTTCATGATACGTTCTGACTGTAAATATACATTAAATAAAAAAAGGCGCATCAAGCGCCTTTTAATTAAATATAAATCAATGGCTTAATAAAAATAGTTGCATTTATGTTGCACTTCATATTTTTAACTATTGAATTTTAAATTTTGATGAGTTTTTAATTGCCTCTTCTAAATATTGAGATTCTACATACTCAATGGTTTCCAATCCTTTAATACCCAATGAATCATCTATCTCTCTACCTTCTGAGTCGTATCGTTTAGACTCACCTTCAATATCCATTGATACGTAATGAAGGTTGCCTTTCCCATCATAACAAGACTGTTTAAATTCATAAGGGTTATTGGGATCGCGAAGCTCAGTCACAATCTTATTAATAAGAATGAACTCATCGCCAACCAACTTATAATCTTCTAGTGTCAAACGTTGATTTTCTGAGTCTTTTATATGGTTCCTATATGCTACCTTTCTATATTCAGCACCAACAAATATTACTGTTGAATAAACATTGCGCTGAAAAGATTCTTCATCTAATCGCTCAAGAATAGGTACACCATTTTTATCTTGATACGTTATACGGAACGGACCAAATGAATTAGAAAAACATACTTTTTTAACCGAAAACTTTTTAGAATATTCACTAATAGTCACATTAATCATTTAAATAACCTTAAGAATGTAGTCCAGGTTGAGAAGGTGGCTCTTTATTTACCCAATAATTTGCTTTAGGTGTTGCAGGACATCCAGCATTAGACGCTGTTTTAATAGTAGCTCTAAGAACACCTTGCGCATATTTATATTGACTCACATGCCCATCCCAAGAGCCTTTATTGTTCCCATTCAATATAAATGGGTTAGATACTTCTTTGTGATTGATATAAAGATTAAATCTGTCTTTATATAATTCCTCATACCGCCATTCAACCATGGCAGCTTTACTATTCATTTTTAAATTATGATTTTTACATTTCTCATCACTATTTCTTTCAAACTCATCCTCTATTTCTTTTGCTTTTGTAGCATCATTCTCCGCTTCACTAACCATTGTCTGAGCTGCTGCTAATGTAACAGCTTGAGCATCAGTGTTTCCTATTTCAGCGTTGTTGATGATTTCTTGGGAGACTACGTCGAATGGGAGGGTTTTTTCTTCTGGAGGTGTTCGTTGTATAATCCCCACCCAGTGCCCCGTTGGTTCCCAATGACAATAAAAGTCAACCCCCTGTACTGAAAAGCTCTTATAAGTTGTTCCTAGTTGACTAGCAGCATACTTACAAACTTCAACTGGATCCTTTCCACTAGAGAAGGTGGTAGCATAAATTCCAGATGGGTATGTAGTTGGCTCTCGATAAATTACTCTATTATTCGCTGGATCCATTACCCAATCGATACCATCTAACAGCTCATTGACTGCAAAAGTAAGAGCTGCCCCACCAAGACCTGCTCGAAGTATTTTTGAAACTTGCGAAACGTTTGGAGTGATCAATGCTTTAGATTCGGTGGCAACTCCACCTACCATTCTGGACGCATTAACGACAGTTGATGCACCTTCAGATGCATAGCCATTAACAACCCACTGTCCAAATGATGGAGCACTTAATGCGCTTGACGACGCTGCCATACGATAATTAACAGATGCTGTTGAACTTTGTAAAGTCGATTGAGATGTATCATTTTGGTCTGTTTCACCACAACCAGTTAACCCCATTAGAACTGCTAAAAATAATAATTTTTTCATTTATTTCCCCTAATTTTCAGATAGTTTATTTGACTTATTGTTGTAAAACTATCTAAAGGTTAAAAAATTTAGTAATAGTGATTGTTGAAAATTTGGAATATAGCTCCTAAATCCTGGTTCTTTCACGAACTACACCCTTTTTACTTATTGATATATTGTCTCGGTATTCTTCTAAGGCATTTCTAAAAAGGATATGATCATAATCACCTTTCTTTTCATTTTTTATTTTCAATTCTAATTCTTGCGCCCATGCTTTTGCATCTCTCATGGTTGTAAATGTTTGAGACTGTGATGGGTGAGGCTTGATTCTAACAGTAGCGGTTATGCCCTTTTTTCTTTTTTTGATATGTTGCCATTCTAATTTAAACCCTGTTGCAATGTTGCACTTAATTTCTAAAATCATTGTATTTCAAATCAAATGGGTTCACAAATTCAATTTTAAGCCATTGTTATTAATTACTTTAAAAAAAAGGCGCATCAAGCGCCTTTTGATGGTACTTACAGTTAAGCAGGAATATCACGAACAGAAGCATTACGAATCGCTTCTTTTAAAGCCTCATAACCGTGAATTGCTGGGAATTGAGGGAACTCACGAATCACATTTTCAGGTGCATCGAATAAAAAGCCATGATCAGCTTCACCCAACATTGTCGTATCATTGTAAGAGTCACCTGCTGCAATCACACGAAAGTTTAAACCATGCAATGCTTTTACAGCTTGACGTTTTTGATCTGGCTGGCGCAACTTATATGCTGTAATCATGCCATTTTCATCAGTTTCCAACTTATGGCAGAAAATTGTTGGCCAACCTAATTGCTGCATCAACGGATGGGCAAACTCATAGAATGTATCTGAAAGGATAATCAATTGGAAATGTGTGCGAATCCACTCAACAAACTCTTTTGCACCAGGAAATGGTCCCATATCTGCAATCACAGCTTGAATGTCGTTTAAACCCAAACCATGTTGCTTCAATATGTTTAAACGCTGAGTCATCAACACATCGTAGTCAGGAATATCACGCGTTGTTGCTTCTAATTCTTTGATCCCTGTTTTCTTTGCAAAATTGATCCAGATTTCTGGAACCAATACACCCTCAAGATCAAGACATACGATTTCCATGGGTTCTCCCAAATGTCGGTTAAAAATTTTGCGCTTATCATAGCACTAAAGCTTTAAGAAAATGCTGAAAGTTTTCTAAACTCAATTCATTTTGAATCATCATAGATAATCTTATCAGTACAATTCGTCCATTGTGCAAGAACTGCATCTACATTAACTCCCCTACCAGAAGTGTTACTGTTAGACTTATTAAAAGCGGCAACACCGTATCGTTGAGACAGATAAAAAATTAATTTAGGCAAATCACATTATGAAAAAAATAGCCCTGTTTCTATTGAGTTGCGTATGTTTTAACGTACATGCAGATTACAACTTACTGGACTATACAAATTGTAGTGCTTTAGATCTCAAACATGCACAAATCGGTCTTTCATTAAAAGATATTTCTGAAGATTATTTCTATCACACGCAGAAATACTCATTTCTGAGCGTACCTATAGCAAAAGACAATGAAAACTACTGTCTGATCATCAATGATAAAAATAAGGTCATTGTTGACGCTATTCCCAAAATGATTTCAAATCTGTGCGGTGGAATGTGGGATAAGAAAGAACATACACCGGTTTGGATTGACGATACTGCCGGGAGTAGAGGTTCAGTCACATATTTTCATTACAACAGTTCAGATGTTCTAAAAAATAGTAATAAAAACAATACATCAGAAATAAAACAACAGATTGCAATACTTCAATGCCAACTTGCCTCCTATACCATTGATGATGTAATTGAACTCAATGACACAGCATTCTATCTATATCAATTCGGCTATCATCAAGCATCCCTAAAAATACTCAAAAAAGTCATAAAACTTGATCCAAACAGAACAGTTGCATATCTAAACATAGCTGATGTTTATTCAGCACTAAATAATCAGCGTCTAGCACAACAGAATTATTTGATTTATGCCAATAACATGAAAAAAGCCGGATTAGCACAACAGATTCCCAAGAGAATATTGAAATACTTATAAAATAGGACTGTGAGATAGCTTCACAGTGAGCTTAAAAACAAAGCCTTTCTGTAAAATGAGCCAGTAAATCATCGGGGCATGACGGCATGTGCTCCTAGTAAAATTATGCTCCTTTTATCCATGTTTTATTGTGTATCTTCTTTACTCTATACTCAAACTGAATACAGCTATTAAATCTTTTTTATTCATAAGCATTTTAATTAATCTGCTAAGCACAATATTTCATTTACTTTAAAATATAGGCACATCTCAAAGATAACATTCACACAAAATTGAATTGCTTTAATTTTTGCTAAAATGCCTAAATTGAAATATTGTTTAAGAGTGTTGATGAACAACATAGCTTCAAGCTAACTGCCAGGAGCAGATATGACTGCCATTCCCACTATAGATCTTGTTGATGCTCTAGCAACAGAGTATGCCGATAAATCCCCTTCTGAAATTTTAGAGCTTGCACTTTCACAAGAAGGTGAAATCGCTATTTCATTTTCTGGCGCAGAAGATGTTGTTCTGATTGATATGGCACATAATTTAGGGAAACCATTTCGTGTATTCAGTTTAGATACTGGACGCTTACATCCTGAAACCTATCAGTTTATTGATACTGTTCGTAAGCACTACGGCATAAAAATTGAGATTTGCTTTCCTGAATCAGACGCTGTTCAGCAATTGGTTAATGAAAAAGGCTTGTTCAGTTTCTATCAAGATGATCATAAAGAATGTTGCGGTATCCGAAAGGTACAACCCTTACGTAAAAAACTAGCCACTTTAGATGGTTGGATTACAGGTCAACGTAAAGATCAAAGTCCGGGAACACGTACAGCGATTCCTGTCATTCAAGCTGATGCAGGTTTTTCAGGTGAAGGAAAACAGTTAATCAAATACAATCCTTTGGCCAATTGGTCCAGTGCAGATGTTTGGAACTATATCCGCATGATGGAAATTCCTTACAACCCCTTACATGAAAAAGGTTTTATTTCAATCGGTTGTGAACCCTGTACGCGACCAGTTCTTCCCAATCAACATGAACGCGAGGGTCGTTGGTGGTGGGAAGAAGCAACGCATAAAGAATGCGGTTTACATGCAGGCAATCTTCAAAAATAATGGTAAAAAAAAAGTCATTAAATTTAATGACTTTTTGTAAACTTTACATTCATCGAAATGCTTGGATTTTATGCCCAAAAAAGTTTTATACTATTTACTCGGTTCTATAATTCTAACAATCTAACACTCATAAATGAGTTGTTGTAGAAATTGCAGTGAGGCAATCCAAGACCATGCGCCCATTACACCCTATTGATTTCATTTTTTTAAATTTAGAAAAACGACAGCAACCGATGCATGTTGGTGGATTGTTCTTATTTCAAATACCTGAACATGCACCCTCAACGTTTATACAAGACCTCGTCGCTGATATTCGCAATTCAAAGTCTATTCCTGTTCCTCCATTTAACAATCGTCTTAATGGTTTATTTTGGGATGAAGATGAAGAATTCGATATTGATCATCATTTCCGTCATATCGCCCTGCCTCATCCGGGACGTATTCGTGAATTATTGGTTTATATTTCACAAGAACATAGCGCGCTGATTGACCGTGCAAAACCGCTTTGGACCTGCCATATCATTGAAGGGATCGAGGGCAATCGTTTTGCCATGTATTTTAAAATCCATCATGCAATGATTGACGGTGTTGCAGGTATGCGTCTTTTAGAAAAATCATTCTCTAAATATGCGCACTCAAAAACCATTGTTCCACCATGGTGTGTTGAGGGTAAACGTGCCAAACGTCTTAAAGAGACCAAACTTGGACGGGTCAAAAAAGTATTTTCCGCATTAAAAAATCAAGTTGAAGCTGCCCCAAAAGTTACTCAGGAGTTGTTTCAAACTGTCTTTAAAGAAATGGGCAAGAACCCTGACTATGTTTCAAGTTTTCAAGCACCGAGTAGTTTATTTAATCAACGGGTAAGTTCTTCTCGGCGTTTTGCAGCACAATCTTTTGAACTTGATCGCTTTAGAAACATCTCAAAAGCACTGGGTGTAACCATCAATGATGTTGTACTTGCAGTGTGTTCGGGCGCTATTCGGGATTATCTAATCACCCAAGACGCCTTGCCTAAAAAACCTTTGATTGCCATGGTGCCTGCCTCATTACGTGATGACGATTCGGATATGAGCAATCGCATCACCATGATTTTGGCAAATTTAGGTACCCATAAAGAAGATCCTTTAGAACGCTTAGATATCATCAAACGTAGTGTACAAAACGCCAAGAATCGCTTTAAACGCATGAGTTCAGATCAAATTCTGAATTATAGTGCTTTTGTTTTTGGTGCTGCAGGTATCAACATTGCATCAGGGCTTATGCCCAAGCGTCAGGCTTTTAATGTGATTATTTCCAACGTACCGGGTCCAAGAGAACCTTTGTACTGGAATGGTGCTAAACTGGATGCACTCTACCCAGCATCCATCGTACTCGATGGTCAGGCATTGAATATTACCATGACCAGTTATCTGGATAAATTGGAAGTGGGTTTAACAGGTTGCCGTAAATCATTGCCGAAGTTGCAAAATCTACTGACACATTTAGAGAATGAGATTCAGAAATTTGAACAACTGATTACGCAAAAAAATGCCACGGAAAAATTTGTTGAACCACCCGTTGAAAAAAACGACGATACGCCAGTCTATACACAAGATCTTATCGTTGAATCAAATACAGTAGAAAAGCCTGCTTAGGCTTTTCAATCTTCACTTAACGGATGATTTCTTATTGATCATTAGATTTGAGTGATATAAAAATTTAATTCTATAAAAAATTAAGGGGCTTATTGATGCCCCTTAATCTTTAACATTACGACATTTATTGAGTAATTGGTGGCAGACATTTACAACCATGTCTTTGGTAATTTTCACTTCTTGACCATTGTCATCCAACATTACACATGTATTCTTAGGTTGGTTTTCTAATACATGCTTTATACCGCGACTTATTAATTGTTCACTTACGCTCATTTTATGACCTCACTTGCTAAGACTGGTAGGGAGAGAGTCTTTGGCTACCTTTGCAATCTAGTATTGTGAAATCAGCTTAAAAAGTAAAATTTCAGATGTAACAACTGTTTAACGACATCCTGTTACAATTTTAACTTAAAATGATATCGTATTGCTCTTGCGTGTATAAATTTTCAACCTGAAATTTAATCACACGATTAATAAAATGCTCCAAATCCGCGACAGCTGGGGCTTCTGCTGTTAAAAGCCGATCAATCACAGAAGGATGACCGATAACAGTAAAGCCACTCTGAGATTCATAAGCGCGTGTATATCGAAGAATTTCTCGAAAAATTTCGTAACACACTGTCTCTGCTGTTTTTACAAATCCACGCCCCTGACAGGTTGGACATGATTCACATAACAAATGTTCCAACGATTCACGGGTACGTTTGCGTGTCATTTCCACCAAGCCCAGTTCAGAGACTTGGGTAATTTTAGTCTTGGCATGATCACGCTCAAGCATTTTCTCAAACTGGTTCATGACTTCTTCGCGATGCACAGCTTCCTGCATATCAATGAAATCAATAATAATAATGCCACCCAAATTACGTAACCGTAACTGACGTGAAATGACCTGTGTTGCTTCCATGTTGGTTTTGAAGACAGTATCCTCAAGGGTACGACCGCCCACATAAGAACCTGTGTTGACATCAATCGTGGTCATTGCTTCCGTCTGGTCAATCATCAAATAACCACCAGACTTTAATGCAACCCGAGTTTGTAATGCTTTTTGAATGTCTTCTTCAACATTGTACAAATCAAACAATGGGCGTTCACCAGGATAGTGTTGCAAACGGCTACCCATGCTTGGAACAAACTCTGCCACAAACTCTTGTAACTTCGCATGTATTTCACGTGAATCGACATAAATCGTTGCCGTGTCTTCATTTGCTAAATCACGAATCACGCGTTGGGGCAAAGGCAGTTCTTCGAAAATCAGTGAAGGAACCGCAATAATTTTCTGCTTTTTCTGAATAAATTCCCAAAGCTTAGCTAAATAAGCCATGTCCTGTGCAATGGATGCTTCATCAATTCCATCAGCTGCTGTACGAACAATGACTGAACCAGGAAGCTTATGCTCTTCTTGAATCCTTTCAATCATTGAACGCAAACGATCGCGTTCTTCTTCAGACTCTATCCGTTGTGAAACGCCAATATGGCTACCATAGGGCATTAAAACCAGATAGCGTGAAGGAATAGAAAGATCAGTACTGAGTCGTGCCCCTTTAGTACCCAGCATGTCTTTCATCACTTGTACTGTCAGAATCTGACCGGGTTGCAATAGTTCAAAAACATTCGGCGTAGGCTGATTACGTGGCCAAATCATATCGTTGATATGTAAAAATGCGGTGCGTGACAAGCCAATATCCACAAAAGCAGCCTGCATCCCGGGCAGGACACGCACGACCTTTCCTTTGTAAATATTACCGACCAACCCTCGTTTAACAGTTCGCTCAACAAATAATTCATTGACCGTACCATTTTGAATTAACGCCACACGACACTCCATAGGTGTGACGTTAATCAGTAACTCGTCAGACATAATTCAACTCAAAACATTATAAAAATTCTTTTTTGCAGTTAATTTCGTGCCTCAACTGCATTGATCTAAACGATCAAGTAATTGTATCGTTTCATGTAATGGTAGCCCAACGACATTGCTATAACTACCATTAATCCGTGTCACATATTTCGCGGCAATGCCTTGGATTGCATATCCACCCGCTTTGCCTAAAGGTTCACCTGTAGCCCAATACGCTTCCATATCACTGAGAGTTAAAGCTTGAAACTCAACTTCTGTACGAACCACGGTACTCAACAATTGATGGGCATTTGCAACACAAACACCTGTCAACACCTCATGCTTCTGCCCTGACAATAATGTCCAAATTTCAAAAGCATGCTGCTTGGATGCTGGTTTACCAATAATTTGATCGGCAAAAACCAAACTTGTGTCCGCAGCAATAACCGTAGCTTGCGGATACAAGCTTAAAACGGCTTGTGCTTTACTTTGAGCCAAACGTAATACATAGCGATCAATCTGCTCATGTTTATATACAGATTCATCAACATCCGGGCTATGGATGTCAAAGTCCAAGCCCAGCTGTAACAACAGTGCTTTACGTCTTGGCGAGCTTGAAGCAAGAATTAAATGCGCCATCTTTTCAATAAGTAGTAAAGAATTGGCCAGCAAAAAATACTGGAGACCAAAGTTTGCCAATGACGTGTTATTGAAAAATGTGTTCCTGCCATCACTTGTGCCATAAAAGTAAAGGTTAAATGTGCAAGAATTGCCAACATACTGATCACCCAAAGGTTACTAAATGTCAGCACACGTCTCTCACGAATAAAATAACGTGTTAAAAAAGCAATCAGTACATAACTTAATGCATTCATGCCCAATGGTGCATCCAACAAAAGATCAGTGAACAGACCCAACGTAAATGCAAACCAGATCCCACACCAAGTTGGCTGACAAAGCACCCAAAAAAGCATGATTAAAAACATATACAGTGGACGCCATCCCGCTACTGCATAGGACATCGGATAAACCACTAAAATCGATGCAATCACGATCGAAACAATGATGATCCATAGTGGATCCTTACGCTGTTTTTCTGATGGCAGTTTTTTAGCGATCAACATTTGGCTGCTCCATCGCTAATGAATCCGAGAAAAGTACCACAACATGATGCCCACCCGCCAACTGTGCAGCTGGAACAACATCGATTTGTGCAAACTCTCCAGTATTATGCCGCATTACTTTTGACACAGTACCAACCAAATAACCTGCTGGAAAATGCTGACCTAAACCAGAACTATAAACCTTATCACCCACTTTGATGTTAGCACTTGTTGGAACATATTCCATTTTCAAATGCCCTAAATCGCCTGTACCTGTCACAATGGCTCGCATACCTGAGCTTTCAAGACGGACAGATAAAGAATGTTCTTTATCAGAAAGCAACATGACACGGCTACTGTGTGGATAAACGTTGATGATCTGCCCCATGATCCCTTTATCATCTAAAACAGTCTGACCGACTTTAAGATGATTTGCTGAACCACGGTTGATGATAATGATATGACGTAATGGATCGGCATCCGTTCCAATCACTTCAGCAATCTCCATACGTCCATCAATAATTAACGGTGTATCGAGTAATCCTCGTAATCGGGTATTCTCAGCAGAAAGTTCTGAGAGTTTTTGCAGACGTACTTGAGCCTGAAGCAATTCAGCTTGCATCGCAGTGTTTTCACGACGCAACTGAGCTTCAGATTTTGTTTGTTGATTCAGCCATTCTTTCGACAATACAGGATAACTTGCTAAGGCATAAATTGGATTATATGCCGCGTACAAGACCTCTCTTGCAGGTTGAATCACTTGAGGCATGCGCCAGTTAAAGAACAACACTACCAGGCAAGTGATGACCGCAATGATAAAAGAGCGAAAAGATGGCGGTTGTCTTGAAAAGAGATTCGGTTGCACCGCCTCATCCTTAAACTTAATCGAGTATAGTTTAGCCTACAAAAAGCATATCATGGTTTGGATTGTCAAAGAATTCCAAGACTTTTCCACCGCCACGAGTCACACAAGTTAAAGGATCTTCAGCAACAACAACAGGTAGACCTGTCTCTTGAGCAAGTAATTTATCCAGATTACGCAGTAATGCTCCACCACCTGTTAAAACGATTCCACGTTCAGCAATATCTGAAGATAATTCTGGTGGCGTTTGTTCAAGTGCAGATTTCACAGCAGATACAATACTTTGTAATGGATCAGCAATCGCCTGCGTGATTTCATCGGAAGTCACTGTAATTGCGCGTGGAACACCTTCAGCAAGGTTACGACCACGAACTTCAATTTCTAAAGTCTTGCCGTCTGCTACTGCCATTCCAACTTCTTTTTTGATGGTCTCAGCAGTCGTTTCACCAATTACACAACCATGTGCTTTACGTACATAATTAATAATTTGCTCATCGAAAACATCACCGCCGATACGTAAAGAATCTGCGTATACACAACCTTGCAAGGAAATAATTGCAATTTCAGTGGTACCACCACCGACATCAACGACCATAGAGCCACATGCTTGCTCTACAGGCATACCCGCACCAATCGCAGCAGCCATAGGCTCTTCGATCAAACGTACATCACGGGCACCAGCATTGAATACAGCTTCACGAATCGCACGGCGCTCTACCAAAGTTGATTTACACGGTACACAGACAACAACACGAGGCGCAGGTGGGAATAGGCGTTTTTCATGCACTTTACCAATAAATTGATTTAACATGGTTTCAGTGACTTCGAAATCAGCAATAACGCCATCCTTCATCGGACGGATTGCAGAAATATTGGCTGGGGTACGACCAAGCATTTGCTTAGCATCTAAACCCACAGCTGCAACAATTTTCTGCGAACCACTGTGACGAATCGCCACAACTGTCGGTTCGTTTAATATAATGCCCCTTCCTGGTGCATAAATAAGTGTGTTTGCAGTACCTAAATCAATGGCTAGATCTGGCGAAAACAAGCCAATTAGTCGTTTTAGAATCACGGGTCGTTCTCAGTTTAAACTTTATATGGACGCAAGATGGCAACTTTAACTAAATGTGATGATTTGAACAAGTCAATCGCTTATTATAACGCACGATATTTTGAATTTTTTTAAAACTGATTAGGTGAGACATCATGTCAAGTTCAGATGTTCAGCATTCTGCAGAATTAAATGCACAAACTGTATCGCAAATCGCCAATCTTGCTCGATTGTCGCTTAATGATACGCAATCTGCTGAATATGCTCAAAGTTTAAATAAAATCTTAGGGATGATGGAGACCTTAAAAGCGATCAATACCGAGGGTGTTGAACCGCTTAAGAGCCCATTCGATCATCCGCAGCCACTTCGTCCTGATGTTGTATCGGAAAGCAACCATCGTGAAGAATATCAAGCCATTGCTCCTGCAGTTCAGGATGGTTTATACCTTGTTCCGAGAGTGATTGAATAATATTTGATCAGTTAAACTTATTTTTAAAAATTAATCGTAAAGAATTGTACTCATGACTGATTTACACCGTTTATCGATTCGTGAAATGGCAGAAGGTTTAAAATCTGCCCAATTTTCATCTCGCGAATTGACTCAACACTATTTAGACCGTATTGCGAAACTTGATGATCGTGTTAACTCGTATGTAACGGTTACTCCCGAATACGCTTTGGCTCAAGCTGATGCTGCTGACAATTTATTAAAAAATGGCACAGCGGGTCCTTTGGCCGGCGTTCCACTGGCACACAAAGATATTTTCTGTACTCAAGGAATTAAAACTTCTGCGGGTTCAAAAATGTTGGATAATTTTATTTCACCTTATGATGCAACCGTTGTAGCCAAAACAAAAGCTGCCGGTTTAGTGACTTTGGGTAAAGTCAACATGGACGAATTTGCCATGGGCTCTACCTCTGAAAGCTCATTTTACGGGGCAACGAAAAACCCATGGAATTTAGAACATGTCCCAGGTGGCTCTTCAGGCGGTTCTGCCGCAGTGGTTGCTGCTGATCTAGCCCCTTTTGCAACAGGTACAGATACAGGCGGATCTATTCGCCAACCTGCATCATTTTGTGGTTTGACAGGTCTAAAACCCACTTATGGTCGTGTCTCTCGTTTCGGGATGATTGCTTTCGCGTCTTCCTTGGATCAAGGGGGCCCTATGGCACGTTCAGCTGAAGACTGTGCCTTTTTGATGAACACCATCGCAGGTCATGATGCAAAAGACTCGACATCAGTCAACAAAGAAGTAGATGACTATGTTGCAAACTTGAATGCAACTGCTGTGACGGGATTACGAATTGGTATCCCGAAACAATACTTCAATGTTCAAGGTCTAGATGCGGACGTCAAGGCACGTGTTGAAGAGTCATTGAAAACACTGGAAAGTATGGGCGCAATTTTGGTTGAGATTGATCTCAATATGACTGAAGCTTATGTACCGACTTATTATCTGATTGCACCTGCTGAAGCATCTTCAAACTTGTCACGTTATGATGGGGTCCGCTATGGCTATCGCTGTGAAAACCCAAAGGATATTTTAGACCTCTATAAACGCTCTCGCTCTGAAGCATTTGGTGCTGAAGTACAACGTAGGATTTTGATTGGTACTTATGCCCTTTCAGCGGGTTATTACGATGCTTATTACGTGAAAGCACAAAAAGTACGTCGTCTCATTCAACAAGACTTCTTAACTGCTTTTGAAAATGTTGATGTGATTGCTGCACCATCTGCACCAACGACAGCCTACAAAATTGGTGCAAACCTCAGCCCAACAGAAATGTATCTAGGCGATATCTATACACTTGCGGTGAACTTGGCAGGTTTACCGGCCATCAATGCGCCTGTTGGTTTTGATAAAGACAGCTTGCCTGTAGGCTTACAGCTCATTGGAAATTACTGGTCGGAATCACAACTGCTGTCGATTGTTCATCAATATCAACAAAACACGGACTGGCATACCCAACGTGCAGCAATCGCTGAGGAGAATGCATAATGACTGAAGTTCAAAAGTTAGCACCTTCAAAGTTGATTGACGGTTGGGAAGTCGTGATTGGAATCGAGATCCATACCCAACTCGCAACGCAGTCTAAAATTTTCTCAGGTTCGTCAACTGAATTTGGTCAGGATCCAAATACACAAGCCAGTCTTGTTGATTTGGCTATGCCAGGTGTATTGCCAGTATTAAACCAAGAAGTGGTTGACCTTGCGATTCGTTTTGGTTTGGGTATTGATGCCTATATCGATCAGGCATCGGTATTTGCACGTAAGAACTACTTTTATCCAGACTCTCCAAAAGGCTACCAAATCAGCCAGATGGACAATCCAATCGTAGGGCTAGGTCATATCGACATTCAGCTTGAAGATGGCACAGTGAAGCGTATAGGTGTAACACGCGCACATTTGGAAGAGGATGCGGGTAAATCCATCCATGATCAATTTGAAGGTATGTCTGGCATTGATCTAAACCGTGCAGGTACACCTTTACTTGAAATTGTCTCTGAACCTGATATGCGCTCGGTTGAAGAAGCTGTTGCCTATATCAAATCCATTCACACTTTGGTGCGTTGGTTAGGGATTTCTGACGGCAATATGGCTGAAGGTTCATTCCGTGCTGACTGTAACGTGTCATTACGTCGCCCGGGACAACCGTTTGGTACACGCTGTGAGTTAAAAAACCTCAACTCGTTCCGTTTTATCGAACAAGCCATCAATGTTGAAATCCAACGCCAAATGGACATCTTGGAAGAAGGTGGTTCAATTGATCAGGAAACACGTTTGTTCGATCCAAATAAAATGGAAACACGTTCAATGCGTTCCAAGGAAGAAGCCAACGACTATCGTTACTTCCCTGACCCTGATTTGTTGCCTGTGCTCATTGCGGATGAACAGATCGAAGCGGCACGTGCTGCTCTTCCTGAGTTACCGAAAGCACGTCGCGCACGTTTTATCGCAGATTTCGCTGTCACTGAATATGATGCACATGTATTAACACTTTCTCGTGAATTGGCAGACTTCTATGAAGCGGTTGTTAAAGCTTCTGGTGGCGCAGCTCAAGGTAAACTTGCTGCAAACTGGGTGATGGGTGAGTTCTCAGGTGCTTTAAATAAAGCTGGCTTAGAGTTGGCTGACTCTCCTGTTTCTGCTGAACAATTAGGAGGTATGATCGCACGTATTGTCGACAATACAATTAGCGGTAAGATTGCCAAGCAAGTGTTTGGCTTTATGTGGGAAGAAGGCAAAACTGCCGATGCCATTATTGCTGAAAAGGGCTTGAAACAGGAAACTGATACAGGCGCAATTGAAGCCATGATCAAAGAAGTGCTTGCTGCCAATGAGAAAATGGTTGAAGAGTATAAATCTGGTAAAGAGAAAGCATTCAATGGTCTTGTTGGTCAAGTAATGAAAGCCTCTCGTGGTAAAGCCAATCCTGCTCAAGTCAATGAATTGATGAAGAAATTGCTTGGTTAAGTTGCTTTAATATTAGAAGAGAACCCGCTTTAGAGCGGGTTTTTATATTTTTAATTTATGACGATCATCATCGATATAGGACATTGTAATATCAATTAGGCAATCAATTAATTCTTCAAATGTAAAACCCATATTCTGAGATGAAAAAAAGTTTATCGTCAGGGCAACACTGGAATTAATTAAAATATAAACCATCAATTTTAGATTTTTTATTCTTAATACTTCAGGATGTTTAACTGCATATTCAATCGCTAAGGTATTGATTGCCTTTACTGCTTTTACATGACTCGCTTCAGTACTGTATTTGCTAGAAACACTCAACCAATAGAAATATTTATTCTCATCTTTAGCTAAAAATTCACCAATATGTAAAAAAATTGATCTGATTGCTTCAGGAATTTCCATTTCTTGAATCGTAGGGATAACCTCGTAAATCACTTTAGCAAGTTGTTCAATAAAATGTTGCTGCATTTCTACAAACAAGGCTTCTTTATTTTTAAAATATTCATAAAAACTTCCAGAACCCACTCCTGCAATTTCACATACCTTCAATACTGTAGTGTAATCCAAGCCATTATTTTTTACCGATATAAATCCTGCATCAACTATAGACATATAGGTATTTTTTGATCTACTTTGTTTTGGTTTTCTTATAGTTACCATCTTAAAAACTCCATAATTAAATCCGTCTTTTTCCCGTATAAATTCACTGATAGATTCTATATACAAAACAAATATTGTTCAAATTATCACCTACTGCAAAGGGAAAAGAAAATGAATATTGCGCCACAATCTCTACAAAGAATCATTCGTCGTAATGTGAATATTCCATTTGATAAAAGCAAAAAATTTACTTTTTACTATGAACATAATTCTGTAGTAACCGCGCTTTTTGTCGTGTTGTCAGCCATGTTTCCACCCGGTGAATTGTTTTTCATTGAGAGTGTACGAAATGTTCGTGATCAAATTACAGATGAGAAATTACTAGAAGATATTCGAAATTTTATTGCCCAAGAAGCCTTTCATAGTCGGGAACATCAGTCACTGAATCAACATCTCATCCAGTCAGATTATCCTGAAGTTGCAGAGATAGAAGCTAAAACTAAAGCTAAATTAGATGAGTTTCGAAAACTTCCCAAAGTTGAACAATTGGCTGCAACAGTAGTGATGGAACACTATACCGCAACCCTTGCACGATTATTATTAACTGATCCGTTAATTAAACAGAGAACAATTCAAGAAAATAGAAACCTTTGGGAATGGCACGCACTCGAAGAACTTGAACATAAATCTGTCGCATTTGATGTATTGGTTGCGATAGGCGGCAACACGACGAAAAACAGAAGAATAGCACTGACACGGGTGACTAAACTTCTCTCTCCAGTACTGTTTAATTACTGGATAAAAATATTACGACGGAGTGATATAAAGTTTTCTATTCGGGAGCTAAAAGATGGTATATATCTTGGCTTTGGAGGAATAAATCGTATGGGAATCATCTCAAAAGCTATGATTGAGATGTTAGATATAAGAAATCATGATTTCAATCCACTACATATGCAAACAGAACAACTTGAAGCAGAATATCGTGAAAAGTTATTTGGTGAGACTGGTACACTGACAAAAAATCTTAAAAGCTAAATCATCGTTAACACCAATTAAATTACAGGGTACTGATAAGCAGTATCCTATTCAAGTTAATAAATTGATGAAGAAATTGTTAGGTTCATATTAAAAGAAAGCAGGCTTAAATGAGCTAAGTCCCAAATATTGCACAGTTTTAGTTTAATTTGCATTCTCATGATTATAATAATAGGTATAGTGTCCTAGCTCAGACCTGACATTTATCCATTTTAATTGTTACAGTCTTTTTAAATTTGAGTTAAATTCTTCTCAGTCCAAATTCGTTTTCCATCGAAATATTATCCCCCCTTTCTACTCGTATTTTGCTTAATTTTATTTGCTTTAATTCTATTCCTAAATTGGCTCACTTGATAATCACAACCTTGATCTGAATAAAGCATAAGTTTGTATTTTCATGAACTTGGTAAATAGCAAAAGTTTTCATTTAAAATCCATCAATAAGCAGACTTCTTTCATAAATCACTTTTTGCTCAACTCTAATATTAAATATCTGTAATCAAATTAGACCTCGAACCAAAATTTTTCCATTTATTTAGATATTTAGAGAGTATTCTAGAAAAATTTTTTAAGTATTCGTGTGCATCCATTGACGCTCGCTGTATTCAAGCAGGCTTTTTATCTCATCAAAACTTCTTTTGGTAAACTTTTATGCCATTGTTGATGGGTAGCAGCGAAGTTGAACCCGTATTCATATAGCTTTTGCATATAGTGTCTATCAAACTCCTGAGCATGCTCAACGTTGAAATCCTCTCCAATATAAGCAAGATTAAAATCTACATTGTCTTGTTTTGCAATCTGAAAGAGATGTAATAAATCATTTATCCCCTGTGATTGAATTAGAATATTAATTGCTCTTCCACCAATACTTAAAGTTCTTTTCTTCGTTTCACTCCAATTTGATTTTAATCGACCATTTCTGATTACATACATATGAACTTCACGACTTAAATGTTTTCCAGTGACTCTCTCCAACTCTTCCATAAGAGTAGCTGGATAGAGAAATACTTGACTGACAACACCACCATCTACATGCATTTCCTGATATTTTTTTCGATTGACTTCGACATCAATCATTACTGGGGAGACAACTCCTGGAATACTTGCTGATGCAATAATAATTTTGCAAAAGAGCTCTAGCGCATTGGGTGAATTACTTGAAGCAATTTCACCCATATTCCAAATCACTTGCCGTCCTGAATCCAAATCTGTTGTTCCGATTTGTAATACACGTCCTTTTCTATATTCCTTTGCAACTAAATTCAAAATCTCAGGTGTGATGTACTGCTTAAGTATTTTGGCAAGAGGTTTACTATTTGCCATTCCATCCTTAGCTAATCCCATAAATATATTACGATGTTGAAATATTTTATCAGGTCCGACAGATGTCGCTACTGTTTGCAAAATATCATCATATGGCGTGCCAAGAAATGCAAAAGGCGCAATAAGCGCCCCAGTACTAATACCTGTAACCACCTTAAAATAGGGGCGCTGACCACTAGCACTTAAGCCACCAAGGACCCCTGCTGCAAATGCACCATTGTCACCTCCGCCTGATATAGCCAACACTGAAACAGGAAAGTCATCACAGGAAGTCCCGAAAGACGCTTTTTCTCGTTGATCATCTTGAATAATCGTTTGAATAAACGTACTCAAATCTCGATCAAACCAAATTCTAGCATTTGTAATATCAGGAATAGTTGCATATTCGGTGAACTCTTCAGGAACAGCATTTAGACGAAAATGATATCTACAAGCTTTTCTAAATGTAGTGAAAATAAGTTTAGAGCGATGAAAAAACTTCACAATCCACCTCCAAAATGACCTTGATGTCTGATTTATTATTTTGGGAAAACAGACATATGTTTTATAAAAATTAGGTCTACGATCTAAAATTAGCTCTAAACACCATAATTTGCAATAACATCACCAATCAACCCTACTATTATTTTTCGATATTTAAATACCTCGTATAAAGCTAGATAAGGTGCATTACCCAACCTCTATACACGTGTAAGCATTTCACAGTGATGTAGGTCGTGAGCAATCCAATCGACCCTATGTCCTTGTTGAGGATTATAAGCTCAGGGCTAACCCTTCTGTAAGGTCGATAATAAATAATCAATCCCATACTGGAACGTGAACATTTCCCCCCCTAATATTGACCTAAACTAAGATATGCTGCACTCATCTGAATAATATTATCTGATTCAATATAGGGACTTACAGGTTTAGACCTTCCTAGCTATAATTGGAATCCTTGAATATGAGAGTGAAGCAGTAGATAACTCTTTACGGCGCTAAAAACCATAACATGATTACATCCATTCCACACTGCAATCTTTCAATATATCCGAATCAATTGCAGGGTCATGGCAGTACATTGCAGATTGAATAAAAAAAGTGGCTGTTGCAACTCCATAATGAGGATGAAATGGTTTTAAAATGATAAAGTATAAATATTCTGAAGTTTTTATGGCTATCTAAATGTTCAAAAAAATTATTTTTTAAACCAATAATCCCATTTCTCTTGATCAACGCCAAACTTTCCTTGCCACCATCGTGTAGGATAGTTCACATCATCATTTTTAATCGGTCGGTGCTCTCTTTCAGGATAAGTTACATAATTGTCTGCATAACCAAAATGCTTATCATCATGCAAAATACCAATCACACCAAAAATTTCTAAAAGTCCCAAACGTTCTTCGTCATTAGATTTAAGGCTTTGAGCAATGCCTTTCTTTAACTGTGCAATTCTGTCATTTGGCTGTGCATTTTGAATAATTGATTTGAGTTGATTGAGAATGCGGTAATCTGCCTCATTCGGTTCAACAACAGGAAATCTAGAAAATTGCTCTACATCAAATAAAACTGAAATCAAATTTTCTGTACAACTCCCATGTTTGTATTTGAAATAATTCATCGTATTAAATTCAATCGGATCTTCAAATTCAAATCGATGTAGACCACACACAGCACAAATCGTTGGATTCGGTGCTGGGCTCGCAATAAAATCATGTTCAATTAAACTTTTGCCAATACAATAACTCGATAAAAAGGAACGATATTCTAATTGTCGAGTACTGAGGCTATAGATAAATGCATTTACGACATCTTGCTTTTCAATATGATCAACTGCATTTTTGATTCTTGTGCAAATCTCATTATGGCTTATTTTCTCTTGATCAAACATGACTGAATGACTTTTTGCATATTCAAATTCATCATCTGTAATGAATTTCATATAGTGATCCCAATAAAACCAATTTTCTATGCTTTCATCCTGCGAACATTTGATGGTTTTAAATAAAATCTTGACAGCTTTCTTGTCCATAATCGTTGATCTATTTCTTAAAAATTTTAATTTAATATTGTAATGATACAGATTTTTTATCCTGCTCTACGCTCAGGTTCACGTTGATGAATAAAGACCGTATATGTATCTGCAGGATGAGTGACCTGAGCATGATGCAAAGCATGGGCAATATTACCCCGATGGTATGTGCCATGATTGATGATATGAAAAAGAATTTCTTCTATTGAAAGTGAGCCTGTTTTTTTATCGATAAATTGAAAATGAATGATTTCAGCCAGTTGATTCGATTTAATCTGTTTTACAAACCCAATAAACCAAACATGAGAACATTCAATCCGTTGTTGCAACTCATCTAATGCAGGTAATACATCTGTATTGGTTTGAGTATGTAAGGCTTTTTTATTTTCTAGCCGAGATCGAAAGAGTTCTTCGACAATGATCATATGATTGAATTGCTGCTGAGCAAACTGATAATCTTCTAAATATTTCACCTGATCTATCTGGTCAATTGCTTGAAATAAACGTCGATCCGACCATTGTTTATATAAAAACAGCTTTTCAAAATCCATTCAAATGACCTAAAACACTCTTACAATTCAATCATTAAAATAGCATGTAAGTGATTTCAAAAACCAATATTTCATTTCAGTGCTATAACTTCACTGACAGGCATAAGCTTAATCTAGTATGAGCACTAAACTAAGTACCTTCTATAGATTGATTCCTGCTCTCATATCTCTATCAGGATAAAGAGCAGCTCAAGATTAAATATTAGTTAAGCAAGCGGAAATTCTTTCTGCTGAAAAAAAGTTCACAGAAATTATTTATTGACGAATCGTTCCCAATTTATTCCAAATATCTGGGGTTAAAAATGTCATCACCAGTTTATTTAAGTCGACATAGCGAAGTACACCCTGCAACTGTTTTTTGACCTCAGGGTTTTTAACAATATCTTCGCCTGTACTGCGTCCTAATTCTTGAAAACTGTCGCCTACTGCTTGTAAACCTTCAGTTTGAATCACCGCTTTTGCCTGTACAGCACATTGTTCAACAATGACGCGTTGTAAAACCTGAGCAAATTTTTGATCGAGTTGGGTTCTTTGAGCATCACTAACATTACTCAATGCTTTTAAATCAGGATGAGCTGATAAAGCAGCGAAAGTCCACTGGAGAACAGTAGTTTTATCTGTTGCAGTTGTCGCTTTGACCAAACAATCGCTGAGTTGGTCTACTGTGGGTCCTGCAACAGCAAATTGTGTAGTTCCCATCAATGCGCTAGCGATCAATACAGTGCGTCCAAGTTTTGAGAACTGATTTGAAATAAAGGAATGAACTGGGCGTGACATGGGAAAATTTCCAATTGAAGACTAATCCAGTTGTAACATAAATGACAAATCAGCACTTTTGTGACTCTGTAACTTGATAGGGTTCTCATTTTCAAACACAACAAAAATTTTAAATAAATTGAAAAATATTTTTCAGTTCGCTTGTTTCTCAGCATGCTTTTTCAATGTCTGTCTTTTATGATGTTTATTTCGTATTATTTTAAAAATTTTGCACGATTGTGTTTAGAATATACTGTAAACATCATATGAAAATTAAAAACAAAACTTTATGTCAATGCTGTATGTCACACTGTCATGTCTAGGTATTATTTTCTCAATCTGGATGTATATGCTGATTTTTTGTGAAAATCCTCCAAAAATAAACATAAGCAAACTGCAACAGTGGTGGCTATCACATAGACATCATCCTGTTAGGTCGATAATTGATTACATCTTTAGTAAAATCAGCGACATGTTCAGATGGGGCTTTCACATTTTAAAAAAACTGGGACATTTTTTAAAAGAATTGTTTGCTGAGATTATTGTTCATCTCATTTTGCGCTCAATCTTGAATCTCATAAAAGCAATATTTCATGTGCTCGCAAGAATCTTTGACTAGCTCTGGCTTGAATCCATAATGTTGGACGATCCAACTTCAATCCACTGCCCATCACTTCATTTGCTTTAACATATGTTTAGCAACGGCATGATTTTGATTGGTCGATAAATTCTGCAAAATCCGTTTAGCACGATCTTGCGGATTAGAAAACCGTTGACCATAACTCGGTACATTGGTTAAACATCTAGCCACCAAGACACCTGATTCTGCGTAGACATTGATTCCGCTTGTTCCATGCAAACGCCCATAGTTATAGGCTCTTTCGGCATTATTACAGGCATTGATCTGATTTTGTCCACGTCCCAAATCTTTACGTGCAGCACTGTATAATTGCATCTGCTGTGCTTGCGGTGTATTCACTACTTTTTCAACTTGCGGTTTTTCCTTCACTTCCTCAACAACCTGTACAACAGCCTTCTTTTCTTCAATTGGTTTTACAGAAGTAGTTTTCACCGCAGAATTTACATACGTATTTTTTGAATTGTTGGTTTTGATTTCAGTGTTCTTCGCAGGGTGATGCTTTGATTTCTTTTCTTGCTGGGCAATTATTACATTACTGTTAGTGTTATACAGTTTTTTTAATTCATCCAAAGATAATACTCTGGTCTGTAAGATAACAGCACGAGTCTCAGTTTGTGCCAGCTTTCGCTCGGATAAAGGTTCAATTGAAACATACCATTGTTGACCATTACTTTCGACACAGTGATATGCACCAATCCCTTGTTTCACACTGCTATAGGTATTCAACAGTTTCTTTGTCCACACATCTTTGACCAGCTTCATGGTACTGGTTTCAACCTGGCTAAATCGACCGCCTTTGGCAACACAATAACGGTTTAAATAGGTTTTGGGTGTTAATGACTGTACTGATTGATGGCCTTGTTTAGGTCCCCAATCATAAACATATTCTTTAGATGAACGTTGATTATCGTTGATATTTTTCTTATCAATCACTTCTTGCGGAGACGCATACTGTTTAAAGGTATCAGATGTTGAAGTCGAGATGCTTGTACAAGCCTGTAGTACACAACCCGCCCCAGCAAACCAAAAGAATGCTTTTAAATTCACCTAACATTTCTCAATTGTATTTTTTAAGAAAATAGCTGAAAAAAGCCAAAATAACAAACTTATTCTATTGAATTTATTCACTATTTATCTAAATAAAATGATAAAAAAATCACAAAAACTTGAATTAGGGATAATCAATTACTTGAATCTAAAAAAAGCTCAACCTAAACAGCTATTTTCAAAGGCATTATTGAACCAAAAATAGAGATGATCATAAACCCCACCAAACCATCAGCTGATTTGGCAGGTTGATTCACGACATTACCAAATGGTGACACGTTTATTGGCAGGTAAATACATCTTGTCTCCTTGTTTAAGATGGAAGGCATCATAGAAAGGCGCTTGATTGAGTAAAGTCGCATTACCACGGACTTTATCTGGTGAATGCGGATCACGTTTTAGAAACTCTACTTGCATGGCATCGGTGATTTTTGAGCGCCATGCTTGAGCCCAACCGATGTAAAAACGCTGTTCACCGGTTAAATTATCTAACACAGGTGCAGGCTTCCCATTGAGTGACAATTGATAGGCCTTATAGGCAATCGCTAAACCAGAATTATCGGCAATATTTTCACCCAATGTTAATTCACCATTGACATGGTAACCTTTGACCGGCTCATAAGCATTGTATTGAGCTACCAGTGCACTGGTTTTTTCTTTAAATTTTCGGTGATCATCTGCAGTCCACCAGTTTTTCATATTACCCAACTCATCAAACTGGCTGCCTTGATCATCGAAACCATGACTAATTTCATGACCAATAATTGCACCAATCGCGCCATAGTTCACTGCATCATCAGCATCCATATCAAAAAATGGAGGTTGTAAAATTGCTGCTGGGAAAACAATTTCATTTAAAGATGCATTGTAGTACGCATTGATTGTTTGCGGTGTCATGCCCCATTCATCACGATCTACAGGTTTACCCAATTTGTTCAACGCATATTGATGTTCAAACTCACGTGAGCGAAGTACGTTTCCAATCAAATCATTGTTTTTAATCTCTAAAGCTGAATAATCACGCCATTTGTTTGGATAACCGATTTTTACCGCAAAACTGGCCAATTTTTTCTGTGCTTGGACTTTCGTTGCCGGACTCATCCAGTCCAACTGTTCAATACTGTGTGAATAGGCTTTCATCAAATTTTGAACCAGTAATTCCATACGTTGTTTTTTCTCAGCAGAGAAATATTTTTTCACATAGATCTGTCCTAGACTTTCACCCAAAGTCCCTTCGACCAATTGCACTCCGCGCTTCCAACGCGGTTTCTGCTCTTTGATTTCTCGTAATTGATTACTATAGAAATCAAAACTATTGTCTACAAAAGCTTTACTCAACAATGGTGAAAAATCACTGACCAAATGGAACTTAAAATAAGCTTTCCACGCATCGAGTGAAGTATTGTCTACAATTGGACTTAAACCTTTAAAATAGCTCGGTTGAATCACCTGAATGGTTTTAATTTTATCTGCCAATTCTTGTTTTTCTAAATAGGTTTTCCAATCAATTTTTGGACTGAGATTGGCTAAATCTTCTGTTTTATAGATATTATAGAGTTTGGATACATCTCGATTTTGTACATTACTCCACTGTATTTTCGCAATTTGCGTTTCTAATTTTAAAATTGCTTGTGCATGTTGCGCAGCTTGAGTATCACCAGCCAGTTTTAATGTTTTTTCAATATAGCTGAGGTACTGCGAACGTACTTTTTTAAATTTTGCATCATTCTTTAAATAATAATCACGATCTGGCAGTCCCAACCCTCCTTGTCCCAGCATCGCAATCATTTGTGTAGAATTTTTCATATCTTGGTCAATGCCTACATCAAACGGGCTGGTGACGCCAATACGTGAAAAATGAGCAGCTAATTGTGCAATATCCTTTTTGTTTTTAAGGGCGTCAACATTTTCAATTTCAGCCTGAATGGGTTGAATACCCAGTGCTTCTATCGCTTTTTCATCCATAAAATTCGCATATAGTGTGGCAACTTTCTGCTCAGAACTCCCATGAGTCAACTGTTGTTTTGACAGCTCATCGACGATATCGTGCAGTTGTTTTAATGATTCTTCATGCAAAATATCAAACGTCCCCCAACGTGATTTATCTGCAGGAATTTCAGTGTTCTTTATCCAACCACCATTCACATGCTGATAAAAATCATCACTGCCTTTTACAGTTTGATCAAAATATTGATCATCAATCCCTGATTTTTTCTGATCTTTTGCAACAACAGGCATCATTTGGGTTGTTTGCGCCGTTGTTTCTGCCCATAAAACTGTAGAGGACAACATCATTGCTGATACTAGAACATTTTTTACAAATTTGAGTTTCAAAAGCCTATCCTCAATTCTAATTTTTAACACTAAAATTTAAAAAGATCATACTAATCCGCAGTAAAGCTTTCATGTGTAGCAAAAATGCAATGATTCCGTTATTTTTTAATTTCTTAACGACTCTATACAGCATCAATTTAATGCAATCTCCTCATTCGCCTGATGTAATATAAACCTTATGCCAAACAATTCATTTTGATTGAGCACAAAAATTAATCCAGTAAATTTAAAATATGTTTTAAACGTACATTTTCAACATTTTGCTGATACACAGCGTAAATGGGTGCGATACATGTGGTGTCTGCTTTTAATACTTTATAGACAATCTGTTTATTCCAAAAATCCCGAATTGCTTCAGGAACAATGGATAAACCAATCCCTGCTGCAATCAAATTTAGACTCGATGTTAAACGAGGCGCTTCTTGGACAATCCTTGGACTGAAACCCGCTTGATAACAACATGCCAAAATATTGTCAAATAAATCCTGCCCTGCCAATCGACGATATAGCACAAAGTCATAGGGTTCTAAATCCAACAGATCAATCACTTCGCCCTGTAAAGCCAAGGGATGATTACTCGGCAAAGCGACAATTAATGGTTCATCCAAGACATGTAAGCTTTTTAATCCCAAATTAATGGGTGCGGGTTTACGTAAAAATACGATGTCATTTTTTTCATTAATAATTGAATCAATCAGTGAACTACTCGCATCCTCTTCTAAATGAATGGATACAGCAGGAAAATTTTCACGGAAATTCCGTAACAATGCCGGTAAAAAAGAATGCAAACCTACTGAGTTGGTGAAGCCAATATTGATCTGTCCTTCTAATCCTTTCGAGATATTCTGTACGCGTTTTGGAATCGCCTGCGCGTGTGCAAGGATTGTAACTGCTTCCTGATAGAGTGCTTTACCTGCTTCAGTCGCCTCAACCCCACGAGGTAAGCGCTTTAATAACGTAGTATCCAATTCATCTTCTAGATTTTTGATTATTCGTGTTAAGGGAGGTTGCTGCATATTCAAACGTACAGCTGCACGAGAAATATTGCTTTCTTCAACCACTGCAACAAAAGCCTTGAGTTTCTGAATATCGATCATGCGTCCACCTCAATATAAAAATCTATCCAATGGCTTTGGAGGTCAATTTGCGAAAAAGACTCTCTAAAACCATACTTTTTAAGTATGAATAACAGCAAAAATAGCATTTTTAATTATAACTAAACAAGCAGATAATCACATTCAATCCATACAGGACAGCAAATTGAAGAGGTCTAAATGAATAGTGAAGCAATGCCAATGGAACAAACCATTGAAACACCCGATTGCAGAGCATTATTTTTAGGCTTTATGAAGCTTGGTTTAATGGGCTTTGGTGGCGTACTTCCACTGGCGCATCGTTTAATTGTTGAAGATCAAAAATGGCTGACAGCTGAAAAATTTACAGATTTACTCGGTGTCTGCCAAATTCTACCAGGGGGTAATATTGTCAATATGGCTGTCGCCATTGGCTATGATTTTGCAGGCATCAAAGGTGCAATCAGTGCTGTAGTCGGATTGATGTTGGCGCCGACAGTGATCGTGATTTCACTGTATCAAATCTATGTCAATTTCCAAGAGATTGTTTTTGTTCGCCACATGATCCAAGGTTTAGCGGCGGCGGCGGCAGGTTTACTGTTTGCCACGGGCTTTAAAATGCTAAAACCGATTATGAAAAGCAAACTGACCTATTTCACCATTTTGTTAACCGTTATTTTCATGTTATTGGTGAAACTGCCTTTGGCCTTGACACTGTTGATTTTAGTCACAGTGAATATGGTTGTTTTAGCATTTAAACAACATAAATTCACTCAGGAGTAGAACAAAATGTATGTCCTTATCGCACTCACTTTAGTTTTTACTCAATTGTCATTACTGGCATTTGGCGGTGGAAATGCCATCTTGCCAGAAATGCAACATCAAGTGGTGGTGGTTCATCAGTGGATGACTGCTGAACAATTCAGTTCTATGTTTGCAATGGCACAGGCTGCACCCGGTCCCAATATGATGATTGTCCCTTTAGTGGGTTGGCATGTTGCTGGGCCGATGGGACTGCTTGTGACATCTTTTGCCAAATTCGGACCCTCTTCAATTATTACAGTCTATGCGCTTAAATTTTGGAATAACTTTAAAAGTCATCCTTTACGCATTAGATTTGAAAAAGCATTAAAACCCATTACTGTTGGCTTAGTTCTTGTGAGTGCATGGATTATTGCCCAAGCCTCAGCTCAAAATATTTTACTGATCACTATCGTTGTCCTGACTGTACTACTCAGCGTATTTAAAAATGTGCATCCTGTATGGTTAATGCTGATTGGTGCGGGAACAGGTGTACTGATTTTGTAGCAAGGTCGCGATCATTAGGTTTTAACAGCTTTGAATCAAGCTTGGAAAACTGGGCTACTATAAAATGCAAAGCCTACAAAATGTAATATCAAACATTATTATTAATTTAATATAAATGAAATGGACGTTGCTTTTTCATTCGCCAATTTTACCTTACGTTGTGGTTGGCGATATGGACACCGCCTTCGGTCAAAAGCGATATGGATATCTCCTCTGACCGAAAAAAGACTTTTTTATCTTTTCATCTCTGAAAAGTAAAATATTTAAAAATCAAATCCCCGTTAACGGGGATTTGGAAAATGATTTGAACTTCCCTTATTGCTGGCTTTCTAGATCTCGCTCACGGCAGGAAAGCTCATAATATTGTGCTTTAGGCAGTTGCTTGAGCTTATAATAATAGTAGTCTGTCCTGCTTCGGTCCATTTCAGTCAATGAACACTGATTGGCTTTTGCGAATTGAGTCAACTGTTTTAAATCGGTATTTTTTGCGATAAGCGCTCCCCAGCCCTCACTCACACAGCATCCTGCATATTGAGACATATATTCATCTGAAACCAGAACAACACTTTGCCCCATAAAATTTAAAGGTTTCTTGAGTCGATATACATCATTGTAATCATACCTTGAAACCTCGGCTTTTTTATTGATCAACCCCTGTTTGAGCATTTTTTTAAGGCTTGGGAATTGCGAAGAGGCTTCTCCCATTCCTCTATATATTGTTTCTTGCTCGGCAGCATGATTCACTGTTGCTGCAAGCACTAAACCTAAACCCAAGAGATACTTTTTCATATTTTCCCTTTTCATCCTCTATTCATTACTTTGTAAACAATTGCTTTAGAATAAGAAATTTACAAATCTATTTATTACAATGCGCTCAGTAAAATTAAGACTAAAGCCGTATAAATTCAACTTAAAACTGAAATCTGAGCGTGTTATTTTACCTAAAAGGATCACTATTTTTTGTACAGAGGGTGAAAAAATGTCTAAACAAATTTTGATGTTAGTCGGTGATTATGCGGAAGATTATGAAACCATGGTGCCTTTCCAATTCCTCACAGGATTAGGCTATACCGTTCATGCAGTCTGCCCAGACAAGAAAAATGGTGACAGTATCGCCACGGCAATCCATGATTTTGAAGGTGATCAGACCTATAGTGAAAAAAGAGGTCATAACTTCGCAATTAACTATGATTTTAACCAAGTTGATACGCAAAACTACATTGGCTTGATCATTCCTGGTGGTCGCGCTCCAGAATATTTACGAATGAATGATCGTGTTATTGAAATTGTTCGTGAATTCGATGCGGTAAAAAAACCTATTGCCGCAGTTTGTCATGGTGCACAGCTCTTGGCTGCCACTGATGTATTAAAAGGTCGTCTATGCTCGGCCTACCCTGCTTGTGCTGCTGAAGTTAAACTGGCAGGTGGTCAATATGCGGATATTGCTGTAACGGATGCTGTGACTGACGGTCATTTAGTGACTGCACCTGCATGGCCTGCGCATCCGGCTTGGTTAGCACAATTTATTAAAGTTCTTGGCGCCACCATCACTTTATAAACCTGAACAGCTAGATTTTGCATACAAGTCAAAATCTAGCTTTAATCTTGATAAATATTCTTTAGATTACATATCAATACATTACTGCGACGCTTTTTAATTTAAATTTCAGCCTACAGGTCTTCATTTATGTCATGATGAATGAACGAGTTTTTAGTCAAATGACAGGTTAGTTAAAAAAATGGAAATCATTGAATTACTTCAACCCGTTACATTAACGAAAGAAAATTTACGTCCAATTACCATTGAAGCCGGGACATTGTTAAAAGTGCTTATGGTTAACCCATCTTCTTATCTGGTAGGTGATGAATCGGGAACCTCTTTTTTAATCAATTTTGATGAAGAAAATCTGCAATGGAAAAAAATTTAGACCATTGATGGCTGCGTTAACATTGATTGCTCTATTTCATTCAAACTTGAAGTATTAAAGGAAGCGTTCTAAGAACATATATTCTACATCCAGAATAAAAGAGCGTTTCCATACAGTGATTGCATAAATTAAAGTGATTACTCATTCATTTTTAAGTGGATATTCTCCTGCTCAAAAACCTCTCTCACACATGCAAGTATGTTCGGTACATAGCTGCTTTGATCCATATTTCGAACAGATAGCGAAATTGGACTATAGGCTTCCACATCTAAAATTGGGATATAGACTAAATTTTTCATCCCGATATCACTGGCGCTTTCAGGAATCAAACAGATCCCCTCTCCTGATGATACCAAACCAAGGGCCATATGAATTTCACGCACTTCGACCATATCTTTAGGAACCAGCCCCAATTCAGTAAAAATCGACTGAATTAAGGTAGAGAAATTGGGTTTTTGGGTTGCGGGATAAGAGAAAATCGTTTCATGGGTAATTTGTGATAAATAAAGTCCTTGTTCAATATATTCAGCCAGACGATGATTTTTATGTACAGCCAATTTCAGCTTTTCTTCACGCAATACAATACGCTTAATCGCAGGATCACTAATCCTTAACCGACCAAAACCCAAGTCAATTTTGCCCTGTTTTAATGCTTCAATTTGGTCTTTGGTCCCACACTCAATTAGCTCTACTTGAATATCAGAATGACGCTGGCGAAACAAGTAAATGATTTGGGGTAAGAGTGCATATAAAAGTGAACTGACATAACCAATACGGACAATTTTATTGACTGCACTTATACGTTTCGCCATAGAAGCTGCTTGAGCAGTATGGGTCAGGATTTGTACGGCATGTTGATAAAAAAACTGCCCTGCTTCAGTCGTTCTTACAGGTCTCGAACCCCGTTCAAACAACAAAATCCCCAGTTCTTGCTCAAGATTCTGGATCTGTCGACTCAGCGGGGGTTGAGCAATACATAATTTTTCAGCCGCTTTGGTAATACTTTGCTCTTCTACCACCGTCACAAAGTAACGAAGATGTCTTAATTCCATTTTTTCTATTTCGCCTCTTAATATACTTTTTAAGTATCTAAAAATACCAAATACAGCCTAGTTAAAGATATTACATTAATTTAGGGTATATAAATAGCTTAATACTTAAGAAATTCGCAACATGTATAAGTCCATAGAAACACTCTTAGTCGAGATCCCCACCATTCGCCCTCATAAGATGGCGGTTGCGACGATGCAAACACAAACTTTGGTGCTGATTAAAATCACCACTGAAGATGGTTTCACTGGCTGGGGGGAAGCGACCACGATCGGTGGTTTAGGTTATGGTGAAGAGAGTCCTGAAAGTGTTAAAACCAATATAGACACTTATTTTGCGCCCTTACTCAAGACCTTATCTGGATTGAATATTGCGCAAACAATGCAAATCATTCAACGCAATATTAATGGTAACCGTTTTGCCAAATGTGCGATTCAAACTGCATTACTGGACATTCAGTCCCAACGTTTGGGTATCCCTGTCAGTGAGTTGTTGGGTGGTCGTTTACGTGACAGTATTTCAGTGTTATGGGTATTGGCTTCGGGTGATACGGAAAAAGATATTGCTGAAGCCAAGAAAATGATTGCCGCTAAACGTCATAACACTTTCAAATTAAAAATTGGTTCACGACCTTTGCAACAAGATGTCGAGCATGTTTTGGCAATTAAACAAGCTTTGGGTGATGAGATTTCAATTCGAGTCGATGTCAATCGGGCATGGTCTGAATTAACCGCAATTAAAGGCATCAAAATGCTCCAAGATGGTGGAATCGATCTGATTGAACAGCCTTGTGCAATTCAGAATATTGATGCCATGCATCGCCTAACAGAAAAGTTTGATATTGCGATTATGGCAGACGAGTCATTGATGGGACCGCAAAGTGCTTATGAACTGGCTAAACGCAATGCAGCATCCGTCTTTGCAGTGAAAGTAGCTCAATCAGGAGGCTTAACCGAAGCCTGTGAAGTTGGAAAACTGGCAAACCTCGCAGGTATAGACCTGTATGGTGGCACGATGCTGGAGGGACCTGTAGGCACCATCGCATCTGCACATGTTTTTTCCACATTCAGCAACTTAGCGTATGGCACTGAACTATTTGGTCCTTTACTGCTGACAGAACAAATTTTAAAAACACCACTTCAATATGAAAATTTTGAGCTGAAAATTCCAACAGCTTCTGGATTGGGTATTGAACTGGATGAAAACAAAATTGACCACTTGCGTCGTAAATAATTCAAGGAGTTCGCATGCTTTACCAAGTCAGAATGGATGTAAATATCCCATTGGATATGCCTATTGAAAAAGCCAATGAAATAAAAGCTGTTGAAAAAGCATATTCTCAGGATTTACAACGTCAAGGAAAGTGGCGTCATATTTGGCGCATCACAGGTCAATATTCAAATATCAGTATTTTTGATGTTGAGAGTAATGAAGAACTGCACAGCATTTTACAAGGTCTCCCGCTGTATCCATACATGGATATCGAGGTGATGGCTTTGAATCGTCATCCCTCATCTATTCGTGAAGATGACAGCTGAACCGTATTGATCGTTTATTTTTTTAATCGCCGTAATTAACAAGGACTGTGGTGCGCAATGGAGCAAGCAAAGCTGTTGGTTTAAATATTTCATTCATCAACCATGAGTAAGCAAAGCAAGCCACGTAAAACCTTTCATACTTCAGGAGAATCAGTATGAACCGCCAAGAAATAGATAAATTAGTTCAACAAATGAATGTAGACACTGCAACAGGTGAAGTAAATCCACGTGTTCAGCAAATTGTCGTTCGATTGCTCGGAGATTTATTCCAGGCCATTGAGGACCTGGATATTTCCCAAACTGAACTTTGGAAGGGTTTAGAGTATTTTACCGATGCAGGACAGGCCAACGAACTGGGGCTTCTTGCAGCAGGTCTGGGGCTAGAGCACTATTTGGATTTACGTGCTGATGAAGCAGATGCGAAAGCAGGTATTACAGGTGGAACACCAAGAACGATTGAAGGTCCTCTATATGTCGCAGGCGCACCTGAATCTGTCGGCTTTGCCCGTATGGATGATGGTTCTGAATCTGATCATGTCGATACGCTATTCATCGAGGGTAAAGTTACGGATGCGGATGGCAACATTATTGAAGGTGCCAAAGTTGAAGTTTGGCATGCCAATAGCTTAGGTAACTATTCTTTCTTTGACAAATCTCAATCTGATTTCAATTTACGTCGTAGTATTTTAACGGATGCCAATGGTCAGTATGTTGCGCAAACCACCATGCCGGTCGGATATGGCTGTCCACCTGAAGGGACAACGCAAGCGCTACTCAATTTGCTGGGCCGTCATGGAAATCGCCCTTCTCATGTTCACTATTTTGTATCGGCACCGGGTTACCGCAAACTCACCACACAGTTCAATATTGAAGGTGACAAATATCTTTGGGACGACTTTGCCTTTGCAACACGTGAAGGCTTGGTTGCAACAGCAGTAGATGTGACTGATGAAGCTGAACTTGCCCGTCGTGGTGTAAACAAACCTTTCAAACACATCATCTTCAATGTTGAACTTGTTAAAGAACAAGCAGATGCACCAACGACAGAAGTAGACCGCCGTCGTGCAAGTGCTTAATTAGAAAGTATTTTTCATGTTTTTGGTCATGAGATAACAGCGTTTATCTCATGATCTGTTTTAGATCACTATGCATAAATATGTTCTGACTCATTTATACATAGTAATTTGGAAACATAGACAAAGGTTAAGTCTTATGATTGATAAAAGTTCTTTATCCATGATGGAAGTCCTGTCAAAAATCAAAGATGGTTCAAGCATTATGATTGGTGGCTTTGGAACCGCAGGACAACCCGCAGAACTGATTGATGGATTGATCGAGCTGGGCGTCAAAGACTTGGTCATTGTCAATAACAATGCAGGCAATGGCGATTACGGTCTGGCCAAACTCCTCAAATCCGGGGCTGTACGTAAGATCATCTGTTCATTCCCTCGCCAGTCCGATTCATGGGTATTCGATGAACTCTATCATGCAGGCAAGATTGAACTAGAACTGGTTCCTCAAGGAAACTTGGCATGCCGTATTCAAGCAGCAGGCATGGGTTTAGGGGCAGTCTTCACCCCAACAGGTTTTGGTACATTGCTTGCCGAAGGAAAAGAAACCCGACATATCGATGGCAAAGACTATGTGCTTGAGTATCCGATCAAAGCTGATTTTGCCTTGATCAAAGCCCATCAGGGCGATCGCTGGGGCAATCTGGTATACCGCAAATCTGCACGCAACTTTGGTCCGATTATGGCGATGGCGGCAGATGTCACCATTGCACAGGTTTCTGAAATCGCAGAACTCGGTCAGCTTGACCCTGAACATATCATTACCCCAGGGATTTTTGTACAGCATGTGGTTGCTGTCAATGCGCAACAGGGAGAAGCAGCATGAGCTATCAAAAACTAAGCCGTGACCAAATTGCACAACGTGTTGCACAAGACATTCCCGATGGTGCTTATGTGAACTTGGGTATTGGTTTA
>NZ_JAPKMY010000011.1:0-155775 GCF_026344175.1 Acinetobacter nematophilus
AGAGCTTCCTTTTTTAACTACTCATGCAGGGTCACTGCATGAGCACTTGGTTTTTAACTATGAATTAGTTTGGGCTTATAGTAATCGAAAGATTACTCGTCGTCACCTTTTTTACCGCCAGACTGGAATTTAGAAATGATGCCTTCAGCCACGTTACGTGGAGTTTCAGCATATTTAGCAAATTCCATAGAGTATGTCGCACGACCTTGAGACATAGAACGCATTTGAGTCGCGTAACCAAACATCTCAGCAAGTGGAACTTCAGCACGAATTGCTTTAGTACCGCCAGGTAAGTCATCCATACCCTGAACCATACCACGACGACGGTTTAAGTCACCCATGATATCGCCCATGTAGTCTTCTGGAGTTTCTACTTCAACTTTCATGATCGGTTCAAGCAAGATCGGATCTGCTTTCATGAAACCGTCACGGAATGCGTAAGAACCTGCCATTTTGAACGATAATTCGTCAGAGTCGACATCGTGGTAAGAACCGTCAAATAATGTCGCTTTGATACCCACAACAGGGTAACCAGCCAATACACCATTCTTCATACGTTCTTGAATACCTTTGTCAACTGCACCGAAGAATTCTTTAGGTACAACACCACCAACAACTTCTTCAGCGAATTCGTATTCTTTACCAGCTTCAGGATCAAGCGGCTCTAAACGTACGTATACGTGACCGAATTTACCTTTACCACCAGTTTGACGAACGAATTTACCTTCTTGTTCAACAGACTTTTTGATTGTCTCACGGTAAGCAACCATTGGTTTACCAATGTTCGCTTCAACACCGAATTCACGTTTCATACGGTCAACGATGATGTCAAGGTGAAGCTCACCCATACCCGCAATAATTGTTTGACCAGATTCTTCGTCTGTGCGAACACGGAACGATGGATCTTCTTTCGCCAAACGACCTAAAGCAATTGACATTTTTTCTTGGTCAGCTTTAGTTTTTGGCTCAACTGCAAGTGCAATTACTGGCTCAGGGAATTCCATACGCTCAAGTGTGATGACATTTTTCTCATCACAAAGTGTATCACCTGTAGTTACGTCTTTAAGACCTACACACGCAGCGATATCACCCGCACGGATTTCTTCAACGTCTTGACGATCGTTTGCGTGCATTTGCACGATACGACCAATACGCTCACGTTTAGATTTAACTGGGTTATAAACAGAATCACCTTGTTTAAGAACACCAGAATAAACACGTACGAATGTCAAGTTACCTACGAACTTGTCGTTCATGATTTTGAACGCCAATGCAGAGAATGGAGCTTCGTCAGATGCTTCACGAACAGCTTTAGTTTCAGCTTTATCGTCAAGTACACCTTCAATCGCTTTCACTTCTGTAGGTGATGGCAAGAATTCAATTACAGCATCCAACATACGTTGAACACCTTTGTTTTTGAACGCTGTACCACAAAGCATTGGTTGAATTTGACAAGCTAATGTTTGAACACGTAGACCTTTAACGATGTCTTCTTTGTCAAGATCACCATTTTCAAGGTATTTGTCCATTAACTCTTCAGAAGCTTCAGCAGCAGCTTCAACCATGTTTGTACGCCATTCTTCAGCAGTCGCTTGAAGATCAGCTGGAATATCGCCGTATTCGAACTTCATACCTTGAGAAGCTTCGTCCCAAATGATCGCTTTCATTTCGATCAGGTCGATAACACCTTGGAAGTTTTCTTCAGCACCGATTGGAACAACGATAGGTACAGGATGTGCACCAAGACGTGTTTTCATTTGTTCAACAACACGGAAGAAGTTTGCACCTGTACGGTCCATCTTGTTCACGAATGCTAAACGAGGTACTTGGTATTTGTTCGCTTGACGCCATACAGTTTCAGACTGAGGTTGTACACCACCTACAGCACAGTAAACCATACAAGCACCATCAAGAACACGCATAGAACGTTCAACTTCGATTGTGAAGTCTACGTGTCCCGGTGTATCGATTACGTTGATACGGTGTTCAGGGAACTGTTTACTCATACCTGACCAGAATGTAGTCGTAGCAGCTGAAGTGATTGTAATACCACGTTCTTGCTCTTGTTCCATCCAGTCCATTGTTGCTGCACCATCATGTACTTCACCGATTTTGTGAGATACACCTGTGTAGAACAAAATACGTTCTGTAGTCGTGGTTTTACCAGCATCAATGTGCGCAGAAATACCAATGTTACGATAACGAGAAATTGGGGTTTGACGAGCCATGATTTCTTGCATTCCTAAATTTTGTTGTTTAAAACAGGACGCACCAATGAAGCATTGATGCGTACGGATACTCAATACGTAATGGGCAACTTAAATACCCGCAAATCCCCCACTTTGGTAGAGGGCGATGTTAAATCGAGCTGCAATACGCATGAGTATTCTCCTGATAAGGGACTGTTTTAGCCGCTTAGAAGCGGTAGTGAGAGAAGGCTTTGTTAGCTTCAGCCATACGGTGCACATCTTCACGTTTTTTGATCGCTGCGCCTTTGCCTTCAGCTGCATCAAGCAACTCACCAGCAAGACGTAACGCCATAGTTTTTTCAGAACGCTTAGCAGCAGCATCTACTAACCAACGCATAGCCAAGGCAGTACGACGGGATGGGCGTACTTCCATAGGTACTTGATAAGTAGCACCACCAACACGGCGTGCTTTTACTTCGACCATAGGACGAACTTTTTCAAGAGTAGTCTCAAAAAATTCAACTGGGTCAACTTTGTTTTTTTCTTGAACGCGGTCTAAAGCACCGTAAACGATACTTTCAGCAATAGACTTTTTACCATCTTGCATTACGTGGTTCATGAATTTAGCGATTGTTTGGCTACTGAACTTAGGATCCGGAAGGATTTCACGAGCAGCAACTACGCGACGTCTTGGCATTTTAATCTACCTATAAATATGACACTTCAGGTTTATCCAGCATGAGCACAAAGTGTCATGTGCTATTCGCTGGCCTTACTACACGTCGCTTGAATTTCACAAAATTAATGCAGAAATCAGACAAGCGAGACGATAAAGGATTGCGGTTCTATCTGCTTAAGAAGCTAATCTCGAAAGATTATTTCTTAGGACGTTTAGCACCGTATTTTGAACGAGACTGGTTACGATCTTTAACACCAGCACAGTCCAAAGAACCACGAACGGTATGGTAACGTACACCCGGTAAGTCTTTAACACGACCACCACGGATAAGAACAACACTGTGCTCTTGCAGGTTATGACCTTCACCACCGATATAGCTAGAAACTTCGAAACCTGAAGTTAAGCGAACACGGCAAACTTTACGCATTGCTGAGTTAGGTTTTTTAGGTGTAGTTGTATAAACACGTGTACAAACACCACGACGTTGTGGACAAGCCTTCAACGCAGGAACTTTTGATTTTTCAACCAAAGTTGTACGACCCTTACGGATCAACTGATTTGTTGTTGCCATATGGCAATTCTCCCGTTAATAAAAAGCCTCAAAAAATTACCACTTTTTGAGGGCATGCAATTGTAAGCCAAGATGTAAAAATGGTCAATATTCAACGTACTGTCAAATATTGACCATTTCGAACTTTGCCGATAAAACCCAGCAAACTTAATTCAGCTTATTTTCTGATTTTTTATCAGTAGCTTCTACGTTTTTTTCAGTGCTTTTTACCGTATTTTCAGCACTGACTTTCGATTTCGCAGGTGTACGCTTTTTTGTTACAGTTTTTGCGGCTGTGGTTGTCTTTACCTCAGGCATTGAGGTTGATGTTGCCGGTTTTTTCTGTACATTGCGGCGAGGTTTTGCTTGAATCGATTTTTCATCCGATTGTTCAGATGCGTTCTTTTCAATATGCGTATCAGCTAATTTCTGAATTCCCTGCTCAACTTTTTCGACAGGATTTGAAACAACATCCCTCTCACTGGATTTTTCTTTCACTTCAACTTGAGTAATCGTTTTGTTTTCAATTTGTGCATCTTGTGCATCAGATTTCTGTGGATCAGTCTTTTGCGAGGAGTCCGCTAGAAGCAGTGGATTGGCATGAGACAACAATTGAGCAAACTGCTCATAAGCCTCTAGAGTATCAATTGTTTGATCAGGATGCTGAAGTAAATATTGACGTGCTCCCGAAAAAACAATTTGAGCCTGCTCTGTTGCATCATCTACCAGTTTCCAACTATATACAGCACTGATTCCCATCGTGGCTAAAGGTGTTAAACGCGTCAAAAGATTAAACTGAGGAAGATTATTCATCCAAGATAATTTAAATGAACCATCTTCATTGGCAATCCATTTTTTGAGCAGCTCTGCATCATTTGCTGAACCTAGTAATTGCTGAAGTTGATTGACATTATGAGTTTGCAAAACACCTGCAAATGTTCGAATCGCTGCAATCAATGCCTGCTTTTCAGCGACAGTTCCCAAATCAATCTGTTTAAAAATATATTCGACAACTGTATGATCTTTCGCCTGCAACTCAAAACCATAGGCCCGACCCGTATGATAAACACTGCGTAGTGCCAGAGCCAGGGAAGCAGGAATATCAATAAGCGTACCCACGCCACCAACCGCACCCGTCAATGTACCTTGAATTGCGGCGATAATTTTATTTTGATTGGCTAATGCAGTACTGATCCGTCGTGAACGATCAGTATCTTGACTGAGTTCTGCCAGATTTTTTGCACCAACCTCTTTTAATACAGACTCGACAGAAGTCAACTCAGAGACGAAATCATTGAGTTTGTCAAAAAGAAAGTCGGATAATTTATCGTTCAAGTCCGGTGAGATAAATGAAGCAACATGATTAATTTTTTTTGAATGCTTTCCTAAAAGTTTGCCAGTTACGTTGGGCAAATGCTCACGCATCATTTGCTGAGGGTTTTCATATTTTTTACGCTCAAAAGCGTTTTTTTCTTGTGCTGTACCTTGAACAACTGAGTCTGCTTGAGGGCTATGTGTAAGCTTGCTGACTGTTCCTGGCGCGACATGCTGAAGCACATTTAAACCCGTTTCACTGAGTTTTTTTGCTACACCAAAAGCATTTGAAATAAGTCCGCTTGAATGTTTTTTATTGGAATTTACCATCTGCATCCTCTGTAACTATGTTTATATTAAATACTAAGACATGTATCCTGAGTCTGCTGACGACTCACCTAAGATGAAATCAGCAACAGCCCCATACATTAATGTACCGAATCATTCACCAATACAATCACTATTTCATAAAATTTCAGTACAGATCAGTATACGATACAATTATAAACAATCTGAACGCCACCCAATGGCGATAAAATCAATTTATTTCAGGATAAACCATAAGATTAACAGATAGATGTCACAATTTGTCGCGAACAACAATTGAACGGGTGGTGATCTTGGCTTTTGCCAGTTATGATAGTTTTATTCTTCCAAATATATTTACTCCATGATTATGAAACAGAATTTACAGAATCAAATTAAATACAGTTCAGAACAAAAATATCAAGCAGAACTAGAACGTTTGAAAGAACAGGATCAGCACAGAAAACCAGCAGGCTGGCAACTTTCTGCTTATGCGGTCCGTTCATTTATTTTAGGTGATCACAAACTTGATATTCAGAAGAAGTTTTATGGTGACGATGCGCTTGTTGACCGTGCCCTAGTGACGTTGATGGGAAATCAAGGACTGATGTTGGTCGGTGAACCGGGTACGGCGAAGTCCATGCTTTCAGAACTGTTCAGTGCAGCGATCTCTGGAAACTCTCATCTCACCATACAAGGAACTGCGGGTACAACCGAAGACCACATTAAATACTCATGGAACTATGCCCTGCTGTTGTCAGAAGGTCCTACTGAAAAATCACTGATTCCATCCCCCTTATTCCACGCCATGAAAAATGGTCAAATTGTACGATTTGAAGAAATCACCCGTTGCCCACCTGAAATTCAAGACGTTTTGGTGTCGTTACTTTCAGAAAAACAAATGATGATTCCAGAAATGGGGCAAGATTTTAACCTAGCGGCTACTCAGGGTTTTAATATCATTGCCACAGCCAACTTACGTGACCGTGGTGTGCATGAGATGTCTGCCGCATTGAAACGCCGTTTTAATTTTGAAACAGTCAAAGCGATCCGTGATCGAAAGTTTGAGATTGAATTGGTTGGATTACAATTGAAACAGCAGCTTGCAGAGCTTTACCAAGAGATTCAGATTCGCCCACAAATCATTGAGCTATTGGTCACTATTTTCAATGAATTAAGAACTGGGCAAAGTCTACAAGGGGCAACCTTAAAAACACCTGACGCGGTCATGTCTACAGCCGAAGCAGTAAATATTGCCCATGCTGCTGGACTTCAAGCGATCTATCTGAGTGACGGCATTCTAAAGGCAGAACATATCGCACAACAGTTGGTTGGTGTGGTATTTAAGGATAATCCAGATGATGCCAAACGCCTGCGTTATTATCTAGACACGGTAGTCAAAGAACGTGCACGTAAAGACGATGATTGGAAAAGTTTTTATGAAGCCAGTCGAGAGTTTTAATGATGCAATCACTGGACCTAAACACAGTCATTGATGAAATGCCCTCACGATTAAAACAAGCATTTCACCTAAAACAACAATTAGCACAGCAAAATGTGTTCTTTGCACCTATTCGCCATCATAGTCCAGCCTGCGCTTTTGCTTTGAAACAATACATCAATGAAATTAAACCCACGCATATATTGATTGAAGCACCAGGCAGTTTTGAGTTTTTAATCCAAAGTTTACAAGATCAAGCCACCGAACCACCAATTGCGATCTTTGCGCAAGCACAATTTCACAATATGGTATCCCCATCTCGCTTGAAAGAGGATGAAACAGATCAAGCCAATCAATCTCAGCCTGAGATTTTTTCTGCCTATTTTCCTTTTTGTGAGTATTCACCAGAATGGGTGGCGATTCAAGAGGCGAAACAACAACATGCAGAGGTTAAGTTTATTGACTTGGATTGGGCTGAACAAAGCATTTTAAAAAGTCAGCAAAAGAATGTTGACTGGCAACAAAAAAGTTTGATGTCTGAACGCTATTTTGCACATAGTCAATATATTCAAAAACTTGCTGAAAGCATGCATTGTCGAAACCATGACGAGCTTTGGGATCATTTATTTGAATTACAAAGCGCCAGTCAACTACAACAAGCACAACAGTTTTTTAATGATGTGTTTGTGTGGTGCTCATTGGCACGACTGGATTATGAACGAGAAGTTCTGTTACAAGAAGCCTCTTTACACCGCGAAGACGTCATGTGGAATTGTATCCAAAAGGTGATGAACCCAAAACACAAAGTTTTAGTGGTGACAGGCGGGTTTCATAGTATTGCCTTAATTGAAAATTTGAGTAATAGCGCTCAGGCTGAACGTTTTATTGTTCAAGGTTCAACCCAAAAGTGGCAAGAACAAGCGTGGCTGATTCGCTATAGTTTTGATCGTCTCGATGCGTTAAATGGTTACGCTTCAGGAATGCCCTCACCTGCCTATTATCAGCAATACTGGCAACATTTAAATACGCAGAACACTCCATCACAGACAGACCCACAACAACATTTTTTTCAGTACCTAAATGAGTTGTGCCATTTTTTAAATCAACAGAATGCACTTGATGTCACCCCCTATATCGCACTTAAAAATACTGCGGAAATCGCATGGCAATTGGCGGTACTGCGTGGGCACAATCAACCCAGCCGTTATGATTTACTCGATGCATTACAGTCTGCACTGATCAAAGGTGAAATGGATGACGGACAACAGCATCTATTTACCCATATTTTTCAGTTTTTAGGTGGACAGCGACTTGGCAAAGTTGCGCAGAATCAACATAGCCCAGCTTTACTTCAAAATACCTATCAACAAATTAAGGCTTACCGCTTTAATATCAATGACACCATTTTACGTCATCGAAAACTGGATATTTATCGTAAGCCACTGCATCAAGAAATCAGCCAATATCTGCATTTATTGGCGTTTGTCGACTGTCATTTTGCGCAATGTATTTCAGGACCTGATTTTGTGCAAGGCGCAAGCTTGGATCTTCTATTCGAGGAATGGCGTTATGCTTGGACACCTAGTGTTGAAGCACGCTTGATTGAACTGGCTGAAATGGGCAATCAGCTTGAACAGATTGCATTGATTAAAATGCTCAAGTTGCAGCAAGAAAATGAGCAACAGGGTATGGGGCAATCCGCATTTGAAACTGCCAAATTGCTGGCTCTCGCCTGCCGTTTGGGATTAAAGCAGCATTTGAAACTGTTGAATCAGCAACTCGATGGATATCTTGAAAGCGATCAAAACTTGGCTTCAGTGATTGGTGCAGCACAACAACTCTATTATTTGTGGCATGGTCGCAGTTTGCTCAACCTCCCCGAACAGATGCTATTGAAAAGTTTAAGTTTTGCTGTCTATCAAGCCTGTTTTTTACTTGATCAACTTTATGATACACATGAAGAAAAAATTGAACAAAACCTGAAAAGTCTGAAAACCTTACATCAACTGATTTTAAACATCCGACAACAGAAGATGCAGCTTGAACATCATGCATTTAAGACTCAAACCTTCGATTTATTGAGTTTGATGTATGAACAGATTGATCCAACAAAACTGGATGAATTCCATCTTAACGCGCTGAAAGGTGCGCTGCATACCTTACAATTTTTAGATCATCAGATTGAGCAACAACAGCTGCAGCAGTACTTACAACTGGCTTTTGCTGTAGGCAGTTCTCCAGAAAACTCGGTGCAGTATTTACATGGCATGTTTTTTATTGCACCTGAGATCTTTGTACAATCAAAAGTAGCAATTGATGCATTGCATCAATTGGTCAGTCATTGGACTGAAGAGACCTTTATTCAGATTCTGCCTGATTTACGTTATATCTTTAGTCAGCTCACGCCTAAGCAAAGTACTCAGGTGTCTAGATTTATCGCTCAAACCACAGGGCTTGGCAATGACACCATTCTGGATCAGGTGTTGAGTCATATTAGTGAACAGGATGTTTTACAAGGCGTTCAACTAAACCAACAACTTCAGAAAATATTTACATATGACCATTTAGAGCACTGGGCAACCCACTCAAAACAACACTCGTCTAAACAGCAGGGAGCAAACTCATGAGCCCATTGCCTCCTGAACAAAATCAACATGACAACTCAGACACTCAGCTTACTCTCGATGCAGTGGATCAAGCTCGCCGATGGCGCCTGATGTTGGGTCGATATGCAGATCAAAATTTATCTGCTGCTACGCTGTCTGGTGAGCAATTGAAGCTTGAACGCAATCTCGATTATCTCTATCAAAATGAATATAAACGTCGAGGCATCCAACAGGGGAAAAACCGTCATGGTGGTTTAGAAGCATCCCAATTGAATGCGATTAATTGGCTGAATCAAAGTCGTAAACTTTTTCCAAAATCAACTTTTGAACGCATGCAAAAGCAAGCGATTGAACGTTATGAGCTGACTGAGTTATTTAAGAATCCTGAACATGTACGACAGCTTGAACCTAATCCAGCGGTAGCCAAAGCCTTGCTGAGTATGCGTGGTCGTTTAAGCACAGAGATGAAAGAGGCGATCCGTGAATTAATTCGAAAGGTGGTTGAAGAATTACTTCAAAAAATTCGAGCTCAATTTCTACAAGCCTTACAGGGTCGTCGTAATCGTTTTAAACGTTCACACCTCAAACAAGCACAGAATTTTGACTGGAAACGCACCATTCAGTCCAATCTGAAAAACTATCAACCTGATTTACAGAAACTGATTATTCAAACACCTTATTTTAACGCACGTGTACAGAAGCATTTGCCTTGGGAAATTGTTCTGTGTGTTGACCAAAGTGGCTCGATGATGGACTCCATTATGTATGCAGCCATCTGTGCCAGTATTTTAGCTGCACTGCCTGCGGTAAATATCAGTCTGATTCTGTTTGATACTCAAATCGTTGACCTTAGCCATTTGGCACATGACCCTGTCGAGGTTCTACTCACCATGCAACTTGGTGGCGGAACCAATATTGGCCAGGCCTTACAGTACTGCCAAAAGAAAATTAAACAGTCTCAACGCAGTATTTTAGTTTTGATCAGTGATTTTGAAGAAGGAGCTTCTGTGCAACAGATGCTGAATACCACCAGTCAACTTCACCAACAAGGTTGTAAATTACTGGGACTTGCGGCACTCGATCAGGCTGCCAATCCCGTCTATGACAGCAATATGGCGCAAAAACTTCAAGAACGCGGTATGCAAATTGCCGCAATGACTCCCGAACATTTAGCAACTTGGTTTGCAGAGGTAATGCAATGAGTTGGCAGATATATTCCCAATACGATGAAGACAGCCTGATCATGCACAGTAATGCAGGCTTATTAAGACGAGCACACAAAGCACTCAATGATGTTGAATTACTCCGACAAAGTGCTGATCAACTGTTATTTAAAGTGGAAGAATGCGAAGTTCAGTTGCCTGAGGCAGGCATCACCAAGGCTCAATGTAATTGTTCTGCCCAAGGTTGTTGCAAACATATCTTAACCAGTATTTTATGGGTTCAAGAAAATGTCTCACACTTTTCAACCATTGACAGTTCTCAAGACTGTTCATCAGATTATAAGTTTGAAAATTCGACTGAAAGCCCACCTCAGCAGCATACGCACTCAGCAACTACAGCAGTCGGGCAAAACACTCTATCTGCAAAAGAAAAACTTTTAAACTTTGATCCAAACAAGATTCAAAAGCAGGCAGGCAAAGCCAATATCCGTTTGGCTTATGAATTTATTCAAAACTGGTTGGCACAACCTGAACAGTGTCAGATTGACATTCAGACCAACAAAATTTCTTTTCTTACAGATTTAAGTTCCGATCCCGTTCTCCTCTACCCTGCAACTGGATTTGAAGGCATCTTGTCAGAAATCAATGGTAAACAAAAAATTGCAGCACATTTAGCATGTGTTGCCTACTTCTTTTTACAACATGCACCAGAAAAATGGCAATGGTCGATCGAGTTAAGCGAGCAGCAACACCACTCGAGCCAACACCTTTCTTTAGATGATCGTGAATTCATCGAAGAACTTAAAATAATTTGTCAGCACTTTATTCAACAGGGTTTATCCCATCTTGCAAAAGAAAGCGCCATGTCACTGCATATTTTAAATATGCAGGCACGAGCTCAAAATCTTCCTCGCCTTGGGAGTTTATTACGTGCACTACATGGCACGATGCGACAATTTTTAGAGGACGATGTACAGGTTGATGAGCAACAGATTTATAATCAGTTGGCACATCTATATGCTTATCTGACCGCACTTTCAGAAATTGAGTCTTTAAATCCGGAGTTTCAAACAGAAGCTTTAGCCAAACTGCGTGGTGTTGTAAAACGTGATTATCAAAATGAAACGATTGCACATTTGATTCCACTCGGTTGTGAATGGTGGAGTACCGAAAGTGGTGCACATGGCTTAACCGTCTGCTTTTGGGATGTTTCTGAACAACAGCTCAAAGAAGTCACTCAAGCCAGAGCAAATCATTTAGACCGCACTTTTGATATGCACAGTGCTGCCAATACTGGAATTTGGGGAAGCTCTTTAAGCTTTTTATTACAACATCAGTTGGAGCTGACGCATGCAAAATCAAGTTCAGAGACTCAGCTCAGTGCAAGTACGGATACCCGCTTTTTACAGAAAGGTTCGTTTAATGAGTTGACCATTTCTGATTTGGACCAGATGAATATCGGCATATCTCAATGGGAAACTTTACACAAGATACTTGTCCCCCACTCAAGTCTTGAACAACTCAAATCACGTTATGTCCTGTTGCGTCATCGTCATATCAATGCACCTGAACTTAACGAGCTTGAACAGTATTTTGAATATCGTGTAACCGATCAACAAGACATTGGGTTGAAATTAGTGATCCCGATCGAACCAGAATATCGTGTTCGAATTAAACATCTGACTCATCTTATCCAAAATGAAAAAATTCTTGCGACTTTGGTACGTGTTGAAACAACACAGCAACAGTTGCAATTCATTCCATGTAGCGTGATTTGGCAATCCCCGAAAGGCTTAAAAATTTTTAGTCTCGACTATGACCATCCCATACAAAAGAAAAGTAGTTTGGCTGAACTGATCACAGGACGAATTGAAAAACTTCTGGAACAAAAAAAACAATGGCAAAAACAACAGCATCTGTCTGCTTTAGAGATGTTGGTTTTAGAAACACAGTCATTACTTGAGTTTTATGCCAATACCGGGCGTTCTCAATTTGATCGCGATGACCAGATTAAACTCAATGATCTTGCCCAACAATTTGCAGACTTGGGTTTAAGTTTTATTTACAACACATTACAAATGGATGCCACTGAAGATACTCTTGCAACGCAGCTTTTAAAATGGCGACATGTTTTATTACAACTGCAACGCTTAAATCAAAGGGTCGCTTTAGAAGGACAAGTTACGTCGTGATAAATTAGTCATGATATTTTAAATTGATGATATTCTTCTATAATTTTGCTGAATAACCAAGCGAAGTATTAAAGACTATAGAAAAGCAACTCTCTGTTGCTGAAAAGGAATGTATATGTTGAATCAACTTTTTTCAAAAATAGAGTCTATGTTTTCAAAGCCTGAAGATAAAAGTATTCAAGCGCAACAGGCACCCCCATCTCATGCCGAGGAAATCCAAAAATATAATGAGAACCTCAAAAGTAAAGTAGAAAAGCTTTACCATATTTTTAGTCCTTTGGCTGTTATTGAAGAACAACTTGATCAGCATGTTGTTTTATTTATTTTGGATGGTGAAAACCCTGAAATTCTTATTAAACTACAACAGTACACCGACGAAAAAGCTTTGCTTTTATTGGGCAAGCCAGGTACCTATAGCTGGTATTGGCCTCAAAACAATCAAACCTTAGATAAAAAACAAAATAAGCTTGCTGATGCAGCATTAAAACTGCGCCGTCGCTATTATGGCGAGATTTTTGATGAATTGAACCCTGATCAAATTATCCGTTTTGCCAAAGTGCTTGAAGCCGCTACCAAACAAAAAAATTTCACCAATATTTATGAAAAGGTACCTTCTTGGTTTATCTATCTTACCGTAGATGCGTTTATCACTGCTTTTGATAGTCAGCATTTTAGTGAAACTGATCCAAATAAATTATTAAAGCAAAATTGGACACAACAAAAACTGGTCGATTTACTTGAAAGTGAACAGCAAGGTTTAGGGCAAGAGCTATTAGCTTATTTATTTGAACGTCAAAATATAGACAGTTACCATGCCAACAAATTAGAAAAATTATTACTCTTAAAAGACACCAAAGAATTTATTATTGAACGCCTAGAACAATTAAAAAACATCATTCCCAATCTAAGCATTATCGGACAGGAAAACTTTTTAGATTATATTGTTAAACACCCTTCTCTCATCAAACAAGTACCTGACTTGATTGTAAAACTCGCAATTGGCAAGTCTAAAACAATCCGTACAAAGGCAACCAGTTTGCTGAGCAATCTCAATGCTGAAGATAGTCAAAAATATTTACAGCTCAGTTTACTGGAAGGTTCTGGCCAAGAACGTGGCTTTTCAGCAAATTTATTGGCGCGTTTAGGTGCAGACAATCTTGCTGTTTTAGAACAAGCTTTTGAGCAAGAAAAGCAAAAGTCCGTACAACAAATCCTACAAATGGCAATTCAACGCCTAAGATCTGTTGACAGTGCACAACTTCAAGAAAATATTGAAACCCCTGAATTTAAACCTTTTATCGAACAAAAAATTCCGCAGTGTTTTTCAGAGGTTATTCTAGAAAACTATCAGCAAATTTTAGCAAAAGCTGAACAAAATGCGCTTGATGAGATTGAAGAAAATAAAACTTCCAACTACAAGCGCAATTGGGCACAAGATCATTTGAAACAACTAAAAAAGATCAGCCGAGAGAGTTTATTGGCACTTGTAGATCAATTGAATGGGGATGCACCATTTAAAAATTTTCACAATGCAGAAAATATTATTACCTATAAAAATAAATATAAAAAATACCCAGAATTTTCGATAATCCATGCAGCTCGAATTGTTTCTACACGAAATCGGGACTGGATCTATTGGCCCAATTTATTTGAAATGCTACGTCCAGAGGAATATGCCCAATATGAGTTGCGTCATATTGTCCAAGCCCTAGAAGCCGCTAAGTTTTTCAGCCCGCAACGCAAAGTTGCCAAAGGTATTTTATCGTCTTCATCCTACTATGAAAGTTTACAGGATTATATTTACGAAGCAGATAAAATTTGGCCATTCTTTGCGGAACATCAAGAATACTTAACTGAAGCTTTAGGGCTTTCACCCTCATTGGAAAAAAATGAATATCAAAGTTTTACACCGTCTGACGCTATTTTTGTATTGAAATGCTTTCCATCGCTCCCTACTCAATTTATTCCACGTTTATTGGAATTTGCCTTAGGTGAGAACAAACGACTGCGTTACGAAGCGCAAGAAACCTTACAACACCTTCCTGATATTCATCTTCGCGCAATTGAAGCACTAGACTCAGGGAAACAAGAGATTCGAATTACAGCCATTGAATGGCTCGCACGATTACAGAATCAAGATGCAGTCAAACCCCTCAATACTTTATTGAAGAAAGAGAAAAAAGAAATTGTACGCGCAGCACTATTAACTGCACTGGAAAAATTAGGGCAAGATATTAATGCCTATCTCAAACCAGAAGTATTACTTAAAGAAGCAGAAGACGGACTCAAAGGAAAACTATCAGCGAGCTTTACCTGGTTTGATTTTGAAACACTGCCAAAAGTGAAGTGGAAAAATGGCAAAGTTGTCGATCCCAAGATCATTAAATGGTGGGTGATTTTGGCAGAAAAACTGAAAGAGCCAAAAGCCAATGAATTATTGCAACGTTATACCCATCTATTGGATGAAAAAGATCAAGTTCAACTTGCAAATCATTTACTGCACAGTTTTATCCATCAAGATACTTTACAAACACCGCTTGATGAAGCGACACAATACGCGACCCAAGAAGCACCAAGTCGCTTGAATTCTTATCGCGATGCGTACAAACGCTATGGTGAACAATATCCTGAATATTATGCCAAATACGCAACCATTACTTTAGAAGAAGTGATTGATGAAATTAAGCGTGAACGTTTAGGTCTCTACCTGGGTTCTGCAATCAAGAGCAAGGGCATGCTCTCACTGACCGCCAATGCACAGGGCAGTTTTGCAGTCAAACAACTGCAAAACTATATGAAACAGCACTACCCTCGTCGCTCGCAAATTGAAGCGATGATCAGTGCATTGTCCATCAGCAATGACCCTTTGATTATCCAGCTATTGCTTTCACTTTCTCGCCGTTATCGTACTGCTTCAGTACAGACCCTTGCGAATAATTTAGTGGCTGAAATCGCAGAACGTAATCAATGGACCAGTGATGAGCTCGCTGATCGTACCATTCCAACTGCTGGCTTAGACGAAAATGGTGTATTACAACTGCAATATGGCTCACGTAACTTTACTGCGATTGTAGATGATAAAGACAAATTTATTTTAAAAAATGAAGAAGGAAAAGAAGTCAAAGCCCTACCTGCTGCGCGCCAAAATGATGATGAGAGTTTGATCAAAGAGGCTAAATCACTGTTCAGCACCAGTAAAAAAGAGTTCAAACAAGTGGTGGATATGCAAACCGGGCGTTTGTATGAAGCAATGTGTAGTGAACGTCAGTGGAATGTTGCTGAATGGCAAGAGTACATCTTTGCACATCCAATTATGCGTCGCTTGATTCAACGTCTGACTTGGCTCGAAATTAAAACCACTGGTGAAAAAGTGAGTTTTAGACCAAGTGATGATGGTGCATTATTGAATTTGGACGATGATGAAATTGAACTCAGCCCAGAGAGTAAAATTCAAATTTCACATGCGGTTTTAGTTGGTGAAGATGCAGCACAGGCTTGGATTGCTCACTTTAAAGACTATAAAGTGAAGTTTTTATTTGAACAAATGACACATCATTTACCACTATTTGAAGATGAAAATGCCACAGAGGTCAGTGATCATAAAGGTTGGCTGACTGACACATTTACCTTACGTGGTGTGGTGACCAAGCTGGGATATCAACGTGCCAGCATTGAAGATGGTGGGTCATTTGACCGATATACCAAGCCATATAAACAACTGGGTATTGATGTCGAAATTACATTCAGCGGCAGTTATGTTCCAGAAGAAAATATTCCAGCTGTACTTTATGAATTGGCATTTAGTAAAAAAGGCAGCCGCTCTTGGAACAACAATGAACTTCCAATTAAAGAGATTCCACCTATTTTATTGGCAGAAAGCTATGCTGATTATTTGAAGATTGCCGCTTCAACATCAGGATTTGACCCTGAATGGGAAAAGAAAACACCATGGTAAGGCACATTTCTTTAAAGTTGATTTAAGAAATCATCGCGATAAACCATCTATAATGACTTGTCGTTATGGATGGTTTTGCCTAATTGATGTAAATATCCACGATTCATTAAAATGCTATGGCATGGCATAAAAACCTGGATTTTCAATTAATTAAACAACATTTATTCCTTAAAGTTATCCGTCTAAATGATGCTTAAGAATCAGTATCTTTCGCCATTGAACTGCAAAACTAAACGCGTTTAAATGTGACCATTCATTCTGTATTCTAAAATAAAGGACTTTGCATGAACCGTCGTGTTGTGATCACTGGTATGGGTATTAACTCATGTATCGGTAATACATTGGAAGCTGTTAAGCATTCTTTGGAAAATGGTATTTCAGGAACACGTCATAATTCAACCTACGAAGAACTTAATTTTAAAAGTCATGTCAGTGCTGCTGCTGAACAGGATTTTGATGGTATTGACCGTAAGCTAAAACGCTTTATGGGTGTTTGTGCCATGTATGCATACAATTCAGCGCTTGCAGCTGTTGAACATGCGGGTCTAACAGCAGAGCAAATCGGTGGTAATCCACGTTATGGTATTGCAGGCGGTTCTGGCGGTAACTCAACTGCTTCTGTCGCAGAAATGGTTAAACTTTTAGAAGAAAAAGGCGCGCGTAAAATCGGTCCTTTCTTCGTACCACGTAATATGTCAAACACCATCACTGCCAATGTCGGTGTTGCATTCAAACTGCAAGGTGTTGCTCATTCCATTACCAGCGCTTGTGCAACTTCTGCTGATGCGATTGGTTATGCTTATAACCTGATCCAATTGGGCAAACAAGATTTAATGCTTGCTGGTGGTGGTGAAGAGGATCACTGGTCACAAAGTTTATTGTTTGATGCAATGGGCGCGCTTTGTTCTAAATACAATGAAACACCTGAAACAGCTTCTCGTCCATATTCAGCCGATCGTGATGGCTTTGTCATCGCTGGCGGTGGTGGTTTCGTGGTACTTGAATCACTCGAACATGCCCAAGCGCGTGGCGCAAATATCCTTGCTGAAGTTGTTGCCTATGCGGCGAACTCTGACGGTGCGGATATGGTTGCACCATCAGGTGAAGGGGCAACACGTTGTATCCTTATGGCACTTGAAGAAGCCAAACAACATGGCGTAGACAAAATCGACTATGTGAATACGCATGGTACATCTACCCCTGCTGGTGATGTAACAGAGTTACTGGCTATGGGCCGTGCTTTCGGTGAAGGCAATGTACCTCCGCTCAGCTCAACCAAATCGATGACAGGTCATAGCTTAGGTGCTGCCGGTGTCCAAGAAGCCATTTACTCTGTGTTGATGATGCAAAACGACTTTATCGCACCCAACATCAATGTAACTGAACTTGATGAAGGCGCAAAAGGTTATGACATCGTACTTGAAAAACGTGACGCAAAATTGAATACTGTAATGAGTAACAGTTTCGGTTTTGGCGGTGTAAATGCTTGTCTCATTTTCAAGAAATGGGAAGGCTAATTTAAGCAATTCTGATCATTCATGGTTTATCTATACCATGAATGATCAAGTTTTCGCACACTGCCCTTAAAAGGGTAAATTGATGGATGCTCCTTCTGAAGCTTTCCTTTGGGTTAAAGCTTTACATATCATAGCAGTCGTGTGCTGGTTTGCTGCACTGTTCTATCTCCCCCGCTTATACGTTTATCACGCAATGAGTGAGGATACAGTCAGCCATCAACGTTTCGAAATTATGGAACGTAAGTTGTATCGTGGCATCATGTGGCCATCGATGATTGCAACACTGATTACTGCGCATTTTTTAGTAGATTGGGGTGATGCCACACGTCACTACCATGAAGCATTGTGGTTTTATCTCAAAGTTGGATTGGTGGGTCTGTTGGTGATTTACCACTTTGTTTGTGGTTATTACCGTAAAAAACTGATTGGCAATGCCCATTATAAATCACACAAGTTTTGGCGTTTTTTTAATGAAATGCCGACATTGATTTTATTTGCTGTGATTATATTGGTGGTGGTTAAACCTACTTTTTAGTCTCAAAACTATATTTGCCTCACATTCACTTAACTGATTGGCATGTTTTTATATTTCATGAAGTCAATCTATGAAAGATAATTTTATTGTATAAAAGAATAGCCTCTTCAAATATAAAGGGGCTTTTTTAATTCCAATCTATACGTTTATCTAACCATGCTTAGCTTTTGAACGTTTTACACGATTAATCAATAAATCCATAAAATTTACTTTTTTACCAATCTAATCAACTGGCATAGAAAAATGAAAACGCTTGGTGTATTTCCTCTTTCGATTAATTCCAAACAGCATTCCTCAAATAAACATAAAGTGCTTTATCTAGCTCTCTAAATAAAAACTCAGCATCAACTTTTTCACCTAAAAGCTCAATAATATCATCTTTATAATTAACTCTATGTCCAAAAGGTCTCTTACCATCAGTGTATGGTAAAGGTAAGGGATACCCCTTAAAGAAAAAATCAACAAGACCATCATTGATCTTCATATCGCACCATATAAGTAGTTTAAGCAGTTCTATGTGGTATTCTGTTAAATCAAATACTTCATTTTCCTTATAAACATAGCGATTAGCTAAACACGATGAAGCTGCAAACCATGTTGGAAAAGCACATAAAGCTTCACTCATAATTTTTTTTAGCTCATTAGAATTTTTAGATTTCTTTAAAATCTTAGATATTTCATCAAAACGAGGTAAATATACCGCTAAAGCACCATTTTCAATATTTAACCATGCAACATGTAAATTTTGAATAACAAGTATATGCTCTTGTGTTAAGGGAATATTTTCTTGTTCATAAGCATCTTTAACATTATATTTTCGAGGAATAATAGTTTTTATAAAATCTAAAATAACTTTCATTTTTAATTCCAATCTATTCGCCTATCCAAAAAAGCATATTGACTATTTAACTTAGGCTCGTCTTGTAACTTTGTAAAATATTCAAGCTTTTGGTCATCTTCTATATCAAAACGAGCTAACCAATGATTGGCTAAATAGCCTTTAATCAGTGGAATTTCATCTGTTGAATAATTACCACGATGTAAATCACCTATTTTTTCAACACGTAAAGGTTTTAACACTCTATTTAACAAGACGTAAGGCGCGGGTAAGGGATCACTTTCAACAGAACCCATTGAAGGTAAAGTCCCCGCTTGTATCACAACACCTGTACCATAGTCATAACCAATAAACCAATTCATCGGTAGTTCACTGTTTAATGCTTCTTCTTCCTTGATCGGATTAAACCATTCGTAATTAATTGCAGTCAGCCAACTTACTGTTTTGATACCATCAATTAAGGAACTTGCTTCCAAATAGGGATTACCAACATCCATTGCCCAAGCTTTACGAGCCATAAAAGCCTCGGTCGGTTCATTTTTATCACTTCGGATTTGAGAAATAATACAAGCATACCCAGCGTAGCCATGTTTAGCTTTTAAGCGTTGCGCACACTTAATAAATAGCTCAATAAATGCTTTACTGTTTTCGCCCACCCAGTCGATTGGCATGGAAAAGGTTAAGTTACTTTGATAATTCTTTTTTTGAGCTTGCCATTGACTTAAACCTCCTATATTAAATTCCCAAGCTCCTGTCGCAAATCTTTCTTTACCGCTGGTATATAAAAAAGTAATGGGGTGCATAGGCTTGTAGTTTTTAAAGATACTTCGTATCGGTTTTACTTTTTCAAAAGGGGTACAGTCTTTCTCGCTGGTAGGTGGAGTGCCTTGCCACAACCATTTTAAGTAATCTTTGGCATAAACTTGATAATCATCAAAACATTGTGCAATGGCTTCTCGCATATCATCGCTGAAGCCCTCTTTAAAATAAAGGACAGCACGAATTGCAGGAATCGCCCCAACATAGTCTTCTCCACCTTGCGGGGTGAGTAATCCACCACCAATTGCGCCTTTTTCTTGCGTCGCAACCCATGCTTTGTAGTCTTGTTCTTTTTTAAAGTACATCTTTTTCTCCAAGTTAAAATGCTGGGGCTGGGAATTTTGGCATTTTTGGTAATTTGCCTTTTCGTAACTGCAACAGGGCAGTTAATGTCGCAATTGCTGCGGTTGCCCATTCAGTCACTGTAGACTTTTTACCATCATCGTCGTTACATCCACATTCATCAGGGTCTAGGACTTTAACTTTACTTTTGTCACCCGCAATATCTGCATAAGCTCTTTTTTGATCAGTACCAAAAACATCAGTACCAAACTTAATTTCTACCACATGTTTAATATTGTCTTGGGTTGGAGGTGCATTGGGGTCTTTGACAATAACCACATCAGGACGACGAGTCATTCCCTCCCCCTTTTCATACTCATACCCTTTATCTTTAAGCCAATTTTTTTTAATCCATCCCCAAACATATTTATGCCCTTTGGTGAGTATATTTTTATCCATGATCGGTTCAGGAGGGTCTGTATGCATATCATAAGTGATTTCGGGTTTATATGGACTTTGATTAAACATCATTTCATCCATTTCTTTTAATCGCTCAGAAACACATGATTGATAAAGGTTATTTTGCTTTTTCCCTTTGTTTGGATTGTAGTTACAATAACAAATGGCACTGCAAAGAATTTCTTTGTCTTTGGAATCAAGTGCCGTACTGTCAATTGCAACAACTTTGATTGTTTGAAGTTGAGCTGGTTTAGTTGTTAATATTCCTTGTGGTTTTCCCTGATCAGCCATTGTCTAACTCATCCACTAAATTGAGATGAATTTCTTCCTCAGACGGGGTATAAATCCAATCAGTATAGCCTTGCGTATCACTTGCATAAATGGTACTGGTACCATCTCCCATAGTCACACGGACTCTACGGTTGGCGATCGGTTCACCAGTATTTTGGTCAACAAGCTGAAAACGACCTGAATGGTCTTGTGGTGGCGGTATTGTTTCTTCACCCTCATCGTTTGGATTACCCATCAGTTGGGAACCAAAAGGTGAACTGGCTTCAACAACCACTTGAAATGAACTTGGCAATAATTTCGCACCACATGCGGTTTTCATTCCTGCCAAAGCAACCTGACTATTATCAGGAAGAATAAAATGAGGCGCACCTTCAGCAATTGGAAAAACGCCTTTACATTTAGGACAAGCAACCATATAGCCTTTAGCAGCCATACCGATTCCATTGACTAAGGTCGATGCATTGCTTTGAATCACGACACCACCATGATCGGTTTTACAACCTTGGACAATAACAGCTTGAGTCATAATTATTCTCTTATTTTATTTAGTAAAATTTAATAAATATATTTATATAAAAATAAATAAACCGCTCAAATATACCTTAATTATATGCAAGTAACAAATTTTCAAGCTAGAAACCTAGCCAGTTATTCATTTCAAATGGGAATAAAAAAGTAAAAGCTCATTCTAGATTGGATTAAAAAATAGGAATAAGGCAAAACAAAAAATTATTTTTATAATAAAATTCAATTAATTAATTTCATGAAAATGTATGTAATTATATTTCACAATAGACTTAATCACTACATTTTTAAAATTATAGATTCAGTTTCCCAAAAGCATATAACAGATTATTGATATCATACTATATACTTTATAAATATTTAATAAAATTAATTCGCCTATCTATTGTTAAGTAAAAATTGACGTATTTGTCGATTCAACGGTGCTGAATAATACTTTTCGATTGCCCAACTCAATATAAAAACACCTATAAAATACATGGGCAATAGCATCAATTTTTCAACAGGTAAAGTTTCTTTGGGAAGATAAAAAACTTTAAACATACCTAGAATAATCAGATGAAATAAATACATCTCATAACTACGCTGCCCTATCCACTCCATAGCTTTGGAGAGCATAGAGGATGGTTCAGCCTGCGGATGTTGAGCAAAACAGAAAATTAAAATTGCAGACAATAGCGCAAAAATAGACACTCCCCATGTACTGACCTCTTTGATCGGGGCATAAAGGTACAGAATAATCATCAAAATACAAACCACAGGTACAATGATTTTTGGAATATTAAGCGTTGTCCCTACCTTTTGAACAAGCAATGCAGTCAAACAGCCGATTGCAATGCCATCAAAACTTGAAAAATAGTGATATAAGTACGCTCCACTTTCCTCTGCAAAGTGTAAAGAACGAAAGTAAGGTGCATAACAGATAACAGCCAACAACAATGCAATAAAACCTTTCCCCCGCCCTAAAACTAAACAGAGTATTGGAAAGGCTAAATAAAACACCTCTTCAACCGACAATGACCATAAAACCCCAAGTGCATAATTCACCCAGCCATTTTCAATGATCAATATATTCATCCAAAAGGTAAAAGCAGAAAATACAGTAAGTCCATAAGAAACTTCGATATCATTTGGAGCCTGATTCATAAAGGGTTTAAGTCCCATTGCTCCGAATATCGTGACCATGGCAACAAGTAGAACCAAGCAAGGCATAATTCGCGCAATACGGCGAACATAAAAGTCTTTAACTCTGATATGCCCTAACGAACCACTTCTTTGTAAGGCGTGCTGGGTAATCAAAAAACCTGAAATAACGAAAAACATCGTCACTCCGTAATTGCCATTACGCGCAATCAAATTGTTCAGGCTTTCACCAAAAATTTCTACACCTAAAAATGTGTCGTGTAATTTATAAGGAATATTAAAATGATGAATCAGCACCAATAAAATTGAGATGCCACGTAATACATCAATCTTGTAATTGCGCATAGATATTATTGTTTACCCAAATTGGTGCTATTAAACGTGTTTTTTATTTTTATTTCAGTATTTTATTTTGAACAATTTGTTAATGCATTGATGATCTAAAAACACTTCAATCAAGATTCGATTAACTATATAAAATGTCTAAGAAATGAAGCCAATCAGAAAATATACAGGAGATGACCGAAAACCATCTCCTGATCAGTTGAAGATATCCAACATCAGCCTTGTTGATGACTACGCTTTTTCATACGCGGTTTATACATGAACTGATAAGTGACTGCTAAAATGATCACCCATAACGGACTGATGATGAGCGCTTTTAAAGTATCAGGCTCCAAGCTGAGAATCACCAATGTAAATGCAAGAAAAATCAATACAATATATGACATCCATACGCCACCTGGCATTTTAAAGTTCGATTTTGCATGAAGCTCTGGGCGTAACTTACGATAGCGTATATAACATACCATGATGATGCTCCAGATGCTGATGAACAAAATCACACACAAAGAGCTTGCGAGTGTAAATGCTTCGACAGTATTCGGTACAAAATACTGTAAGGCTGCACCCGCCATAATGAAACCACAAGAAAACAATAGTCCTTTTGCAGGCACAGCACGCTTTGACAGCTCAGCTAACTTTTCAGGTGCTTGACCTTCTTTGGCTAAACCAAAGAGCATGCGACTGGTTGAAAACACACCACTGTTCATTGATGACATCACAGAAGATAACACCACCAGATTCATAATGATGGCTGCTCCGCCAATACCTGCATGCATAAATAGCGATACGAAAGGACTCTGGTCTGCGGGAATTTCTGTCCACGGTGTTACAGACATCACAATAAACAATGCCAAGACATAGAACAAAATAATCCGTGTAGGAATGGCATTGACCGCTTTAGGTAAGTTCTTTTCTGGATCTTTGGTTTCAGCTGCCATCGTACCAATCAGCTCAACCCCCACAAAAGCAAATAACGCGATTTGGAAGCCTGCTAAAAAGCCACTGCCACCTTTCGGGAACATCCCCCCATATGACCAAACATTGCTAAAACTTGCAACTGAACCACTTGGTGCTTGAAAATGGCTGAATACCATATAACCACCAATGAGAATCAAGCCAAGAATGGCCAGAATTTTGATCAATGCAAACCAAAATTCAATTTCACCAAACAATTTTACCGTGAGCAGGTTAATTCCAAGCACCAAAAGCACACAACCTGCACTAATCAGGGCTTGTCCCATGGGCGTAAAGGCAACCCCATCGGGTAACCAAAAATTCAAATAATTAATAATTGCAGCTAAATCAGCAATGCCGACCAAAATCCAACCCAGCCAATAAGACCAGCCGATGTAATACCCAGCGCCAGGACCAATTAAGTCATGAGCCATGTCGATAAATGATTTGTAATGCAGATTGGAAAGTAGAATTTCGCCCAATGCACGCATCAAGAAGAAAAACATGGCACCAATAATCATATAGATGATTAAAATCGAGGGACCTGCTAGAGAAATTGTTTTCCCTGATCCCATAAATAAACCTGTACCAATCGCACCGCCAATGGCAATTAATTGCAAATGACGATTTGATAATTTCCGTTGCAGCTCATGTGGCGACGATGGTGCGTCATCTGTATGGCTTGAAGTTGTCATAAAAATATCCTTTTTGACAATTTTTTGGAGATAAAACTTGCTTGTGGCAACAGAACATTCCCGTTCTGTTTTGTTTTACCCAACTTGAGCCAAAGCACATGGTTTACATGTGCTTTGGTTTTGTTTCCAAATAAGTACGATTTAATTCATGCAGTGATCAATGCATAGACATTAAAAAGCTTATTTCTGTGCAGCCGTGACCGCAATTTCAATCAACCAATCTGGATTTACCATATCTGCTTGAATTGTGGCACGAGAAGGTGCAACACAGCCTTTTAACCAATCTACCCAAATAGCATTGAATGTTGGAAAGTCAGATAAATTCTTAATGTAGACATTTGCTGACAGTAGACGTGATTTATCCGTATTGGCTTCAAGTAACAGTTGATCGATGGTTGCCAGAATATCTTTGGTTTGACCTGTAATATCAAGTTGCGTATTTTTAGGCACTTGACCAGATAAATAAACCACTTTATTAAAAATTGTGACTGCACTCATCACGTCATTGCTGTTCAGTTTCTGGATATCTGCATGTTGAAGATTATTTGACATCTGTATTTCCTTATTTCGAAATTTTGAAATTTACCCGTGCAGTGACACCGCACATGAGTTCATAACCGACTGTGCCAGAACTTGCGGCAACATCATCGATTGCAAGTACAGTACCATCGGAAGATTGTCCCCATAGCACCACTTCACTGCCAATATCAGCATCAGCAATATGAGTTAAATCAACTGCAAGCATGTCCATACTGACTCGACCAATGGTTTTTGTAAGTACAGAATTGACCAATACAGGTGCATCCATAGAGATACGCTGATAACCATCGGCATAACCACATGCAACAATACCGATTTTCATGGCATGGGGTGCTGTGAATTTTGAACCATAACCTACTGTTTCATTTGCCTGTAAATCTTGAACTGCGATAATTTCACTGCGCAAACTCATGCTTGGTTTAAGATTCCAATCCCGGATTGAATGGCTAGGATAGTCAGGTGAGCTACCATACAGCATAATCCCGCTACGAATATAATCTGAATGTAAGTCTTGTGAATGTCTCAGGATGGCTGCGCTATTTGAGACAGAGCGGTCACCTGCTAAATCGTGAATGGTATCTTCAAAAACACGTTGTTGATATTCAATTCCTGATTTTCCTAAACGCTCACCATCAGCATCAGAAAAATGCATCATATGGGTAATGGACTTAACAGCTGGACACTGTTGCAATCTTTGCCACATCGTACGATAAGCATCTGGCTTAAATCCCAGACGATTCATACCCGTATTCATTTTTAAAAATACATCGAATTTAGCCTGCGATTGGTCTGATTGAGCCTGAAACTGTTCCAACCAATTGATTTGTTCAATATGATGCAGACTAAAACTTAATTGATATTCTTTACAGTCCAACAAATCTTGCGCTGAAAAAATACCTTCTAAAAGTAAAATTGGACCTGTCCAGCCTAATTTTCTTAGTCTTTTTGCTTCATCAATATCCAATAAAGCAAAACCATCTGCGGATTTAAATGCTTCATAGACACGTTCAATTCCATGCCCATATGCATTGGCTTTGACCACTGCAAAAACTTTACTTTGAGGCATAAATTGACGAGCAACATTTAAATTATGCTGCAAGGCATCATGATGAATGACAGCAGTAATTGGTCTAGGCATGTTATTCGTCCCTGAATACGAATGTACAATTAAAGCGTTTATCTCTAAACGCTTTAATGCAATGTGAATGATAAAAATGAATACAGTTTTTAAGCTGCGTGAGGATAACGCTGAATAGATAGACCTTCTGTACTAATGTCAGTTTGATGATTCAATACAAGATCACTGATCAATTTTCCTGAACCACATGCCATAGTCCAACCTAATGTACCATGACCTGTATTTAAGAATAAGTTTTTAAAACGTGTTGCGCCAATAATTGGCGTACTGTCTGGCGTCATTGGGCGTAGACCTGTCCAGAACGATGCTTGTGCCAAATCGCCGCCTGGGAATAAGTCTTGAGTGACCATTTCTAGTGTGCCGCGACGGTCAGCATTTAAACCATGGTTAAAACCACTCAACTCAGCCATTCCACCCACACGGATACGTTGGTCAAAACGTGTGATTGCAATTTTATAGGTCTCATCCAAAACCGTAGACTGCGGTGCAAATGCAGGATCAACAATTGGAATAGTTAATGAATAGCCTTTTACAGGATAAACAGGTAAATTCAATTCAAGTGGTTTTAAGAAATCACGTGAATAACTACCGAATGCCAATACATAACGATCAGCTGTCAGCACTTGACCATTGACAAGCACACCTTTGATTTCATCCCCTTCAACCACAAGTTTTTCAACATTTTGATTAAATTTAAAATCCACACCCAGATCTTTGGCTAAGTTGGCTAAGGCATTGGTAAATAGATAGCAATCACCAGTTTCATCATTTGGCAAATGCAAACCACCCACTAATTTATCTTTCGCATGTTCAAGCGCAGGTTCAACTTTAGCGAGATCATCTTTAAGCAACAACTCATGCGGAACGCCACACTCTTTCAGTACAGTAATATCGCGTTGAACCATCTCTAATTGTGCTTCATTACGGAAGACTTGCAGAGTACCTTTTGAACGGTTTTCGTATTGAATACCTGTATCTTTACGAAGTTCTCTTAAACAGTCACGGCTGTATTCTGCAACACGCGTCATACGTTCTTTGTTGATGGCATAGCTTTCTGAATTACAGTTTTTAAGCATTTGCGCCATCCACTGTAATTGCCACATACTGCCATCGATATTGATTGCGAGTGGAGCATGATGTTGAAACATCCACTTCACTGCTTTAAATGGAATACCCGGTGCAGCCCAAGGTGTAGAGTATCCAGGAGAAATTTGACCTGCATTGCCGAAACTGGTTTCTTCAGCTGGACCCGCTTGGCGATCTAAAACTGTAACTTGTGCTCCTTGCTGCGCGAGGTAATATGCACTTGCTACACCAATCACACCACTACCTAATACGATTACACGCATTTCTTATCCTTTACGCATTTACTAGTTTATTTCACTAGTATATTTTTGGTTCAATAGTTTATTTCACTATTTTTGATGTTAAAATTTAGGTGTTTTAATTTTTTGTCGTGAAAATTGACTAAAAAAAGGAAATTATTGATGCGTAAATTAGACCGTATAGATCGAATGATTTTAGAAATTCTTCAGAATGAAGGTCGCATTGCCATCAGTGAATTGGCTTCGCGCGTCAGTTTATCAACAACACCTTGTTCTGAGCGAGTGAAGCGGTTGGAACGTGATGGCATCATCATGGGCTATCATGCACGCCTCAACCCCAAACATCTTGACCGTAACCTATTGGTTTTTCTTGAAATTAGTCTCTCTGCAAAATCAGGTGATGTTTTTGAACAAGTGGCGAAAGATCTAATGGAAATACCAGAAGTACAAGAGTGCCACCTCATTTCTGGGGACTTTGATTACCTGGTCAAAGCCCGACTAAAAGAAATGAGTGCTTATCGCCGTCTACTGGGTGACTTACTTAAAAAACTGCCATCTTCCGCATCATCACATAGTTATATCGTGATGGAGGAAATCAAAGAATCACTGTACCTCGATGTCAAATAAATAAATTAACCTGAGTGCGATAAAAATTCTTGATGAAAGACAATATTCGGAAACATCATCCGCAACTGTTTGAGGCAGGACTACGTCTATAAGGTATTGTTTCTGCGACTGATTAAATATGTTGCTGATGGTCGACGAGTTTTGCGGTGAGCAGCGATATCGCTGCGCAAGATGGTTAGCCTTGCGGAGCTTCGCTCCGCATTCCGAAAGAAAAGTAGGGCGAGCCGCAGGCTGATCCTGAAATTGGGTGAAACTCAGCAAGACTCTGCAAATACTTATTTTTTCAATGAATTGAAGATATGATTGCATCGAAATCACGCTAAATTATTTTAACAACTTACAAGGATTCACTTAATTTAGCTCATCAACATGGACCGCATCAAACAAAATCGAGCAGTTCAGCAAAACTTTGGATCCGAGCCTTTGGCTGCGCGAGATCTAACTCCTGCTGACTTCCATAGCCATATTCAACAGCAATCGTTTCAATACCGTTTTTGCGAGCACCCAAAATGTCATGCTCTCGATCTCCGACCATTAAGCATTGTTCTGGATTGAGCTGTTCTTTATCTAAAATATACGCAATCAATTCAGCTTTATTGGTTCGTTCACCATTGAGCTCACTTCCATAAGGATAATCAAAATAGTTCAATAAATCGAAGTGATCTAAAATTTGACGCGCATAGACTTCAGGTTTAGCTGTCGCTAAAAACAATCGATAACCTTTATTTTTCAATGCAGCTAAGGTCTGTGCAACATCTTCAAAAACATGGTTTTCAAATAGTCCAGTAACAGCAAAACGCTCTCTATACCCCAGTAAAGCTTGCTCAGCCAATACATTATTTACATCAATATTCAACAATTTTGCTAAAGATGCTTTTAGCGGTGGACCAATAATCCAATCAATGTTTTCAGATTCAGGAATAGGATGCCCAACTTTTGCAAGGCCATATCGTGCAGATGTAGTGATCCCCACCTTTGGGTCAGTGAGTGTTCCATCCAAATCAATTAAAATATTCTTTATCATGGTCCAATCCTTTAAATCTGCGTTTCAAACAATTATCAAATTACTATCGAGTGTTCTCTCAAAGTTGCCTATACTAACGCAAATTTGAGAATTAAGGACATCATCGTGCGCCCTACTGTACTTTGTTTTTCAGGTCTAGACCCTTCAGGTGGAGCTGGCTTACAAGCTGATATTGAGGCAATTGGTCAAAGTGGTGCGCATGCGGCAATTGCTTGTACAGCATTAACCATTCAAAACTCTCAACAAGTCTTTGGTTTTGAAGCAACCTCAAAACAACTCTTACTTGCTCAGGCAAATGCTGTTGTTGGCGACTTACCGATTAAAGCGGTAAAGTCTGGGATGCTGGGGACTACAGATAATATTGCAGCTTTGGCTGAATTTTTACGAGCACATCCAGACTATCTCTATGTACTTGATCCTGTTTTAGTGGCGAATAGTGGCGGTTCTTTAGGCAACCAAGAAACTTTAGTTAAAGCCTTTGTTGAACTGATTCCTTTGGCAACAGTCATTACCCCAAACACAGTTGAATTACGCGCCTTAACGGGTGAAGATGATTTAGAACATGCAACCCAGAAACTCTTTGAAATGGGGGCAAAAGCCGTTTTAGTCAAAGGTGGACATGAAGATACCCCTGACTATATTCGCAATGCTCTATTTGTAAATGGTGAAATGATCACTGAATCGAAATGTCCGCGTTTAGCAGGTGAATATCATGGCTCAGGTTGCTCACTTGCGAGCTTTATCGCTGGGCGCTTGGCACTGGGTGATCAACTCAAAATTGCGGTACAACACGCTGAAACATGGTTATTTGGTGTATTGAAAAATGCAGAAACACCCATCGAAGGTGGGCAAAAAATTCCAAAGCGTTTTTAAACCTAAATAGCATGTCCAAAATTTTATCCATTCATTTATAGGTAAGGTTTTGGGCATGTATAGAAAATAAAGAGAATAACAATGATTAAAAAATACTGGATCATCTTGGCGGGTAGCACATTATTCAGCCCGTATACGTTTGCCTTTCCCCAACAACAAACTGTTACAGGCAATTTAAACTACACTGTAAATGGACAAAAAACTCAATTTTTATTTAAAAATGGTGATGAAGAATCAGGGCAACTCACCATTAAAACTGCATCAAAACAGCAAACTTTTCCGCTTCAAGAATTGCCTTATCAACGTTCCTATCAAATCTATTTTAATGATTATAATTTTGATGGATATATGGATCTTGCTGTGTCTGCTCCAGATATGGGTATGGGAGTTTATGCTGTCTTTGATATTTTTCTTTACCGACCAAAAAGCAAAGATTATCAAGTATTAGATCAAAGCAAAATTGATTTTAGTCATGCCCAATGTTCTATATTGGCAGATCTCAAGTTGATTCCTCAGAAAAAACAAATGACCAGTTCATGTCGAGGTGGCGCAAGATGGTGGGTTGATACCTTTGAATTTAAACATGGGCAATGGAAATGGTTAAAATCCAAGGCAGAGGACGAATGATTCAACAATTTCATGATCAACGCATCTTAAAAAATCAGCACAATAAATAGCAAGGCACCAAACAACTTTACCCACCCAATATAAAAGCGTAAATTAATAACTTGAAATGGTGATCATGCTTTTTCAATGAAATTAATCATTATAACAAAATGAGAAGATAACGATTGTCCAAACGTATTCATCAAATCACCCCATTAAGCCTTCCTATTGCTGGCACAGAAGCAATATCGTTGTTGACGGAGCACTCTTTTCCTCGGCATTCACATGATTACTTTGGTATAGGTGTTATTACACGGGGAGCACAACGTTCTTGGAGTTTAATTGGTCAAGTGGAAGCAGCATCTGGTGATGTCATTATCGTAAATCCCGGTGAAATTCATGATGGTATTCCTATTGATGGACCACGTTGTTGGCAAATGATTTATTTTCAACCAGAACTATTGCAACAAGAATTGCTTGCTGAAGGACGCTGTGCAGATGCCATATTGCATCCACTCATACATGATCAGTTATTGAGTCAGCATTTATCTCAACTTTTTAAACATATGTCTCAACCTGACATTGAAAGTGTTGTATTAGAAGAAATGCTTTTGTTTAGTTTAATGCATACAAGTCGTCATCACATACTCTCGAAAAAACATCGACCCACGCAACACTTTTCTGTAAAGCGTGCTAAAGAATATCTTGATGAGATGTCTGGATATACAGTTACTCTGAGTGAGCTCGCTGATTTATGCGATATCAGTCGATTTCAGCTACTCAGAAGTTTTTCGCATGAATTTGGCATTACACCACATGCTTACTTAATGCAACGACGTGTTTGCCAAGCGAGAAACTACCTATTACAAGGAAAAACTTTAGTTGAAGCTGCTTTATTTGCAGGCTTTGCCGATCAGAGTCATATGACAAGAGCTTTTGCACGTCAATTTGCAATGACGCCAAGTCGCTATCAAAAATATTATTTGTGTTAAAAGTACCCTGCAATTTTATTCAAGACTTTAATTTTATATCTTTAAGATAATCAAGCTTCATTTATATTTGGAGCAGGCTCATGTACATGAGTTTCGAATTTTTAATTACATCACTTATTGTTGTTATTTCACCGGGTACAGGTGCCATTTATACCATAGCTACAGGGATATCACGTGGTACAAAAGCCAGTTTGATTGCTGCAATTGCATGTACATTAGGGATTATTCCCCATATATTCATAGCAATCCTCGGACTGGCGTTTGTGTTTACCATGAGTAGCTCAGTATTTATGATTTTAAAGTTTCTAGGTGTGACTTATTTACTATATATGGCTTGGTCAGCACTCCAAGAGAAAGGCTCCTTTCAATTTGAACAAAATGAGACTAAGCACTCCTCTCTTAAAATCATCAAACACGCAATATTTATTAATTTATTCAATCCAAAACTTCCATTGTTTTTTTTAGCTTTTTTACCTCAGTTTATTTCTAGCCATACCGCTCAACCTATATTGGACATGCTCGGCTTAAGTCTAATATTTATGCTACTTACATTAGTTGTTTTTATTTTCTATGGGTGTTTCGCTGCAATAATGCGCCGATATGTGTTAGGAAAACCGAGTGTACTAAAATGGCTTAGGCGCATATTTTCTATGAGTTTTGTCGGTTTAAGTATGAAACTTTTATTTAGTTCAAATCATGAAAGTTTTACTCTCTTTCTAAGTGTCTAAATCATATATACGATTTGATCAAAGTGAAGAATTGAAAAGCTATTTATAGCATTGCTCAAATTTAATTTCGTTTTGACGGAGATTAAGTCAAAAAATTAATTCAAATTTGAGCTAAATTTTCTCCAACTTTAATAACACATCCTTATTTTCCAAACCTCCGGCAAAACCAACCAATTTACCATTTGCACCCACCACACGATGACATGGTGCAATAATAGAAATTGGATTTTTACCATTCGCAGCGCCGACTGCCCGAACGGCTTTTACGTTACCAATCTGTTCAGCAATTTGCTTATAACTTCGCGTTTCACCAAATGGAATCGTAAGTAAAGCTTGCCAAACCTTTTGTTGAAACTCTGTTCCAGCAAAATCTAGGACTAAATCAAATTGGGTTCGCTGTCCTTGAAAATATTCGTTCAATTGCTTCTGTGTTTCCAACAAAACGGGATGATTTTTATTTTCAATCAATTGTGCTAAACGGACACGTTTAGGATTTTCATTTTCCCAAAGTACAGCAACCAACGCTTGATCATGCGCAACGAGTTTTAATATTCCCACTGGCGAATTCATTTCCATAAATGAAAGCTGCATCAATTGACTCACTGTTGCTGATATATGTTTTCCAGATTAACTTAGCTTGAAGATAATTTCATCAAGATTAAACCAGAAATAATCAGTACAGCTGCCAGCATGCGCATGGCAGAGGCGGGTTCACCTAAAAAGAAAATACCGACAGCAAATGAACCCACAGCGCCAATTCCTGTCCAAACCGTATACGCTGTACCAAGCGGTAAACTTTTCATTGCATAGGATAATAAGGCAAAACTTGCGATCATAAAGACAAGGGTTAAAGCACTAGGCATCAGTTTGCTAAAACCATCTGAAACCTTCATGAAATATGCCCAAACGACTTCAAATAAACCAGCAATTGCCAATAAAACCCATGCCATTCTTAATTCACCATTTTCTATCTGTTATTTCTCAATAAGATCACACAAAAAAGTGCCATCCCTGATCAGGATGACACTTCGATATTTCAATTAACTGGATGAAAGCTTCATCAGCACTAGACCAGAAATAATCAGTACAGCCGCCAACATTCGCATTGCTGTTGCAGGTTCACCCAGAATAAAAATTCCCACTAGGAATGAACCAATCGCACCAATTCCTGTCCAGATGGTATAAGCTGTTCCCAACGGCAAGGTACGCATAGCATATGCCAGTAAACCGAAACTTAAAATCATGAAAAATAAGGTAATAATGCTCGGTGTCAGCTTTGTAAATCCTTCAGACATTTTCATGGTATATGCCCAAACGATTTCAAAGATACCTGCAAAGACGAGAACAATCCAAGCCATGACCAGCTCCAAATTTAAATTAGAATCAGGTCGTCCTGACGATTTTTCTCAGATTGAGGGAGGTCGTTCCTCCTAAAGAATCATAATTATATCAACTCGTCTGACTAAATTTATTAAAATTTACAAAATTTGACCTTATTTACATTTGAATGGTACTTTTTCGTCAAGCTTACTTTATGATCATTCACAGTCATTATAAAAGCGGAGTAAATACGCTATGAAACATGATTATTGGGGTGAAATCCATCCAAGTTGGGCAGGATTTAGTTCAGAAACTTTTTTTTCACATGCTTTTTTCAACCAACATGCAGATCGAGAAATATTTTTGGGAGAAGAGTTTGATGAAGAAGGCAATGAAATAGAACAAGAACCTGATCAAGAACAACTCAATGCATTCGCCCAAACTTACCAAAAATTCCTGCAAAATTTTGATCAACACCTCAAAACAATACAACAATATGCTTTTGAACGTTATCAAAAACTTTATGCACACCACTATGAAAATCCTGAAAAATCAGGAGAATCTGCTTTAAATATTCATGATGTGGGGACGCATAATGCTTATATTCAAACCATGTTAAATTTACGAGTCAGCTCTCCAGGCACATTAAGGCTATGCATTCACTATGATTTGGATACTGAGCACGGAATGGAGTTTAAGTTCGTCAATGACCAGCTTGAAACCGTGGCAGGTATCGCTGAAACATAAAAGGTCACCTCTTCAAAAGTGACCTTTTATTTAGTTTAAAAATAAACGATTAGAACCTTAAGCGCAGCCCTGCGCCATATAACCAACCGTTTTCTGAAGCAGTTGCGGTTTGCCATTGCGTTTCTTTATTGCCTTTAGAGTAGGCATAGGCAACACTGACATAGGGCATGACTTTTTTGGTGATTTCATAGCGTGTTTCTAAACCTGTTGTCATACTGCTTAGACCTGATTTTTTGGCATAGCGAGAGTCATCACTAAACACAACATTCAGATCCAGATAAGGTTTTAAAATCAGCTTTTGAGTTAACAGTAAATCACGTTCGGATTCCAAACTAAATGCCACTCTGCTGTCTTGACCGACATAAAGATAAGCATCCGTTTCAAAGAAATACTGCGCCAAACCATGCAGACCGAATGCAGCATCCACACGTTCTTGATCGGTTTCTCGTTCAGGATTATCACTATAACGCACACCCGCTTGGACATCCCAAAATGCTGCGATATTCCGACTGTACAATGCACTCAGATCATACTCAGCTTTGCTTGATTCGGCTTTACTCGAACTTCCTTTAACAAACAGTTTATTTTCATCAGTTCCCACTCTGAGTTCGAATGAAGAATCCAGAGTACCTTTACCCCCCTCATCCAACATCCAGGCATTGTCGATGGTGATCCGTTGATAAACTTGTCCGCCATGCTCCTTTCGATGGTCATGTGTATCATGGGATGAACGAGTATTTGCTGATGCATTGCTCTGATCTGCATCCATTTGATGTTGAGAATGATCAACTGTCTGGTCAGCATTTTCCACTACGTTCATTTTGGAGTGATCCATGGAGGAATTGCGCATCGTCATGCTTGATTCAGTGGCTGCATTCGTTACACTATGCAATTGATGACCTTCATGAGCGATTGCTAAACCACTGACTGACAACAATGAAATATTTAAAACTGATTTTGAAAAAAGATTAATGATTCGCATGTTCGCCTCCTTTCATTTCAGTTTTTTGATTTGCTTTTGTTACTTGAATAGGTTGTGTTGACACTTTGCCATCACTGACATTTGCCACAATCAACTTATTCATCATTCCAGCACTCATGTGATACAACAGATGACAATGGATTGCCCATTCACCTAATTCATCAGCAGTGAGCAATGCCGTGACTGTTTTACCTGGCGGTACAACAACAGTATGTTTATTTGGCATATCTACTGGAGGTTGACCATTTTCAAGCTGCATAAACATGCCATGCAAATGCATTGGATGCGCCATCATGCTGTCATTAATAAATTTAATACGAATGCGCTCACCGTATTTCACTTTAAGCGGTTCAGCCTCGCTAAATTTTTTGCCGTTAATGGTCCAAACATAACGCTCCATGGTTCCGCCTAAACGGACCACCAGTTCGCTGGTCGCCTCACGTGTATCTGGTTGTGGTGTAAGTGACTTTAAGTCACTGTATTGAAGCGCTTTATCTCCTTGAGGGGTCGAGGCATTTGCCCATCCATAAACCACTTGGTCATTCTTAGACTTTATGGATTGGTCATGCTGAGAATGATCCATGCCCTGCATACTGTCAGCATTCATCTTCGAATGGTCCATGCCCTGCATACTGTCAGCACTCATCTTAGAATGGTCCATGCCCTGCATGCTGTCAGCACTCATCTTAGAATGGTCCATGCCCTGCATACTCCCTCCTCCCATACTGGAGTGGTCCATTCCCATATCTTCCATGGTCAACAGTGAACGTGGGCGAGCATTAGGCATATGAATACCTGAGGTTTTAGGTGTTAATTCATTATGCAGTGTCCCGATTGCAAATCCTGAACGATCAATCGACTCAGCCTCAATTTGATAATGATTACCCTTTGGTTCAACAATCACATCATAGGTTTCAGCCGTTCCAATGCGGAACTCATCAACAGCAACAGGTTTTACTGGTTGCCCATCTGCACTGACAACCGTCATTTTTAAATGAGGAATTCGAACATCAAAAAATGACATTGCTGATGCATTCACAAAGCGCAAACGTACTTTTTCGTTTGGCTTAAACATACCTGTCCAATTCTGCTCAGGGGTTTTGCCATTAACCAAAAAAGTGTAGCCCGTCACATCAGACAGATCTGTTTTTAACATACGCATCTGATTCCACATTTTTCGATCAGACCATGTGGTTTTCAAACCATCTCGTTGCACTTGCTTCCATACATCAGAAAGCGTTTCTCGTCGGTTTTGGTAGTATTCCGCTGATACTTTTAAATTGTTTTGAATTTGATCACTGGTTTGTTTATGAAAGTCCGATAACATGACCACGTAATCACGTTCTGTTTGTTCATGCGCTGCCAGAGGTTTTCTATCTTTGGGATAAATGACTAAAGAACCATATAAACCATCTTGTTCCTGTCCTTTTGAATGCGCGTGATACCAATAGGTTCCACTTTGACGAACCTTGAATTTATATACATATTCTTCGTTGGGTTTAATTCCATTAAAACCATTAAAACCTGGAACTCCATCCATAATTCCAGGAAGTAACAGACCATGCCAATGAACGGAGGAATCCTGATTTTTGAGTTTATTGGTGACACGAATAACAGCATCATCACCCTCTTCAAACTCTAAAAGTGGTGCTGGAAACTGACCATTCACAGTAATACGTTTTAAAGGCTTGCCAATAACATTGACCATTCCTTCATCAATCGTTAATCGATACTCTCTCACTGCCGCCATTCCCCATGTTGAGGAAAACAAACACAATGAGACAAGCAGGCTTTTCGCCAAACGTTTTTGAACTAAATAAATAGACATAACTTAACCTAAATTTTAAAAATAAACTTTACGAATAAAAAGTTTCTAAAATCAGGCTAAGCTTTGGGTGGACGTAAGATTTCTTGCCAAAAACCAGCAAGATGTTGTGCTCTGTAGGTCGCTTGATAAGAAGCACTATTTTGAAAATGATCAGGTATGATCAATTTAGGGATATCACTGTTAAACCAAATCACTGAAGATTGACATGAGAATAATGCACAATCTTGACATTCAGTTGATGAAATGTGCTTGGATTGACTGCTCTGTATATGACAACTTTTCAAATTATTATTTTGTTGCTCGTGATCAGTAGTCTGGTTTTGCTGATGTTTATTTTGCTTAACATCACAGTGACTTTCAAGCTTTTGCAAAGATGCACTTTCCATCATGGCTTGATGTTGACTTACAGACATTGAAGACATCATCTGTTCGTGTTGCATATTCATTGGCATGACTTTCATAGAAGCGATAGACACACCACTCCACCCTATGGCAAAAACCATAAGACAAACAAACCACAGCTGTTTGCGGAGTTGTATAAACAAAACTTGAACCTTGTTAAGCCCATCATGAGCCTAAAGCATAGCCAATAATCTCGATTTTGGCAAATATCGCACATTTCAATGCATAAGTACGGATTGGATAAATCTTCAGCACATTATTTTTTATACAATGCTGAATCATTGAGCAGGTCAATAAACAACACATTTCATAAAAAAAGAGCGCATATGAACTCTTTTTAAACGATTCTAGATGAACAACTAAACAATTGACAACAAACTGTTTAATCTATACCCAGCTTATCCATATGCTTATCAACATAGTTATCCATATAGTTAATCACAATGTTATCCACAGGGTATTTTCAATTTTTGTGGAAAACTTTTAAACTGTGACCTGCCAGACTTTGGCTAATTCAGCTCGCATTTCATTGATTACCGCTTGATAGTCAGGTTTTCCAAAAATCGCTGAACCTGCCACAAACATATCTGCACCCGCTTCCGCAATTTCACGAATATTGGCAGGTCCAACGCCCCCATCAATTTCTAAACGAATGTCACGACCTGAAGCATCGATAATTTTACGTGCCTCACGGAGTTTTTCTAAAGTCTTTGGAATAAATTTTTGACCGCCAAAACCAGGGTTAACACTCATCAATAAGACTTGATCTACTTTATCCAACACATAATCTAAATAATGTAATGGTGTTGCTGGATTAAATACTAGACCTGCTTTTGCACCACCATCCTTAATCAGTTGCAAAGAACGATCAATATGGTGTGTTGCCTCAGGATGGAAGGTAATAATATCCGCACCTGCGTCAAGAAAATCACCAATCATACGATCAACAGGAGAAACCATGAGATGCACGTCAATTGGTGCTTTGATGCCATATTTTTTTAATGCCTTGCACACCCCAGCGCCAAAAGTTAAGTTCGGAACATAATGGTTATCCATCACATCAAAATGGACAACATCTGCGCCTGCAGCCAATACATTTTCAACTTCTTCACCTAAACGGGCAAAATCAGCAGACAAAATTGAAGGGGCAATTAGAAATGGCTTGGACATGAAACAACCTAGCAGATATAAAAATTTTTCCTATTATAACAAACTTACCTTACAAGGTTGATTTAAAAGTAGACAGCTTTAATCTTCATCAGTATTTATAAAATAATTCTAATGCAGACCATCGATGAATCCTGTGTAAATTGTTTGCAGCTACAATAAATGATACTGTAAACTTAAAATATATTCTTTTAGGTGTTTTGGATAACCAAAAAAATCAAGGGCTTTAACAAGCCCTTGATCAAATCAGTCGTTATCTAAAGATAGAAGATCATTTGGACTGCTGATGCTTCTCTTGCTGTTTTTTCTCAAAATCGCGAACCATTTGAATGCGTTCTTCAGTTGCAGGATGCGAAGATAATGCATCCAGAATTGCTAAAGACTGATTTTTATCCGACTCTTTTTGCGATGAGGGTGAACTAGCGGATGCCTTTTTATCAGCATTAGCAGTTTGACTCGCATTGTCTGCTTTTTCTGAATCTTCTGTTTCATCACTTAAACGTTGTAAGAAATTGGCAAAATGTGAGACTTCAATGCCCTTTCGATCCATCAACTGTAAAGCATATAGATCAGCTTCAGATTCAAATTTACGTGAATAATTTGCACCAATCATTGCAGCAGGTAATGAAGTAAATAAGTCTGAACTATCTCCCGTCATGGCAATATACAAAACGCTAAGCCCTAAACTGGTTAAGCCTTGTTGTAGGCTATGGCGCTGAATTAAGTGACCTTGCTCGTGCGCCAAGACGCCTAAAATTTCCTGATCACTATGTGCCATTTCGATCAATTCATCCGTGATAATGATGGTATTGTTGGGCAATGCCACCGCATTGGCACCCAAGCGCCCTCCTTCACGAAAAACCAATTTGGCAGGTTTGCCTTCAGCCACTGTATTTAAATATTGCTTGGAAATTAAATCCCTCTGACCTTGAGCCAATTGACTGGGCGCTGTCCAATTATTTAAAACATAGGTTTCGGCTTCATCCCCTAATTTTTTCAAACTATTTTCAGGCAATTGAAAAGCCACATAATGTGAAGCAGCTGGAACGCCCCATTTGACTAAGGCAAACACAAAAGCAACCACAAAAATCACGCTAAAAATGATCAGGCTTGGTGAACGTTCAAGTTTCCAGATTGAATGCTGAACTTTTTTAGTTCCATAATTAAACCATTCAGGTAATGCTCCATAAAACTCGATACGCGCATCGTCTTTTAATTCAATCACAGGATGTAATTGCCCAAGCGCACCAATCAATGCCATATCTGAATATTGATAGCGACGATGCTGCTCTAAACGATCACCATAGCGAATCAGAACTTCAGACTCAGATTGAGCTGAAATCTGTGCGTGGTGCGGTTTAGACACCACACCATCATAGAAAATAATATCTACTGGTTGTGACATAGATTAATCAACTCATATCATTATAAAGAAATATCAATGTCAAAAATGTCACTGATTTCTTCAGCTAAAGCACTTTGTTCTTGCTGCGCCTGATTCATCATTTGATCTGGATCATCATGCAAAATTAAGCTCATCGACTCAATCTGATATTTGTGAATACGAATTGCTGCCCAAGCTGACATCAATCCTATGCTTAAAATTTTGACAATCCAGTTTGAGGCAATAATCCATGCGTAACGCCACTGATTACAATCTGTTTTAAACTGACTATTACCCACTGTTGTATTGTTCCATGTGGTAATAAAAAGACGTGCAGCGATTAATGGATAAATAAATAATCCAACCACTGCATACATGATAAATATCCCAGTAATAAAAAAGCTTGGTGAGAATCCTGCAACAGTGCCAATGATGCCGAAATAAACCACAGAAAATGCAATAATTACACCAATCGACATAAAAATCGGCACATATACAGCAGCCATGTATGCAGACCAATCCGCATTTAATTTAAAGTTTAACTGCCCTGCATATAAATGATTCAGATAATATTTTTTATATAGCCATATCGCTACAGGCGAAAAGATACCCAAAGTAAAAATATATACCAATATGCTCAAGAAAAAGACTTTATAAGATTCTTTCGTGGTTCCTGAAAAATAAAATCGGCTGTTTCCAAATTTACTGTTTCGTGCAGTAAAACGCATGGTTGCACGAATCAACCACGGAACCGCTGCATATAACACAACCAACCCAACCACAGTCGCAATCATTGAATACCGTGATGAAATGGAAAATGCAGCATAAATACCTAATGCGATCAAACGCCCAATTAAAATTTTGGTTGGAATACCGGTAAAATCAAAACGGCGCTTAAAAAATTCCGTGTTCCCATAAAAATAACGTAAGCGACGAACCTTTGCCCAAGGTGCATACAAGCTTAAAGTTACAATGGTCAATAGGATATTGACAATCCAGATTCCAAAATACTCCATTGCATCACCATGAAACTTAAAGCGATGAACTTTAGGGTATTGTGAATCTGTAGATTGCGGAATACTCGGTGGTGTAATGTGCTGATCCACACTCAAATGATCAGGGAATGGGGGTGGAATTTGATCTTGCATATTATTCTCTTTATTCAAATTATGATGGTGAACTCAAAGTTTTCATAATAAAAAAATTTCAGTGTCAGTGTATATTTTTTCTAAACTGAATGAAATAGAGTAAAAGCAAACAACTATTTACTTTTACTCAGCATCAATTTTTTTTAATATTTTGGGATAAATCGGATTCTATTTTTGCAATTGTAAAGCATGGAATTGCAAATGATCATCCATAAAACTTTGGATAAAATAATATCCATGATCATAGCCTTCGTGAAATCTCAGGCTGATCTTTTGCCCAACAGCATTACACGCCTGCTGAAATTTTTCGGGATTCAATTGACTGTAAAATTGATCTTTTAAGCCTTGGTCGATCAAAACCTCATCAAAAAGTGCCCCCTTGCTAAGCAATAGTTGCGTGGCATCATGTTGGCGCCATACTGATGGGTCATCCCCTAAATAATGGGAAAAAGCTTTTTCGCCCCAAGGACATTCACTTGGTGCGCAAATTGGCGCAAAGGCAGACACAGATTTAAAATAATGTGGATATTTCCATGCCAATGTTAAAGCGCCATGTCCTCCCATACTGTGCCCAAAAATACCGATCGCATTTGATTGGATTGGGAATGTTTCAAGCGCCCAAGAATAAAGTTCATCGACGATATAACTTTCCATTTGAAAATGTTCAGACCACGGTGCCTGAGTTGCATTGATATAGAATCCAGCACCTTGTCCCAAATCCCATGAATCGCCTTGAGCAACGTATTGACCACGTGGCGAAGTATCTGGCGCAATCAATATTAAACCGAGTTGTGACGCCAAGCGCTGGGCATGCGCCTTAATAATGAATGTTTCCTCAGTACAGGTTAGCCCCGCCAGATAAAACAATGCTGCACACTTTTGCCCTTTTAAAGCTTGAGGTGGCATATAAACAGCAACTTTGCTAGCACCTTTTAAATAATTCGACTGAATCTGATAAATTCGTTGTTCACCATCAAAACAAATCGTGTTACTTAAAAGTTCCATTGCCATCTCTCTCTAAATTTGGATTTATAAATTGTTTAAGGTTAACACTCCACCATCAACCTTATTGATATTGATGAAGAAAATACACTTTTCCTCCTCAATGAATCACCGACCTATGTCTAAGTGACAGCAATCATCAAGGCTTAGTTGGATCCAACTTTTCATTCTGACTTTGTGCAGAAGCAATCACACCTTGTTGTGGAAATAAATGCTGCTCCAATTGAGGCAACATCAATTCCATATTTTTTCCAATCACCCACTGGGGTTCAGATGGATCAAAGCCTTGTGCATTTTCCCATTTTGCAACAGTTTCGGATGCTTCTTTAAACGCAGCTTTTAATGAGCCTTGTTCACGCATTGCCTGATCAAAGAAGGCTCGACCGAAATAAGTATAATCCGCTTCATTTGAACAGCCAAATGAGGCACGATCAGCTGCAGAAGCAGTGATAATTAAGGTATCAGGGGATTGCAGTGCTGAAACAAAACTACCTGAATAGCAGGCTGATATAACAATCACTTTCCAACGAATGCCCGATTTATCTAAACTTTCTCTCAGCCATTTTGGATCAACATCACTTAAATCAATCGGTTCATTTTCCAATTCAAAACGATTGGGTAAACCGTGTGAAGTCATATACAGAAACAACACATCACTTTCACGGTTCATTTGCTGCCCAATACGGCGTAAGGCAAGGTCTATACTGGTTTTTGAAGCGATTGGCGTCTCGTTCATACTTGCAGGATTATTCACCAATTCAATAGAGCGCCCGAATGTCCCAAAACGTGTATCGAACTGTTCTTTAATTCGATCAATCTCAAATTTAAATACATCCTGATAACTGGCCCCTGCCACACCTAAAAAGTACCAGTGTGTTTTGGCAAACTCACCAAACTGAATCTGTTCCAATGCTTTATTGAGTAAACGGCTTTGGGCATAGAACGCATTTTCACTGATACTCGGTGGAACCTCTTCCACTTTCCAAATCGGCTGCTCTTTAATAGACACTTGCCAAGTAAACAGCGTCGCAACCGTAGCAAACATGATCAATGCACGTTCCCACCACGGCCATTTTAACTCTCTCGAAAACACCCAGACGACTGCAAGACTCTGCCAAATAAATAAAGCAAAGAACAACAGCGGAATCACATCATAAGTAAAATACGGTAAGAGATCATGATTGCCCAGATACTGTAAAAGACACTGAAACAACATGATATGGGTATCAAGCACCAACCATAGTAGTGCAGGCACTAACATTAAGCGTGGATTGTTGGTTCGTTGGGAGAGGAAAATCCCGACAATCAAAGCAATAAACGGCCATAAAGCATAACTGACTAGGCCTTGACGATTAAATACCCCACCATCACCTGCCACCAGCCAACTAAATAATGTATTGGCACAAGCCCCCAACAGCCCCCAAAAAATAAGCTGTAAAATCGACGGCCGAACGATTTGTAAAGATTTTCGCGAACCCAAAAATAACCAAATCCCTGCACGTTGGTTACTTTTCAAATCATGCCAAAAGTTAATTGAGGGTTTAAGGTCTATCATATAGATTCTGTTAAGGCAGTCGCTTCAATCAGCCTATCTAGTTTAGGCTTGGCTAAAAAATTATCAATGTTTGATTTAACTATATATCAATAATTCGACTATTATTGAAACAGTTACCAAACTACTCAATAAGATTGCTGTTAAAATAAGCATCAAATCGGCAGGCATCGCCTTGCCACTGATAATCGGTGGGTTGATCATTTAAAAATACAGCCAGTCGAGGACGTTTTACCACAACCCGTTTAGCAATATGTTGGGCTAAGACTAAAAGATGATCTCCTAAATCCATCTCACCATCTTCAGGAAGGAGCATGTGTAATAACTGCATTTGCTTTTTCACTTGCGCTTGTTTTTTTACGGCCTGCTGATGTTGATCACGTTGTGGAAACATGGGATCTAAATAAACCACATCGACTACTTTTTTATCCTGAATCAACTGCTCTAAATAGACAGCGGAGTCTGAAAAAATTAAATCAATTCGAGCAACGACTTTTGCAAGAAAAGGATCATTTTCAGCTTGGGATTTTGCATCCTCAAGCAAAGTAAATAAAATGGGGTGGCGCTCCACCAAGCAGATATTGGCGCCAAGATATGCCATTAATAAGCTGTCATGCCCCAAACCGGCGGTAGCATCGACCAAGCTTGGTTTTTCTGAAAGATGGCACGCACGAGCGATCATTTCTGATTTTAAACTGGCGCGTTTTAGACGTGGTATTTCAGCTTTCCAGTCAGGCTGCATTTTCATGCCATTGGCACATAGACTCAAACCTTGCTCATCTACACACAGTGCAAGCTCGGGGTTTAACCTTAAAAAGCGCGAATTGAGTTTTTCAATCACTTCTATGTTGACCACAACTCCACGTAAAGAAAGCACAGTTTGATAGGACTGTGCTTTCTCTAAAAAAGTGGATGTTGTGAATAAGCGAATCTCGCTTACCATAATTTCCAACCTGTTAAAGCAAATAATAAAATGACTAAACCGGATGCAATACGATACCAAGCAAAGACCATAAAATCACGTTTGGAAACATAAGCCACCAGAACACGAATCAGAATTAATGCTGAAACAAAAGAAACAATCAAACCTACAAAAAATACCGTCCAATCTTGGGTAGTTTCATAGATATGGTAGTTTTTAAAAAGATCCAATAACCCTGCGCCTACAATAACAGGGATACCTAAAAAGAAGGAAAACTCTGTTGCCGCCTTACGTGATACTCCAAGCATCATCCCCCCAATAATCGTCGCGCCTGAGCGTGAAGTACCAGGAATAAGCGCTAATACTTGAATCAAACCAATATAAATCGCTTCTTTGATCGAGATATTGTCTACTTCAACCGCATTGACTTTGGGTGGATTTTTCTCAACCCACCATATAATTAAACCACCAACAATTAAGCCAATCGCTACGGAAATATCATTAAACAAAAGTTCTTTTACGAGATCACCACAAGTCAAACCAACAATCATGATTGGAATAGAAGCCGCAATAATGCTCACCCCAAGATGTCGACCTTTAGGTTCACCCGAGAACAGACCAATAGCAGCTCCCCAAAGCTTGCCCCAATATTCATAAATGACGGCTGCGATCGCCCCCATTTGAATCGCAACAACAAATAAGTCGCTCTTCTCTTTGGTCCAGAAATTCATTAATTCAGATGCAAGAATTAAATGACCTGTACTTGAAATAGGTAAGAATTCGGTAATACCTTCAACGATACCCATAATGGCTGCTTTGAGTAGCAGTAAAAGATCCATGTTACATCCTAAAAATTAAAGCGAAAAACGATTATGACTTGCCTTGTTCTGGAATTTTTTTCCATGCATTATCACGTAAATATACCGGTAATGCCTGTTCAGCACTGAGCCATTGCTGTTTCAATGCATGTTGTCTTGCAATTGTCGCAATATCGTTGGCATTTGCCGTAAGCTGCTGAAATTTAGTCGCCTCACCGTCAACCAATGTTGCTCCAGAACCAATCAAAGTATATTTTCGATATGCTGCAGCCTGTTGATAGTCTAATAATTGTTCTTCATCTACAAGTTGCATAATGTTATTTTGGTCAAGCTTGAAACTCGCCATATAAACTTCATTCATACGTGCATCTAAAACGGCTGTCAATTCTGTCAATTGAGCATGTTGGTATGCTGACTGGGCCAAAGCTTGTAATGTTGACACAGGAATAACCGGAATATCATGCGCCCATGCTAATGCTTGGGTCACTGCCGCATTGATCCGTACACCACTGAATGAACCAGGTCCACGGCTAAACGCGATTGCAGTCAGCTCTTGATTGCTGATTTGATTTTGCTGAAAGCCTTGCTCAATCATCGGCAGAATAGTTTGAGTCTGTGCTTTTGCTCGCGTATCAAGTTGAAAATAGAGTGTTTGAGTTTCATCAACAATCGAAACGGAACACTGCTCATTGGCAGTTTCCAATGCCAGCAATTTCATGCACAACCTTACTGTATTAAAAATGCTGACTATGATACTCCACTCATTTCATTAGCGCGAGGACTAAGCGCTAAAGCCGGTCAGATAAAATTGAATGCTCTAAGTCATCTATAAAAATATCAAGAGAATGAATTTCTTTCCTGAAAAAAACAAAGCCCTCATTTCAAAGGGCAGTATTCATTTTTAAATCATGTGCTTCACTTTGAAACAACTGTGCTAATCAAACTTGAATTCTTCTAAATCGATAAAATCTTTGTAGTGTGAAGCATAATGCAATGCACTCATTTTTAATAAGTTGGCTGCATTTTCATCTAAAGTTCGGACTACTTTTCCTGGAGAACCCACCACCAAGGAATTATCGGGAATCACTTTACCTTCAGGAATCAAGCTATTGGCCCCAATAATACAGTTTTTACCGATGACAGCATGATTTAAAACCACTGCATTGATACCAATCAAACTATTCTCACCGATGGTACAACCATGCAGCATTGCTTGATGTCCAATGGTCACATAATCACCAATGTTTAGTTCAATACCTGCATCGGTGTGTAACACCGCATTCTCTTGAACATTGCTAAAATTCCCCACATGGATCTTCGCATTATCCGCGCGAATAACAGCCCCAAACCAAACACTGACTTGTTGTCCCAATTCAACTTGACCTATCAGCGTCGCATTATCAGCGACCCACCCATCAAAAGGTTCATGTAATGCTTTGGGTGCTTGTCCTTTAAATTTATACATCATGGTGTGATATTCCTTTCAATTTTTCCCTATAAGCATACTTTCAAATATAAAATTATTTTCGATTCAAGATTTGAGATTTAAATGATGGAGAATTCAATAAAAATGGCCAGTTTTTCTGATAGTCCAATCCATATTTAAATAATGACATTAAAATTCTGGCTGTTAAACCCCAAATAATTTCATTTTCAATTCGTAGACTTGGAAAATAAACTGACTGATGCGCCAAACGCACTTCGTAAGGAATGGGCTGTGATTCCATCATTTTTTTTATGGGTGCATAAAAGATACGATCAATTTCAGTAGGCTGTGGAATCAATTGAATATCAGGCGGAATCAAACCCACCACGGGTTTTACTGTAATTCCACTTTTTGCCCGCTCCATCGGCAAATCACCAATCAGCTTAACATCAAAAGGATTTAATGCTGTTTCTTCCCAAGCTTCACGCAGCGCCACAACAATATTACTGGTGTCATTTGGGTCACGTTTCCCCCCCGGAAACGAAACCTCACCGGCATGATTAGATAGATATGCAGAACGTCGGGTCAATAAAATTTTAGGATCAGCCTCCTGAGTAATTGCAATCAGAACCGCAGCATTGGCAGGAAATGTTCTTCTGCCAAAACGTAATCTGTTTTGCAATATTTGTGTTAACTCATGATCCTGCATTTATCTCACTCAATATTTTTGTTCTCTTTCTATCATATATGAAATTTTATGGATAAGGCTATAAATGATGCGAAAGTAGAATTTTTCAGTTATGCTGAGTTATCTCACATTTTCAATGAAGCTTATGAGTTTTTGCAGTGTTTGTGGTCATTCGACAATCGAAAAAATTCCTTTAGGTGATCAAAAAATCCGTAAAGTTTGTACGCACTGTGGCACCATTCATTATGTTAATCCTAAAGTCATTTGCGGCGCACTTGCCCTCTGGGAAGGTAAAGTTTTACTTTGCCGCCGTGCAATAGAGCCCCGTTATGGACTTTGGACATTACCGGCTGGATATATGGAACTGTTCGAAACCATGGAGCAAGGTGCAGCGCGTGAAACGCGTGAAGAATCAGAAGCAGAAGTAGACATCGAACAATTGTACTGTATGTATAATATTCCCCGTATTGGACAGATTTATGTGTTGTTTAAAACACAAATTAAAGATGGTTTTTTTGGTGCTGGGGAAGAAACACTCGAAAGCCGGTTATTTGAAGAACATGAAATCCCGTGGAATGATTTGGCATTTCCAAGCGTTGAACGTACATTACGCCATTATTTTGAAGATCGAAAAAATAATGTCTTTCCGATGCACCTCGAAACATTAGGAACACGTCTAGACCAAACAGGTTGATTATCAAAGTATTTTATTTAGATTTACCTTTACAGACAGCATAAAAAAATCCCCCAATCTCAATTGGGGGATTTTTTTAGCGCAATAAGATTATTTGGTTTTCACTGTATAACACTGTGGCAAACTTACCGATAAAGTTCCTTGTTGACGCTTCGCCAACTCTTTTTGTTCAGGCGTGAGTTTATCTTTATTCGCATCTGTATTGTTATAGATTGCCTGATAAACTGCCTGTAAATTGACCCAAGTTGCCGTAATGGTTTTGTCTCCATCCCAACTGGTAATATTGACACCACTAGAAGTATTCTGCTCATTGATCAATCGTTGAAGGTTTAAACGGATACCGCCAGATGACACTGAAGCTTTATTTAAATCATCGGTTGTGGTGCCGCTTGTTGGAGTAACGACCAATCTCTCATTTAATCCCACCAAAGCACCATCAAGACTTCCAAAAACAGGATTCGCCAGAATCATACGCAGTGTAATTGATTTTTCAATATCACCATTGATATAAGCCGTACCTGTCGTTCCCAGTCGATATTGTTGAACACCTGTTTCTTTATCAATGTACGTATTCGGATCAACATCCGAACAGGTATTTGAATTTAAAGCACCATTTCGACCCAGGTTAGTACGGATATCCCCATTTTCATCAATTACAATCCCTAATGTTTGGGTATTTGGGTTGACTTCTGGATTGGTAAAGTTAAATGTAATATTGGCATAGAGCGGGAAGTAATATTTTTCACCAGTTTTTACTGTATTTTTAGTCAGGAAAACTCTTCGGTCCAAGTAGTTCGCAGGATTGGTTTTATAAATATCAATGCCACCTGAAAGCTGATCTCCGGCGAATGTCTGGCGCCACTTGCCATAAACCGTCGTATCTGTCGGTGCAGTGGTTGCACCAGTCGCACGCTTATACATATATTCGGTACCCGCCACATTGGTATTGTTCAGCAATGTACCTTGATAAATGCTCAGTTGATCTGTTGTTGTTTGATCTTTTTTGAATATCAATGGATTGCTGATTTTTCGAGTTAATGGGCTGATCCAACCTTGCTGTGGATTGACATCTAATTTTTGTGGAACCACTTGATTGAGTAACAGGAACTTTAACAATGAATCAGCAATGGTGCTACCTTCAACTTTTTGCGGAACACCTATCCATTGCATCGCATAACCTGTCGTATAGCCTTGGCGGTCCGTCACGAGATACATATTGGCTATCGATTCGTTCTTGGTATTTAAGTCACTCTTCCCTGTAAAGCCTTGGATATCAACATTTGCTCCACTAAAAATCAGGAAGTTTGTAGAATAAATATTAACCAGCGACTGTTGAATCAAACGCTGTGCTGTTAACTGTGCCGAAGCATTATCGACAGTTTCAAGATTGAGCCATGGTTTTAATTTCTCGATGTAACTGCCATCAAGAAAATCGGCAACACCAATATCCGCAGGTAAATCTTTAAGGTTATTTTTTAAATTATCTGATAATTCGATAGGTTGAATATCCCCAACTTGGTGAGTATTTTGCTCTACACCAATCGCTTGGAAAACGCGAACCAAGCCAACCATGACTTTAAAGGTGTCATCGTTCATATCCATATTGGCTGGTGCTTTACCAGTCATGGCAGTTGCAATATCAATCAAACCAATTGCAGCAGGTTGTCCATTCACTTTTAGGGGGCGAATTTTGTTTAAATCTACATCCCCCAAAACAATTTTACGTTGTGATTCAGAACCCTGAATATAAAACTTTGCCTTGTCTCCAATTAAGCAGCCTCCAGAAGCCAAACCACCTTCTAATTTGGTGGTGAAATGATTTCGGGTATCTGTACTACAATCAAAATTTAATCCAGTCACTGGATAATCAACATAAAAACCTAAACATTTTTCATAAGATGCATCACAGCCATTGGTATAAGTTACAATACCTTTGTATGGGTCTTCATTGACTGTTGAACTTTCACCACCACAACCAGTAAGTGCTAAACCTAAACTCGTTAAAACGAAAGGGGCTAATAATCTTTTTTTCATAATCTCGTCCTTACTGAATAACACTCAGCTTAATTTGTCCATGATTTGTTAACTGTTTATTTTCAACATCTATAGCTGAGGATAACGGTGTTAAAAATAGATAAGTCGCTTTTTCGGGTTTTCTCAACACACCTTCCATTGCGGCATATTGTAAATTGTTGTCATGAGATTCTTCATTTTTAAAGCCACTCACACCTTCGATTACACAGCCCTGTTCATCTAGAAATACAACTAAAGGCCAATAGTAGCTCTGTGTCTTGGAAGAGGATGCATAGGAAGTTAAAAGGATATTTTGTACCTGAGCATCTAATTTCACTACTTCATATGCAAAATGCGCTTTAATTGGTGCAACTGGCCATAAACCAATCTCTTGATTTTTAAGTGATAGCGCTTTTGCTTTAAGTATTTTTTTACCTGAGAAACAGGCTTGTTCTAAATTATGAACCACTTCGTCTTTAGGCAAACGGAAATAAGTTGAAGAGAGTACGACTGGTTTTTTTTCATTAGCTTCTGGATTGCCTCGAATACGATTTAAGAGACTTGTGCTGAGCCCCTTTTGGCGTTCAATGGTTTCATAACGTCCATGTACTGCACCAATCTCTGGGGTCATATAAAATCGCTTTTTCCCCTCTAGGTTAAATTCACGATCTTCCAGATATTCATTGTTTACATACTTTTCGCCATCAATGATGGTAAAGTTTTTGTCTTCAGTTTCTTGAATATTCTGCGTTTTAAGCACAGCTTTGGAAACTGGTGAGTTCTGAGGCGTTAAACTCTTTTGTTGTCTTTCGACTTGTTTAGCTTCATGTTGTGATTTAGCTATTTCAGCAGTTTTGGTTTCTGGAACAACTACAGCCATTTTTTCTTGTTCATGTTTCTTTACTAAGGACGGAACAATCTGTTGTGGTTGTGGTTGTGGTTGTGGTTGTGGTTGTGGTTGTGGTTGTGGTTGTGGTTGTGGTTGTGGTTGTGGTGAATCCTTAACCGTTTTTTGTTGCTTTGATTGAATTTCCGATGAATGTTCAGTGAGGGATACGACTGATTTTTTTTGCTCTGGGGCACTTGTAGAAAGACGCTCAGGTTGAGTCATCTTTTCATTTTGTGTTGTATTGGATTGAGGTTGAATAGCCTCAACAGACTTTATCGTTTTGCTTTCATTCTTATGATTATTTTTTTGCTTAGTTTCAGGTTGCGTTGGTGATTCAGGTTTTTGAATAATCATCGGATGCCCATCAGGTCCGATAATGGTATAGAAACTGGATGCATAACAAGCTGATGTGGCTAGGCTAACAGTCAATACTAGCCACAAAGAATTCAAAACTATTTTTTTTTCAGCTTTTAAACGCATTACCATCTCGTTCTGTAATTGAGCCCTAGAATTGTGACTTTGGTATTTGTTTTTACATTCAATCCAGCATATGGGTTGAGTAGTAAGTTATCTACCCCTGTCTTATTCGATAAACTACTGGTATTTGCAGGAATATTATCGCGGCTGCGTAGAAAGCCCACAGATAAATCAATATCGGTATCTTCATCAAAACGGTAACCCAAACCTAAACCGAATAACTGAGCATTATTGATCGGCACCATGGTATTTCTTTTATCATCAGGAATCGCACTTGCGCGAGGTTCATAACCTGCTCGAAGTTTTAAACGATCATTTGCTGAATATTCCACGCCAATTCCCCAACTCCATGGTGACTTAAAGCCAAGCGGGAAAGCCAATGAGGTATCTGTAACTTGATTGGATAAAAGCTTAGCAATTTTTAATGCTGAAATTTGGCGATCAAATTCAAATTGGAATTTTTCCCACGCTTTAAAGTCCGTCCATCCAACATCAAAATTCACTTGTAAATCGGGTAAAACCTTATATTTTATCCCCGCTTGAAAATGTGCTGGATATTCCAAATCCATTGCGATCAAACCGGATTCTGTTGGCGGTATATAACCAGGGAATCCAAGAATCGCAGCAAGAATCTGACCTGTTGCAGAGGAGTTTAAACCTTTAATCAGTTCTCTTGGTGCGTTGGCATTGTCAATGAAATATTTACCTTTCATACGCATTTTTGCCGAGCTTTGATAGACCATACCAAAACCGAAATTCTCAGTTGGCTCCCACATTAGACCCAGGTTGTAGCTTGGGCTCAAACTTTGCTCCAAAGACACCTGCATCTTTCCGAACTGCCCAAATGGATTCATTCCCTCATTGGCATTACAGATACCAAATAGCAGTAGATCGGTGATCATATTGGAGTTATTTCGGAATGGACCACAAACAGACTCATCTACCATTCGCAATACACCGATCATTTCATTTGGGAAGCGTAAATCAGTCTTCAATGCCATGGCATTATATGACATCCCAATAGAAGCCCCCAAAGAGAGTTGATCATTGACTTGATATGCGACAGAAGGTGATAGATATGTAATACGTTCAATGGCAACCTGTTGACCCATAAAGTTGCCGGGATTTTTATCTTCTGAACCAAATCCCGCCACCATAGGTGCATAAGCTGCCGTTGCATACGTTAATTTTGAACCTGGTGGATTATAGGAAACCCCACCTGTAGGCGCCAATACCGGCCAACCTGGTCCCAAATCTACAACTTTCTTTAAAATAGGAATATATAAACTTGCATATTCAACGTCACCACGTACAGAGTCTTTATAGTCCGTACATAAACTGGAAGGATTATCGGGGGCATCATTACAGATCAACGGATCATCAGAATAACCAAATACGTTGTAGCCCGATGGAGCAGAAAACTCCCGTTGAACATCAAAGTTAGCAATGATGCCCTGTACGTCTGTCTGTAGACCTTTGAGTTTAGTCAGTCCAGCTGGGTTAAAATGAATTGCACTAATTCCTGGTGGATCTGCGGTAACGGCATTTCCCATCGTCAATGAACGTATGTCTACAGATAGGTTAAGCCCTAAATGCGCAAATACTTGAGTTGAACACCCTGTTAATAAAATTGCTGTTACTAATGGGCGCAAACGTATGTTTTTCATACCTTACACTCCTTAGCGAGCTTTTTTCTTACCAAAGCCAATAATATCTAATGGGAAAGACAACCCAAGTGAAATATCCGGCGAATCTTCAGTTAAACCAATTCCCAATGTACCATTTACGATGGTTTCAGGATTTACACGCACACCCAGAGCAATCGAGAACATACCGCTTGATTGATCCGCTGCTTTATATGAGTCTGCAAGTCCAGCTTGTGATTGATATTTAAAAGATGTATTCATATTAAATGATTGTTGATATGACATGGTCATAGAGACATCATAGTTAAATGAATATGCGAAACCGAAAGAGAAACCACCTGTTATTCCTGGATCAAATTCTTCCAAAACTCTTTGATAAGATTGATCTCCACCCTGACCATTGGCATTACCACCGCCACGTACTTGATTTAAACCGGTTTCTTTAAATCCATAGTTGGCTGAAACTGAAGCAAATAATACAACAGGGTCAATATATTTTCGGGTACTTGCGCCAACACCCACAGAATAATAGCCCTTACCTGTGGAAAGGTCTGTATTCGGATTAATCTCGTATGGGCTATCACCTGTTTTTGTCGATAAACTACCAAATAAAATCAGTGGTAAACGACCGGCTTTAAGCGGAAAAGGTTCCCAGCGCGCGCCTAGGTTGATATCTCCCAGACCTGCTGCCGTTGCATCTTTTAAGCTGTCTGATTTGGCAATAAAGGGCACAGAAGCTGTAAACGTTAAATTGTCTCTAACGCCATATTGCACTGTAAAGGTATTGGTAATGGTATGACTTGCATCTTCATCTACACGAAGCTGGTAAGCAGTACCTTCATTAATACCCAAATTCAGTTGTGAATCGCGATAGTATGAATAATCCAAATCATAGAAGGTTGATATTTCACCTTTTTTAATTAAGGAATACTGACGTTCATTGGATGTAAAAACTTCTTGTAAATTGGTTTCTTGAGAAGCATCCCCTTCTTTCTTTTGTAATGCTTCTGCTGCTTGAGAGCCTGACTTTGGTGCTAAAGATTTTGTTTCATCCTTATTAATCTGTACTTCTTCTTTAGCTGGAACAGCTTGATCTACTGCTGTATCAGCACTTGCATCAACCTCAGTATTTGTTTCAGCCGCATATAAACTTCCGATTGCAAACTGAATACTCACTGCAAGTAAAGTTCTTTTCATCCATTGATTATTCATATTATTCCTATCCCAAAAAATCCAATTCAGTTATCTAATTTTTAGTCCATCTTTTACTTACGTTTATAATAGAGTCTTAGGTAAGTTGTAATTGGCTGATTATAGGTTGCTGACTTGGTATCTAGGTCAATTACTTTACGCATGGTTGATGCTTTATCTGCCAATCTATTGACGTAATCTGTTGAATATTGAGCTTCTACCAAGGCGTAACGATTAATTGTTGCATCATCAACATGACGCATATCCGCCTCTTGTAAAGCCAACATATTACGTTGTTGCGCCTTAGGCGCATTAATCATAAATAAAGTATTATTTTCCCAAACTTGCTTAAAGCGCTCTTGGTCAAAACTAATATTTCCTAATGCAGGGTCAGCCACATAGACTCGACCATCTTTATACGCTTTAAATACGACAAAATGTTTAAATCCTGCATAAGAAATCGGCACAATCACAGGTTGATTTTGATTAATTAAGTCTGTGAATTCCCCTCTAAAGCCTCCGCTCTCATAACCAATTGCTGCAACAAAACGTTTCATGTCCAACAGAGAAAAACTTCGACGTTCGATAATACGGTTGTATTCCCCAAAACGTAATAAACCTTCCATGGTTTGCTGTTCTGTCAAATTTGTTCCAACATATCCATTCAGCAAGGTTGTGAGCGCAGCAGAGCCACAACTATAGTCATATGCCTGACGCACGATGCCGCGGAATTGATTTTCTAAGGCAGGTTTAATATGAACCATCTCACGATGATTTCGTGAAAATGATGGGTCCCGAGAATCCGCAAGCTCAGTGTAATAGACAGCATCCTTTGGCTTGGGTTTTACATCTAGTGCGTGGTTGGCAAAATAGTACATTAATGCCGAACCTAAAGTAATTTCTAACATAATTTTAACTATCAAGTATCGGCAGTATTTTGCCTAAAGTGCTGATTTTATTTTTAGAGTGAACACTCTACATCCCTGAAACTAGAAGATACCGTTTTTTGAAAAAAAAAACAGTCTTTTTTTGAACTTTTGTCGCTTTTAGGAAGTTTTTTTGTAAAAAAAAACGCATGCTTTGCATGCGTTTCTTTTTATATCTCTAGCGTTAACTTAGTGACCAGCAATTGTTAGTTTCACACCATTAGCTGTTGCTGAACCACCGTTATAAAACTTCATACCCGTAATTGCGACATCACCAATTGAGCCTGATCCTACGCCAGTACCTGCTGTCCCAGGCGTGCCTGGTACATATCCTGTACCACCACCTAATACCACTTTAGTTAAGTAAATATCTGTACCTGTCGCACTTTTCATTGCAGTTACAGCCAAACCTTTTGTCGTAACAGCAACATCTGCATCTAAAGCTAAGTTCGCTGAACCACTATCTGTAACTTTAATGCCACCCAATACGATATAACCACCACCAGCGCTAGATGCATCTTTAAGTGCCAAATTACTGATTGATAAACCTCCAATCATTGATCCATTCAATTTAATCATTGCACCTTGTGGTGTATTACCCAATTGGATATTTGCTGTCGTTGCGCCCACATTTACAGTTAAGCCACTTAAAATTTCAGCTGATGCAGTGTCTGGCTTATAAGCACCAGCAGTACCAGTTACATTATTAACTTCAATTTTACCTAAATCAATTCTGAGCGCATTGATTGCTGCTGCAACATTCAAAAATGGTTTACCTGCATTACCAGCATCAGCACTACCATCAGTATCAATCACTAAATCAGCAAGGTTACCTGTACCTGTTTTAGTCACTACTACATTATTTAACGTAATCGCACCTGCTTTAGTAGAACCACCAGAACCAGCATCAACTCCTGCTGTTCCTGCAGCAGCTAAACCGTCGCCATCAAAAACATGTAGTTTTGCAATTTCAATTTTATCTGCGTCAATCCCGATGGAAATACCATCCTGACCAGTCGTTGCACTCAGTGCTGCATCATCCATTGCTTGCAGAGCCATTGCATTTGAGCTAACAGCAACAGCAGAAACTAAAGCGAGTTTAGTAAATAATTTCATAATCCGTACTCTCCCAAGAGCATTTTTTTTCATTTTTAACCACTCTCCGTAGTTCCCTGTTGTTTTTAGTTGTTTTACAACTTAGAACACCAATCCTTGAGTAGTCCGTTTTGCCCTTTTAAGTTAACTGTATGTTACTTTTTGTTCAACTGCTGTTTATCAAAAAGGTGATGAAACCGATAAACGGTAAACAGTTTTTTCACCTGAGTTTTCAGGTAGAATATACCTGATCCATGTCTTTTTCTTTTTGAGTTCAATCTCCCTATGTTTCGGAAGTTATTACATTTTCCATCAAACAATATTGCTACAGTGTTACATCGACTTCACTCGCTTTTTGGTTGTGTCTATTTAAAGAATTCAGGACAAGATATCATCGCTTTCTTACCTGAAAAGTATTGTATTTCGACTTTACAACAATATGAGACTTATACACGAAGCGGCTTTACGAATTATCAAAAAGATCACAATACAAATAAGCTTAATAATTTTTTTTACTTCAATCCACTCGCTTCAGCAAATAGCGCTGAAAAGTTTCAAGGTGGCTATATTGGATTTATAGACTACAATTATGCCAGCACTCAACATATTGATTCCGCACCTAAAGCCCAACCAAATTTTTATATCGGTGTATATCAAACTTTTATTCACATCGAAAATCAACAATTGGTTTTCTATAGTTCGGAATCATGTGCAGAAGACTTTTTTAGATTCATAGAAAACCTTTTAAATACAGACCATGCATTAAGCAAATTTAAACTGGACACGCCCTGTAAGGCGACATGGGCAAAACAAGACTATGTGCACGCCTTTACCCAAGTCCAAGAATACATCAAGGCGGGGGATTGCTATCAAATCAATTTAACACAAGAATTCACCGCACAGGCGCAAGGCTTACTTTTAGATACAGCTGAACATTTCTGGAAATTGACTGACGCCCCATATTCGGGCTATTTAAAACTTGATGATTTTGAGTTATTAAGTTGTTCACCTGAATTATTTATTGATTTTAAAGCTGAGCGTAAAATTATCACCAAGCCGATCAAAGGCACGATGCCTCGCTATAATGATCCAGTTTTAGATCAACAGTCCAAGGATCGATTAATTCATTCTCAAAAAGATCAAGCTGAAAATGTCATGATCGTAGATTTGTTACGTAATGATTTAAGTGTATATGCTGAAACAGGTTCAGTGAAAACACCTCAACTTTTCAATATTGAATCTTTTAACCAAGTCCACCACATGGTGAGTGAAGTCACAGCAATATTAAAACCTGAAGTCAGTCCATTTGATGTACTGTTGACAGCATTGCCTGGTGGTTCAATCACTGGCGCACCGAAAATTCGGGCAATGCAAATTATTGAGGAGCTAGAGAGTGCTCCCCGTGGTGCTTATTGTGGTTCTTTGGGATATTTTAATTTTGATGGCACAGGATCTTGGAATATTTTAATCCGTTCCATTCAAAAATTTCAGAATAAGGTTTCTGTATGGGCAGGTGGTGGAATTACCATTGCTTCTGATTGCGATGCTGAATATCAGGAATGTTTTGATAAAGTTTCTGCAATGCTTGATTTACTCAATACTTGGTATCAAACAGATTCAGAAGATCAATAACCTGAGTTCAATATAAAACGCTTGGTGAACATCATACTCAAAAACATCACTCGCGACAGCTTGAGGCAAGTCTTCATTTATACAGTGTTGTTTCTGTAATTCATTGAATACGAACTAAGTCAGCCCCTGTGATCAGCGAATCATCGTTTATTTTTAATTAGATGAGGGGAACATATGTCCCCCTCTCCCAAATATTCATTGAGATGGCGACATCAATCTCTAGCACACTTTATACTCAGCTTTAATTCAAGATATCATGCTTTAAAGTATCGACAAGCCGTTGATTCTGTTCGTCTGTACCAATCGTAATGCGTAAAAACTGGTTAATACGGGGCTTATTGAAATAACGTACAATAATTCCCTTTTCACGTAACGCTTGTGCAAGTTCACCAGCATCTTTAGAAGGTAAAGATGCAAAAATAAAATTTGCTTTTGATGGCAGCACGTTAAAACCTATCGCCTCTAAATCTGCAACAAGTTTGTCTCGGCTAAGGATCACTTTTTGACACTGAGCTTCAAAGTATTCTTGATCTTCAAATGATGCAACAGCAGCAGCTATAGCAAAACGATCGATTGGGTATGAGTTAAAACTATTTTTAACAGCTTCTAATGCTGCAATCAGGTGCGGCTGTGCAATCGCAAATCCAACACGCAGTCCAGCCAAAGAACGAGATTTTGAAGTCGTTTGACAGACAACCAAATTCTCATATTTTTCAACCAACTGTACAGCAGACTCCGCACCAAAATCAACATAAGCTTCATCAATCACAACCACAACATCTGGATTAGATTGCAAAACCTCTTCAATGGCACCCAAACCTAGCGCAATACTGGTGGGCGCATTTGGATTGGTAATAATAATTCCACCATTGGGCTGTTTATAATCATTCACCTCGATTTCAAACTGGTCATTTAAAGGGATGATTGTTGTTTTAGCCGAAAGCCCAAAAAACTGACTATAAACAGGATAAAAACTATAGGTAATATCTGGATAGAGGATAGGCTGATCTTGTACGAAGAAAGCTTTAAAAATATGGGCGAGAACTTCGTCTGAACCATTACCGACAAAAACATTGGCGATATTGACATGTTGTTGTTGAGCAATTGCCTGTTTCAGTGCAGTTGCATCTGGATCGGGATAGAGTCGCAACGCATCTGCGGAATTTTCCAAAACCGCTTGAACCGCTTCAACCACTTTCGGCGATGGTGGATAAGGATTTTCATTGGTATTCAATTTTAATAAATTTTGAATTTTCGGCTGTTCCCCTGGAATATACGGTTCTAATGCACGTACTTCAGGACTCCAAAAACGCATTTGTTCAGGGCTAATCTTTGACATTTTCTTATCTCTTATTTTCCTCATCCATCCCTTTCAATACTTTAACAGTAAATCTAAAGGTCCGTTTAGAGCAGATAATTCCAACCTATCAAAATGAATGCTGCATAGCCAGCATTCTATTTTAGAAGGTTTCCTCCCTTTTGCTTTGAGAGGAATATGTATTACATGATCAATGAGGTATTCAATTTAATTACTGGTAACGGTATCGTGCAGATCTCGCATGCGCATCCAGATCTTCTTGCTGAGCAAGAAGATCTGCAGTTTTCGCAAGTGATTTTACGCCTTGCTCAGAACACATGATTAAACTTGAACGTTTTTGGAAATCATAAACACCCAAAGGTGATGAGAAGCGTGCTGTGCCCGATGTTGGCAATACATGGTTAGGACCTGCACAATAATCACCAATCGCTTCTGGTGTATAACGCCCCATAAAGATCGCACCTGCATGGCGAATGTTTTCTGACATCAACTGGGCTTCATCCAGACACAACTCCAAGTGCTCTGGCGCAACCTGATTAATTAAATCAATCGCTTCTTGACGGTTTCTCACCAAAACCAATGCACCACGATTGGCAATTGAAGTTCGCGCAATTTCCGCTTTTGGCAAAGCAGCCAAATGAGCCTCAACCGCCTGCTCCACATCGTTTAAAAGCTGTTCATCTGGTGTAATAAAAATCGCCTGTGCAACAGCATCATGTTCTGCTTGTGACAATACATCCATTGCTAACCACTGGGCGTTATTTTCCCCTTCTGCATAAACCAAAATCTCAGAAGGTCCAGCAATCATATCAATACCCACTTGGCCAAAAACCGCACGTTTTGCAGCGGCAACAAAACGATTGCCTGGTCCAGTGATTTTATCCACCTGTGGAATAGTTTCTGTGCCATAAGCCAATGCTGCAACTGCCTGAGCACCACCAATGGTAAATACACGATGTACTCCTGCCAGATATGCAGCAGCCAAGACCAAAGGATTTAATTCACCGTTTGGCGCAGGTACAACCATGATAATTTCTTTTACACCTGCAACATGTGCAGGTATGGCATTCATCAGCACAGAAGAAGGATAAGATGCCAAACCGCCTGGAACATAAATCCCAACACGATCTAAAGGTGTCACTTTTTGACCGAGGGTGTTGCCCAACTCATCAATATAGGTCCAACCTTCTTGTTTTTGTGCTTGATGAAATGAACGGATGCGTTGTGCCGCCATTTCCAAGGCTTCGCGGATTTCAACCGTTAAGCCTTCAAACGCCGCTTTTAATTGGGTTTGTGACAGTTCTAAATCTGAAAATTGATGCGCTGGATGTCGATCGAACTGTTGAGTGAGTTTTAATACATGTGCATCGCCATGCTGACGCACATCTGCAATAATTTGGTCTACTGTTTTTAAAAGCTCAGGATCACTCACTGTTTCAAAAGCTAACAAGTCAGCAAAGACTTGTTTAAAGTTCTGCTCTTGAGTCGATAAACGTCGCATCAATTTACCCACAAGGTTGTTTAAGAAAGATTTAGTTTACCTTGTTTTGAACATCTTGTGGGCAAAGATCACATGGTCAATTCAACTTAGTTTGATAGAAAAGTCTGATGAGGAATTCTGCTGATCATACAAAATCTGATTTAAGTGCTCACGTCTGGATAATCCCAGTCGCTTTCAGCCTGAATTAGCCAATTCAATGCACCGTGTCGTTCAACCACAACCGATGAGTTTAGATTCGCAGGCGCTTGTTGTTGTTTTAAACGTGCATCGACACATGCCCAGTCATAACGATAAATTAAATCTGCTTGATCTAAAATTTCGTCAATCTCCCGTAATTTTACTTTTGCCATAAATGCCTCAAATGTTTCACAAGAGGTCACCACCTGAATCGCAAAATCACAATCAATAATATGATCAGGATAGCTCAGCTCATCCACGATGCCTAAAGCCCATAACAAAACCCAATAGGCTTCATATTTCCAAACCATATTGACAACATCTTGTTCAGATGCATCACGGTTTAAAATCGCCCGTTCTTTTTCGGTCAATTCGTCCAAAACTTGCATTTTTTTTAAAATATCAAATACAAATTCCTGCGTTTCATCATCGTATTGATCGTTGTTTAGATCACAAGCCACCTGAATGACCCACAAACAAGCAATCGCTCGTTTTGCAATCTCTTCAGCTGTACGCATTTGCACTTCTTCCACAGATTCGATCACAGGTAAGTGATCAATATAGGGAATTGAATTTTGCTTAAGGATCTGTATAGATTGATTTTTACGTTGTTGAGGCGTTTTCATCTGAGCTTTTATATATGAATGACTATGATGTTTTATCATAAACCGTATATAGGTTATGCCATAATTTGTTAAAAATTTGATTTTGATTATAAAAAAACACCACTCTAGTTTGAGTGGTGTTTTTGATTATACATTGACTTGAGGATATTACTTTTGCTGTTCACGCTCTTCCACTGCTTTTTCAAGCTGTGCAAGTATAGGATTTAATAAAGTTTGCTTACGCTTAAAGCTTGCTTTATTCACAATCAAACGTGAAGACACTTTGCAAATTTCTTCCAAAGGTTCTAAACCATTGGCACGCAAAGTATTTCCTGTATCAACCACGTCTACAATATAATCACCCAAACCCACCAAAGGCGCCAACTCCATTGAACCATAGAGTTTAATCACATCCACTTGCTCACCTAGGCTTGCATAGTATTGACGAGTTAAATTGACATATTTTGTGGCAATTTTTAAACGCCCTTTAGGACGCACCATCCCCACCTTACCTGCTGTCATTAACTTACAATTGGCAATTTTTAAATCTAATGGTTCATAGACATTTTGAGCGCCATGCTCCATTAATACATCTTTACCTGCTACACCAATATCTGCTGCACCATTTTCAACATAAGTGGGCACATCAGAAGCACGTAAAATTAAAATACGGACTTGTTTATGTGTGGTTGGGAAAATCAACTTACGCGATCTATCTGGATCTTCCAGTAAGTTAATCCCCGCCGTTTCAAGCAAAGGAAGCGTTTCTTTAAGAATACGCCCTTTACTCAATGCCAAAGTCAAACCATGATCAAAATTGCCCATAACGTCAAAATTTGGATCATCGTTTCTCATATCGCTCATTAACTTGTCTCGCTCACTCGCTTAATTTGGGCACCCAGACCTTGTAATTTTGCTTCGATATTCTCATAACCACGATCAATATGATAAATACGATCAACAATGGTTTCGCCTTCAGCAGCCAATGCGGCCAAAACCAGAGAGAACGAAGCACGCAGGTCGGTTGCCATTACAGGTGCAGCAGATAGTTTTTCTACACCTGTTACAATAGCATCATTACCTTCAACCTGAATATTTGCACCCATACGTGCCAATTCAGGGACATGCATAAAACGGTTTTCAAAAATCGTTTCGGAAATTGTTGCAAAGCCGCGACCAATTGCATTTACAGCCATGATCTGTGCTTGCATGTCTGTTGGAAACTCTGGATGAGGTAAAGTACGGAAACTGACTGCTTTGGGACGTTTGCCCATCATGTCAAGCTCAATCCAGTCTTCACCACGAGTGACTTCTGCACCCATTTCTTCAAATTTATCTAAAACAGATTCAAGCAAATTTGGATCTGTATGGGTGGTTTTTACTTTACCGCCAGTGATTGCCGCAGCAGCCAAATATGAACCAGTTTCAATACGATCAGCAACTACTGAATATTCACAACCGTGTAGGCTTTCAACACCTGTAACCACCAAGGTATCTGTATCCAAACCTTCGATTTTTGCGCCCATTTTAATCAGCATTTGCGCTAAATCTGTAATTTCAGGTTCCCGTGCAGCATTACGAATCGTCGTGACCCCATCAGCCAAAACAGCTGCGGTTAAAATATTTTCAGTTCCACCGACCGTCACCATGTCAAAGATGACTTCACCACCTTTTAAGCGTCCATCGACTTTGGCATGTACATAACCCGCTTCGACCTCAATTTGTGCACCTAAAGCTTCCAACGCTTTTAAATGCTGGTCTACAGGGCGTGAGCCAATCGCACAACCGCCCGGAAGTGAGACTTTTGCACTACCATAGCGCGCCAATAATGGCCCAAGCACCAAAATTGATGCACGCATGGTTTTTACCAACTCATAAGGTGCAAATTGATTATCCAGTGTAGAGGTGTCCGCAATCACGGTTTCTCCCTCGTAACTCATGGTGACGCCAAGGCCACCAATCAATTTAACCAAAGTACGTACATCTTTTAAATTCGGGACATTTCTTAAAGTAATTGGTGTGTCTGCAAGAATCATTGCAGCCAACAAAGGTAACGCCGCATTTTTTGCACCCGAAATGCGTACTTCGCCTTCGAGTTTTACACCGCCTTGAATGACAAATTTATCCATTGACGCTTAAGCTCCAAACATACTGGCTTTGCGCCATTCTTCTTTAGTCATCGCACGAATAGTGACCGCATGTACTTCACCACTAGCAATATAACTGTTAAGTGGTGCATAAACAGCTTGTTGACGAGGAACAGGACGTTTCCCTTCAAATTGATCATCGACAATACGGAGATCAAATTTACCTGCTTGTCCACTGACAGCAACCTCAGCATCAGGAAAAGCTGCTTTTAAAATTTCAGTGAGCTGTTCACTATTCATTGCATCGACCTCTTTATAGGACTGACAGTGTAAAAACTGGCTATTTTACTATAACTCACTAAAATAATTCATTAGCTGGTACAAAAAATATAGATAAAAAAAAGAGGTATTTTCAACCTCTTTTCAAAATGTTTAAAAAAATTGGAGTTTAAGTCGTTAAAATATTCATTGGTTGATAATCCAACTGCATTTTGCGATGCTTATCTAATTGTCTTTTTAATTTATCAGTCAGCTTAGTAATGGCATTATACATATCATCCGCAGTTGCTTGTGCAAAAAGTTCAATACCTGGCAAACGGACAATTGCTTCCGCAATATGATTTGCACTGCCTTTTTTTGATCTTTTATCTAATTGATGATCTTTACTTAATTTCACCTGCATACTGTTGACTTGATCAATATGCTTTGTCATCTGTGAGAATCTATCTCGTATATTTTCTTCTATCGCAGGTGTAATGGTTAAATGATGTCCACGAATTGTAATTTGCATAGCTTTATCCCTCTCCTTTTATAGGAATATGAAAGTCATAACCAAAACGATCCCATGACAGAATTCACCAAGGAAAAAACTGTGCTGAATATCATGCAATCATTTAAGTTACTCCAAAAGACAAACAAGCGATTCATTATTTCGTCATAATGAATCATTAGAATAGCCACACTTTAAAAACTAGATCAAGACTTTTCTGTCTGATGACGATGGAATATGTAACGATTCGCGATATTTTGCGACAGTACGTCGCGCAACATCGATTCCATCCTCTTTCAACAAATTGGCAATCGTATTATCAGACAATGGTTTACGAGGATTTTCATCTGCCACCAATTTTTTAATTTTGGCACGAATTGCTGTGGATGATGCTTCACCGCCAGAAGTAGTCCCAACATGACTTGAAAAGAAATATTTCAACTCAAACAAACCGAGTGGGGTCAACAAAAACTTATTGGTCGTGACTCGCGATACTGTTGATTCGTGCAATTCAACTTCTTCTGCAACATCTCTCAACACCAAAGGCTTCATGCCTTCTGCACCAATTTCTAAAAACTCACGTTGATGCTGAACGATACAGCTGGCAACTTTTAATAACGTTTTATGACGCTCATCTACACTTTTGATAAAGTTTTTAGCTTCCAACATTTGATTACGCAAATATTGGTTCTCATCACTTTGATCAGCACGCTTGATCATGCCTGAATAGAAAGAGTTGATTCTCAACTTTGGCAAAACATCTGGATTCAGTTGAACATGCCAGTGATTATTCTTTTTGGAAACCACCACATCAGGAATTTGATAATCTGATTCTTTTTGCTCAAACTCTGCCCCTGGATAAGGTTTCATGGTTTTCAGCAGTTCAATTGCTGATTTCAATGACTCAGCATTCAGACCTGTCTGTTTAATCAATTTATTCAGATCATTGCTAACCAAAAGCTCATAATGTTTTAATAACATGAGAGCTTCTTTTCTAAATAAAGTGTTAGCAGGTAAAGCCTCGATTTGCACAAATAGACATTCTGCAAGATTTCGTGCGCCAATACCTATCGGTTCAAGCCGTTGGATATACTTCAAGACAACCAGAACCTCATCCTCTTCAACTTCAATGTCATAGTCCATTTGCTGTAGCAAATGTTGGACAGAGCTGACGATTTCGTCGATATCTGCTTCCAAAAAACCTTTCTCATCAAGCGCATCGACAATACAGTAGGCGATCAGTTTATCGACTGGGGAAAAATGCAGTAAATTCACTTGTCCCAGCATATGCTCTTTTAATGATGCATTTGAATGGCGATTATCTTCACGATCTTCAAACTCTGGACGTTCCATTGCAGTAGATTGATGGGTATATACGTCATCCCAATCAGTATCTACAGGCAACTCATCAGGTAAATGATTGGCATTTAAAGCATCAGAAAGTTCATACTCTTGTTGCTCTTGTTGTACACTTTCCAAACTTTCATGTGTTTCTTCTTCAACTTTTTCAAGTAAAGGATTGCTGTCCAGTTGAATTTGAATTTCCTGTTCAAGTTCTAAACTCGATAATTGTAGCAATCGAATGGCTTGTTGCAGTTGTGGCGTAAGCGACAACGAATTTGCAACTTTTAGTCCAACCGATAACTTCATACCTTTACTTCCTACAGTGCTTTATTTCACTTTGTTTTGCTTCAATAAATCAAGCAAAATTCATGCCTATTCATTTTTTATACCACAGTAAACATAGGACGACTAGCAAAAAAAATGAATAAATCACATAAAAATATTTATTATTTATAAGTTAAAGTTAAATTTTTAAAATGTATTATTTTTATGAACCACTTACCAATTTGTCAAAGATTGGAACTGATGAAATAGACATCAAATATCTAAATATAGATTAAAAAACTATAAGCAAAAATAAATGAGCTTAGGGCTATTTATTTCAAAATATTTAAATAAAATAGGTTTCGCTTTGTGATACCAATCACATTTCTAGTTTTGCTAAATTTATTATTTTTATCCTTTACTTATTGGAATAGTGAGTATAAAAATAATGATATAAAGAAATATGATGGATCATTCTTTCAAGGAAAAGCATTGGCACGATAACTGCTTAATTTAAGGACAAGCACTATTGTAATGCCAAAATAATCATGTAATGGAGAACTCAAAATGACACAATCAACTAAAGCACTATCAAAAAAAGTATTTACCACTGCACTTGGTGTACTGATGGCAGGTGGCGCTTTTTCACAAGTTCAAGCTGCTGATACTTTGGCAAAAATCAAGCAATCAGGAAAAGTCATCATTGGTTATCGTGAGTCTTCAGATCCAATTTCCTATGTTGTTGGCGGTAAGCCTATGGGCTATGCTGTTGATATTTGTAACAACTTTGCCAATGAACTGAAAAAAACACTCAAAATGCCTAATCTTAAAGTGGAATATAAGGCAGTTACTTCATCTACGCGTATTCCAGAAATGCTGGCAGGCAATATTGATATGGAGTGTGGAACAACCACCAACTCTATTCAACGTCAACAACAAGTGAGCTTTTCTACCAACTACTATGCCACAGAAGTACGCATGGCAGTCAAAGCAAATGCACCAATTAAATCAATTGCAGATTTAAATGGTAAAGCTGTAGTGACGACTCAAGGAACGACTTCTGATAAATATATCAAAATGGGTGAAAAAGGTGAAAAGGTCAACGTAAACAATGTCTACGGTAAAGATCATTCTGATTCATTCGCAATGGTGGCATCAGGACGTGCTGCAGCATTTGTTATGGATGACAATATTCTTGCTGGCCTCATTGCGAAATCTTCAAATCCGAAAGACTTTAAAATTGTAGGTCCAGTACTTTCATCTGAACCTTACGGCATTATGCTTCCTAAAGGTGATGCAGCATATAAGGCAATTGCGGATAAAACTGTCACCACAATGTGGAAAAACGGTCAAATGGCTGCTTTATATAAAAAGTGGTTCCAGTCTCCAATTGCACCAAAAAATGTGAACTTAAATATGCCAATGAGTTCATCATACTTAAAACTTAAAGCCAACCCTACAGACGCTGGCATTAACTAATCCCGTGCTCAAATCACAGTTTATAGATCAGGCTTAAATCAAAGTCTGGTCTATAAGTTTTTTACAAAATTAAAAATACAAAGGAGCACACATGTCAGTAGGCTCACTTAACTGGACAGCATATTGTCTCCCCTCAAATGAATATAGTTTGGACAAGGCTGCATGGGCTGAATCCGTCTGTAAAGCTATAGGTGGTGAAAGTTACTCTCCTGTTGCTGATGCACCCACATGGTTACAACTGTTAGGTTCAGGTGTCTGGACCATGGTTTGGACTGCGGTACTTGCATTTTTTATCGCTTTCCTTCTGGGTTCGTTAATCGGAATCTTACGCACGATTCCAAACAAGCCCCTTGCATTTATTGGCACATGTTATGTCGAATTGTTTCGAAATATTCCACTGATTGTACAACTCTTTTTCTGGGCATTCGTGTTTCCAGAACTACTTCCACTCAGCCTAAGCACAGGAAGTGGTGAAATGGTTCATGGTGGATGGTGGCAAAATATTCTCAATGACAACCCGGCAGTAGTTGGTGTATTCGCTTTGGGTCTATACACTGCTGCCCGTATTGCAGAACAAGTTCGCTCAGGAATCAATACTGTTTCCAGAGGTCAAAAAAATGCAGCTTTTGCGATTGGTCTCACCCAAAGCCAAAGCTATCGTTATGTCATTCTTCCTGTTGCATATCGAATTGTATGGCCAACACTCACTTCCGAAGCAATGAACATTTTCAAGAACTCTGCCGTGCTGTATGCACTCAGTGTTTTAAACTTCTTTGCTTATACCAAAACGATGCGAGAAGAAACATCACAAGATATTGTGATCCTTATTCTTTCAACACCAGTCTATTTGGTCATTACCTACACCATTAAGCTCATCATGGCGTGGATTGAAAAACGAATGGCTGTTCCTGGTCTTGGTTCAGGAGGTAAATAGTCATGGATTTTAGTATTTTACAAAATCAGGATGTGATTCAAACACTGATTGCAGGGTTTAAGTTTACCGTTACTGTGACGATTTTATCTATTATTGGTGGAATTCTGATTGGCACACCTTTAGCCATGATGCGTTTATCCAACAATACACTCGCCAGTAATTTTGCTAAAGCATATGTTGACTTTTTCCGTGGCGTTCCACTGATTCAGGTCATTTTTATTTTCTATTTTTTATTGCCAAAGTTCTTTGAGTTTCAATCTGATACCTATTATGGACCACTCTTTTCAAGTGTGGTGACCTTTGCAATTTTTGAAGCTGCATTCTTTTCAGAAATTGTTCGTTCAGGTATTCAGTCTGTCTCAAAAGGTCAAGTCAATGCAGGTTATGCCTTAGGCTTCACATATGGACAAACCATGTCCAATGTCGTACTGCCTCAAGCATTTAGAAATATGCTGCCTGTTATATTGACTCAATCTATCGTACTTTTCCAAGATGTCTCATTGGTATATGTGATCAGTGCGCCAGACTTCCTAGGCAATGCAAATACTTTAGCAAATACTTACGGTGCTGAAACCAAAGCAACATTCTACCTTATTGTAGCGGTTGTTTATTTCTGTATCTCCTTTGCGCTTTCTCGACTTGTGAAGCGTTTACATCAAAAAATAGCAATAATTCGTTAATTGGAGAATCAATATGCCAATGATAGAAATACAGCATATCTCAAAATGGTATGGAGATTTTCAGGTTCTCACAGATTGCACCACATCCATTGAAAAAGGTGAGGTTGTGGTGGTTTGTGGACCATCTGGTTCTGGAAAATCTACACTGATTAAGACAGTCAATGCATTAGAACCATTTCAAGAAGGCAATATTATTGTTGATGGAACAGCGCTCAAAGATTCAAAAACTGATTTGGCCCAGTTTCGCTCTCGCGTAGGCATGGTATTCCAACACTTTGAATTGTTCCCGCATATGACCGTTTTAGATAACTTGACCATCGGACAGCTCAAAGTACTGAAACGTTCTAAATCGGAAGCTGAGAAAAAAGCTTTACAATACTTAGATCGTGTGGGTTTAGCAGCACATAAAAACAAATTCCCTGGACAGCTGTCTGGCGGCCAGCAACAACGTGTTGCGATTGCTCGTGGTTTGTGCATGGATCCAGTATGTATGCTATTTGACGAGCCGACTTCTGCACTTGATCCAGAAATGGTTGGAGAAGTTCTTGAAGTCATGAGCCAACTGGCAAAAGAAGGTATGACCATGATGTGTGTAACCCATGAAATGGGCTTTGCACGAAAAGTCTCGTCACGAGTGATTTTCATGGATCAAGGTAAGATTTTAGAAGATTGTGCAACTGATGATTTCTTTAATAAACCAGATGAACGCCATGAAAGAACCAAGTTCTTCTTAGACAAGATTTCAATGGTACATTGATATTTCGACTTAAAAACAAAACCCCAATTTAAATTGGGGTTTTGTTTATTACACCAGTAAACCATTAAGGTTTTACGGTATTTTGGGTAAAGTTAGGTGATCTTGGGCCATATAGTAGCCCCTTTTGTTGAGCTGAATTAGGTGAGTACAATTGTGAACTGACGACACTCGATAAAGTATAAGCTTTATCTGACAAATGATTGGAAATTTGATCCACTAAAGCACCAACCAATGCCCCCAATAAACCGGCATTACTATTGTCATTGGCTTGTTGAAGTCTTTCCTCCCCTTGCCAAAGTAAAGTGCCAGAAGCTAAATCTACTAATTTTGCATCCACAGCAACTGTTGAAACAGATTGGATGACTTGGTATTTAGAACCATATTCTTTCACTGTGATATACAGTGCAGCATCTGCCCCAAAAATTTCTTTTAATTTTTGAGGTGCGATCGCCTGAGCATCAAATCCATTGGTTACACCATTTTCCTTAAACATGGTATCCACCACAGAAATCGGGAAAACATAATAGCCAGCTTCAGCAACAGGAAGTGTTACTGTTGACCAATATCCATAAGTTGCACGCGTATCAGGTGAATTGTTAATTGGCGGAAGGACTAAAATCGACTTAGGTTGATGCGCATGATATGCAGCCAAATCTCGATTGGCTTTTGGGGCTACAGCGCAACCAGTAAAAAGCATTCCGAAACAGCTTAAAATCAGCAATTGCCTCATTTTCTTCATGGCGTTTTACCCTCAGCCGATGGATTGGTCATTTTCTTAAGTAAACGATCCATCAATACTGTAGACTCAGGGTAAACTTGACGTTCCAATTCAAAATATTCAACGGCACGAGGCGCATTATTGATATTCAAGTTTAATAACCCCAAATGTGCATATAAACCAGGCGGAACTGCTTCATTTCTGGCTTTTGCTTTTTCAATATCTTTTTCAAGCAGCGAAATTTGTTGCTGCGGTGACGTCTTTTCAGGAACACTCAACATCAGGTAAGTTTGTTGAGGAAATTCTCCCCAACGATATAAAGACTTTGGCCCAGATGAAGCACAACCGACTAAACTAAAGGTCGCCAAACAACTGATCAAGAATAAAACAATTTTCATGGGTTGATTCAAACCTATTGTGTTGACCACTTATTGGTTTGAATATCACTCACAAGATTATTGACCGCTTCACGAACAGCCAAATCTAAAACCTTGCCATTGAGTGTTGAGTCATAGGATGCCGTTGACCCAAAACCTAAAACTTCCCGTTCGCTAAGCGCATATTCACCTGCGCCCTGCACAGAATGTACAACTTCAGCAGTTTTTACATCCACCACATTGATATTGACTTTTGCATACGCAATTTGTGTTTTGCCACGTCCAAGCAAACCAAATAATTGATGATCACCTACTTCTTTACGACCGAACTCTGAAACATCTCCAGTCAGTACGAAACGTGCACCTTTAATCGCTTGAGCAGATTGACTAAATCCAGCTTCTTGCTTTAATTCAGAAAGATTCTCTCTATTCAATACAGAGAAGTATCCTGTTTGCTGTAAATGCGTCTCTAAAATGGTTTTTGCTTGTCCACCCAAACGGTCAACATTGTCAGAAAAAATGCCACGCATATAGCTTGAGCGATTATCAAATTTACCAATTGAAATAGGCGTTTTAACTCCTGCATATTTAATCGTTGTCGTTGCAGCAGTCACTTGTGGTGCTTGAATCGTTTTAGAGGTTTCAGTTGTCGAACAAGCAGTCAATGCTGCCGCATTCAAGGCAGCAATAAGTAATATTTTTTTCAAGGTTACATCTCTCTACGGTCTAAGCCATTATAATTTGCAAGCCGATTATAACAAGCAAATAGCGTTTTAAATAATTAATTTAATTCACAAAATAATCATGCTTGAATTAAATACTAAATTTTCATGGAACAATCACTTGATTATTTCAGTCCAAAAATTAACTTCAAACCCAGTACAGTCATTACACCGCCCGCCACTCGATCAAATAGTTTTTTAAATTTTAAATATACACGGCGTGGCTTTTCTGCAGACAATGCAACCGCAACTAAGGAATACCACCCGACATCAATAAAAAAACACAAAATGGGTAAAACAAAATAATAATAAGTTGGAATTTCTTTGGGTAAAAGTGCAGTAAAAATACTCGCCAAAATAATGGCGATTTTAGGGTTACTCAACTGTGTAATTAACCCCAGACGATAAGCATGTTGATAACTCATACCCAATGCAGAACCACCTGCCTGTTCAATTGGGTCTTTGGCATGTTTAATAATTTTATAAGCCAGCCAAAGTAAATATAGTCCGCCACAAATTTTTAACATGATATATGCAGAGGGTACAGCCAACAAAATCGCTTGTAAGCCCATGACAGCGAGAAGACCAAACAGTGCAGCACCTGTTCCAGTTCCCAGTGCTGTAAATAACCCGTGCTTACGAGAAATCGCAATTGAATTTTTAGCGACATACACAAATGTAGGACCAGGACTGATTGCACCCAGCATCAATGCTAGCGCAATAGAGCCTAAAATCAATAACGATTCCAAGTGTTACCTCGTCACAAAGAGTATTTAAAGAAAGCTTATTTTAAGCTACAAGGGTTTTTTGAAGATACAAAAAAAATGATTATTTCATTATGAAGATTTTCTATAGTTCAAAACTATAGCGATTTCATCTATACACTTCTATACAGTTGTGAATTAAACTCAAATACAATAGCTTCGACTCAATTTAGAGCAAAAACTCAATAAAAAATTATTTTTCAACAACTTGAATCATATCAAAAAATTAATAGATCGTATTGAAACATCCTAAAAAACCATAAAACTGAAGATTTTAATCACAAAAAATAACTTCCCTTTTCACTCTTTTTTAAGATATAAAAACCCATAATAAAACTATGGTTTTAATTTATACATCATCAAAATTTCACATTCAGGGGTAAAAAAATGAACAACTATAAACCTAATCATTTAGATGCTAAACAAGCACATCTTTGGATTGTTGGCGGTGGAATCGCAGGTATGGCTGCTGCTGCATTTGCGATCCGCGATGCCAAGGTTCCTGCTGAAAATATTCATATCCTGGAAGAACTGGATGTATCGGGTGGATCTATGGATGGTGCCCACACTCCCAATACATCTCAAGCATGGGTCACGCGTGGTGGACGTATGCTGACTGATGAAACTTATTTGTGTTTATGGGATTTGTTTTCTAGTATTCCCGCTTTAGAAAATCCTGATATTTCTGTTCGTGAAGAGTGTCGTGAATTTAATGAGCAGGTTAAAACTCATGCCCAAGCGCGTTTGATCAATGCACAACATGTGATATCCGATGCATCTAAACTGGGTTTAAATACATTACATCGTGCACAAATGTTACGTTTATTGGCATCAAAAGAAGAAAAAATTGGTAGTCGTCGTATAGATGAGTTTTTTGATGAAACATTCTTTGAAACAAATTTCTGGCGTATGTGGCGTACTACCTTCGCTTTCCAAAAATGGCATAGTGCAGCAGAACTGCGTCGCTATTTTTTGCGTTTTATTCAAGAACTCCCTCGTATTCACACACTTGCAGGGGTGAAAAGAACAAAATACAACCAATATGATTCAATGATTTTACCGTTACAGCGCTGGTTGGTAGAGCAAGGTGTCGATGTTCGCTTTGGGCATTATGTGACTGAGGCTGATTTCCAAACCGATGAAAGCACCTCAGAACGAAGAGCAACACGCCTATATGTTAACCTTCCGGAAGGGACTGAGCAAATTGATCTCAAAGACCATGATCTGGCAATATTTACTTTAGGTTCGATTACAGCAGACTCCCGTTATGGTGGTAGTGATGATGTGCCAGCACTCATTCGCGATCGTCAGGATCATGGCTGGACATTGTGGGAAACTTTGGCAAAAAAAGCGCCTGACTTTGGTCGCCCAATGACCTTTTATGGCAACATCGACGAGCATAAATGGGAATCTTTCACGCTGACTATGCATGATGATGTATTGTTAAATCGCATTATTGAATATACCGGTAATCAACCAGGCACTGGTGCATTGATGACTTGGTTTGAGTCTGGTTGGCATTTATCTATTGTTGTACCAGCCCAACCTCATTTTGCTGATTTACCTGAAGGCACATTTACACTTTGGGGTTATGGTTTTCAAATTGATCAAAATGGAGATTACATCAAAAAACCAATGTCCAAAGCCACAGGCAATGAAATCCTCACTGAATTGATCCAACAACTTGGCTTTAACGATATTCTCGAACATGTATTGGCTCATACCACAGTGACCACAGCAATGATGCCTTATGCATCGGCCTTATTTGCTTGTCGTAAGCCTGGAGATCGCCCTCAAGTGATTCCTCACGGCGCTAAAAACTTTGCATTCCTAGGGCAATTCGTTGAAATTGAGGATGATGTCGTATTCACTGTTGAATATTCAGTTCGTGGCGCCATGATTGCAATTTATGAGTTTTTTGGTGTAGAACGTGAAATCCCTGATATCTATAATGGTCTACTCGATCCAAAAGTTGGCTTAAAAGCATTAGAAACCGTCTTTCATTAAGCTGGTTTAATTCAGCCCGTATATCAAATTTGGTATACGGGATGAATATTCTTGCATCAAAACTTATGGTTGTAGTTCACTGGATGTATCACGAGCAGTTAAACGGTAATCTTTTTCATATACAGGCATTCCTGCAATATGAATGGAACGAACTTCAGTCTTGGTCGGTGTGGGAGGCTTTTTTTCGCATCCAACTAAAAACGCCACCAATATTACACTCAAACCCACGGATAGCTTTTTCATCGCATCTCCTCTACTTTTTGTTTTATTTATCTTTTGAGCATAACAGTTCTGACTAAAAAAACAGCTTTTTTTTATTTCAAATGTTTTCTAATGCTTTAAGCACTTTATTCTTTACAAGGTTGATTCAGATAGGCACTTATATCTTCAGCATTTTTATTGGAATAACGATAATTAAACCGCCCTCTTTCATCAAATTTCATATCACTAAAGTACTGCGAAGCATCCACCCATACAGATTCGGCTTGCGGATATTCATTTGGTTTTAGCTGTATTTTACTATGGGTTTTCGAGCCAAACATTTTCTGAAAAACTATTGCAGGCGTATCTCTAAATTCAAAGCGAGCGATACACCCCGTCTTTTGATCTACCGCAACAACATCATCCAAGGTTTGAACCACACCATCTTTTGAAATAAACAGGCTATGATGAAGATTAAAAGTATAGCCATAACTTAAATGCAAAAAATCGCTGGTCTGATGTTCAAGATTCAAACCTCGCTCCCAATCCACCACCAAAGGTAGTCTGTAACGGTCACCTTCATATAGCACAAAATCACAATGCTTATTCGCATCCTCATCGCATGTTTCCTGAACAACAGAAAACTGCCCAATGTTTGCCACAGTACGATGGATTGGTTCGGCATCGCTATTCACTGTAAAAAGCATCAGGCTCAATATCATGACAAAAGATCGATTGATTGTTATTTTTAACATGATTTATTTATCAAATTTTACTCAATACCAAATATACCGCTTCACTGGTGAATGTGCCATCTTCCTGAATTTGATAATATGAGCGTACTTGATCGGATATTTTGGAGTGCAAATAACGGATCGTATGGATGCCCTCTTCAGGTGTTTGCATCCGCTCTACCCAACTCTGAAAATTTAACGCTAAACTTTGTTTCTCAATGATTTCGATTTTAAAGCCTGCCTGTTCAACAAAAACCATCCATTCTGACAAATTATAGTTTCGAACATGGCTGGGATCACGGATCGTTTCAATGGTTTGAATAAAGGTATCTAAAATAGGATTGGCGTTACCAATAATATCAAACATGATCACTTTGCCATTCACACGCAATACCCGGTAAATTTCATGGAGTGCCTGCGTGATATTTTGCCAGTGATGTGCAGAATAACGACTGATCACACAATCGAAATGCTCAGCAGGAAAATCCAATTGCTCTGCTGCACCCACCTGCCCTATGACATGATCAAATCCCTTTTGTTGAGATTGCGTGGTCACAAGATTGACCATTTCAGGCGTAATATCATAGGCAATCACTTGCTCAGTGAATGCTGCAATCTGATAAGTGACATGCCCACCACCACAGCCTAGGTCCAAAACTCGCTTGAATTGATGCGTTTGGATTAAATTTTGCATTTTTTCAAACTCAATGCCTTGAGCATGTACTTGGCTATTTAAGTATGCTTCTGATTTATTTTGATATTGTGCCTGATTAACTTGCTGTTGAGTGGTCATTGCAGTGTCCTTCTTGTTGAATAGAACTACAATAGACAACTCAATTAAAAAATAAAAATGATGTATTTTGATTAAATCAATAACTTTATTTTATCAATATTAACTCATGATGACCCGATAATCAGACTGACAAGGGCTTTGAATGACAACATCCTGTACTCCCATCTCGTTTCCGAACTTAATATTATAGTTAAATGAGAAATCACCGTTATCATTAAAATTTGCAGTACTCGGATAGCTGAACTGTTTGAATTGAGGCACTTTATTATTGAGCACTAAACGAACTCGAAAATCAGGAACACTATAAAAAACCAATGAATTTGGCATATTCTTTAAATTTGATTCATAGGTGACGAAACAGCTCTGTGAGCCATTCATGGCAAGAAAACTGCCATAATCTTTTTGCTGGTTTTTATCATTTACCACCATGAGATTATGGTCACCCCCTGTAGCCCCCATCAGGAAACCCATCAAGTATGGATTGAACTGATAAACATGTGCAGTTTTACTCCATTGTTCAAGCAATACCTGACGCTTCCCTTTCGCGTCATACATTACATAATCACAGGTATAACGATTGTTAGCACATGATTCTGCTTTAATTTTTACCTTTCCTGCATGTCCCAATATCTGATCCTGTTCAGTATCCACTTCGACAGCGGCATTACTCTGTGCAAAAATTGAACCACTGGTTAAAATACTGATTACAAACAAACTATTCTTTATTTTTTTCAACATAAAAATTTTCCGGCATCGAAGCATTTTTCAAAATATAACCCGTTGATCATGCTTGATTTTTAAAATCAGATCACTCACTTTTTAAACATGGTGAACTTTTCGACTTGTGATCTTTCCCCCAGGTTCGATAGCCTTGGGTATCAATATGGTAACGGTTATTCCCATATACTCCCAATCCCATTTTATAGTTTTTGCCTTCCACTTTCCAAAAAAGGCACATTTTTTTAACCAACATTTCGCGATCAATTTCAATTGTTTCTTTAGGAGACAAGATGTGGAAATCTACAGCATAATTATTTAAATGTTTGCTTTTCCCAGCACCACCGACACAGTGATTTAGTTCAGGCGCACGATAGATCGCTGAGATTGTATAGGTTTTAAAATATCCATTGCGATTTAACTTTTCCACCAGTTGCAAACTACTCACCACGTTTTTCCAATAAGCTTTAGGAGGAATGGCAAAACGTTTGGAATAGCAATGTTCAGGCATATAGTTTCGAGTCGTGGTGAGTTCCATTAAGCTCGGCGGATGTTTTAAATACTGAGACATAAATTGATAGTAATCCGCCAGTAAACGGGGGTCTTGTTGAGCCTTCCACAGCTTGAATTGCTGTTCGATTTGTTGCTCTGATGCTTTTTTTGAAGATGATGAATGTTCTGCATTTTTTTCAGATGGTGTACAGCCATTTAAAGCCGTGAAACTGATACAGCCCATGATGAAGATGAATTTAGAATTTTTCACATTGACAGCACACGTATTGTTTTATTTTAAAAATTGAATAAATAATAACTTGGATTTTGACTCGTTATGATTTGAATCACAAAGATATTCTAACCAATCCCATCTTTGATAACCGCTCACTTTACAAAAAATCACACAGATAATGATTTACAACGGACAAAAATGTCCGTTAAATATCACTATAAAATTAACACCCTCTCAAGCTATGCGAAAACGCCAACAACTGGCAGCACAAAATCGTGAAGATTTACTCGATGCCGCCCTTACTATTTTCCGTAAACAAGGGATTCGTGCGCCTTTACAACTCGTGATTGATCAGGCAGGAGTAGGCAGAGCCACTTTTTATCGTAATTTTCAAGATCGTCGAGAATTGGTGATTGCGTTAATGGAACAAGCTTTGACTCGTTTAGATGAACGGGCAAAAAGTTTTTCCCAATACCCCGATGGTTTGATTCGCCTGATTCGAAATCATGTTGAAAATTTGCCCTATCTGACTGCATTAATGGAATATTGGCGTGTGATAGATCGTAACGACCCTGTCATGGTGGATATCTACCAACGGCGAGATGCGATTTTACAACCGTTGATTGACCAAGCCATTACACATCAAATTTGCCGCCCAGATCTCACCCCCAAAGACTATGCACTGATTACCGGAATTTTGCGTGCTTCATTTCAAGGTCTGACGGATGAAGAACAAGTTCAACTTGCCACAAGAGCTGTAGATTTGCTGATTGATGGTATCAAGGCGTAATGGGGACAGTTATGGATAAATCACCACGTATACTTGAACCAGCACCCGATTGGACGCCTGAAGAACGTCCAACCTTGCCTGGATCTCCTGCAGTTATTGCACATCCAACTTATAAGAAACTGATTTACTTTTTTATTGGGTTATTTGTGGCAATTTCAGGGAGTTTAAGTAATGGATTTATTACTGCAAACCTTCCCTTGATCCAAGGTGAATATTCACTCACGCCATCTGAAGCTGCATGGATTCCTGCTGCTTATGTGATGGCAAACATCAGCTCCAACATGATTTTATTTAAAGCAAGACAACAATATGGTCTTCGGCTTTTTTCAGAAATCGGGTTGATCTTGTTTATCTGTGTTTTGGTTTTACACATTTTTGTTCATACTTTTGAAATGGCACTGTTTGTCCGTGTCATCAGTGGTCTCGTTGCAGCACCGCTCAGTTCACTGGGTATGTACTACATTATGCAAGCCTTTCGACGAGAAAATTTTGGTCGTGGAATTTATCTTGCGCTGGGCTTCCAACAGTTGGGAATTCCGCTGGCTTGGATCATTTCTCCATCACTGGTCGATGTGAATGACTGGGTGGTGTTATATACCTTTGAACTGGGTTTAGCGATTTGTTGTCTGGCAATGGTGGTGTCTTTAAAGTTACCCCGCAGTTTAAGAATTGAAGTATTTGAAAAGCAAGATTTCTTGACCTTTACCTTATTAGCTCCAGGATTTGCCTTAATCTGTATCGTACTTAGCCAAGGTCCTATTCTTTGGTGGTTTGAAGTCAAGTGGTTGGGATATGCCCTCATTGCAGGATTTAGCTTAATCATGATTGGCTTGACCTATGAACATTACCGGGTTAATCCATTGATTATTACCCGTTGGCTGGGTTCAGCGAGCACACTAAAATTCGTGTTTGGTGCTTTGGCAATTCGTTTGCTGATGTCAGAGCAAAGTTATGCAGCGGTAAATTTCTTAAAGACCATGGGCATGGGTCCAGATCAGTTCGTTACACTTTATAGTGTGATTTTTTTAGGCATTGCGTCGGGTACAGTTTTTAGCGCACTGACCTTTAAACGTGAGCGAATTTCATGGCATCTGGTTGGTGCAGTGATTTTGGTTCTGATCGCTTGTGCTTTGGATTATCACCTCACCAGTGATGTACGTCCAGAAAACTTCTATCGCAGTCAGTTTATTGTGGGTTTTGCCAGCGGTATGTTTATTGGTCCTTTATTATTGACGGGTTTTATCAGTGTCTTACAAAAAGGTCCAACGCATATGGTTACTTTTGTGGTGCTGTTCTCGGCTACACAAAGTTTTGGCGGTTTAATTGGAAATTCATTTTTTTCAACCTATCAACAATTGCGTACCCAAAATTACCGAGCAGAAATAGTCAGCGATTTATCTCCAACAGACCCGCTTGTTGTACAGCGCCTCGCCTTATATCAACAAGCAGCCAATAAATATACAATTGATAATACTTTGGAACAGAATCAAGCTTATCGTAATCTTAATCAGATTGTGACACGTGAAGCTCAGGTACGCGCATACAACGATGTGATTGCATTAAATGGAATATTCGCCATTTTACTGCTGATTTGGAGTAGTTTAAATATTACCTGGTCACGTTACCAACTCAAAAAACAGCAACTGGCCCTCAATAGCAGCTAGATAACGCTCATGATTTTTATCAATTAAATACCCCATGACGTCATTCTATGCATTAAAAATATTTGAGAATTCTTATGTCACAAGATCAAAAACCAACAGAAACAGCAACGCCTGCACCTGCACCTGCACCTGCACCTGCACAGCAGACATCTGGAGCAACTGTAACACCACCGCCATCAAGTAAATTAATTCCTACAGCCAAAAGAACCTTGTTGATTATGTTTTTGGTATTGCTGGTGGGGATTGCGGTGATTATGCGTGCTTGGAAAATTGGTCCGTTTGACAGTGCAGTAGAGTCAACCGACAACAGCTATATCAAAGGTAAAACCACTGTTCTATCTTCGCAAATTAATGGTTATATCAAAGATGTCCTCGTCACCGATTTTGATCATGTCAAAAAAGGTCAGCCGTTAATGCATATTGATACCACCACCTATGATCAGAAAGTTACTCAGGCTGAAGCGGGTGTTGACCAGGCCAACACGACTTTAGCCAATCAAAGCCAAGCCATTGAACAGCGCAAAGCGGATATCGTCGCAGCACAGGCCAAAGTTGAACAAGCCAGAGCAAGCTATGAGTTAGCTACAGCACAACTTCGTCGTTATCAACAACTGGGCAACAGTGGTGCGACCTCTAAAACCGAACAAGACAAAGCCGCAGCAGATGTAAAAAATAATTTGGCATTATTAAAGCAGGCTGAGGCAAACGTTTTAGTCGCTCAAGAGGCCTTAAAAACAGCCCAAGTTGCTGAATCTGGACTTAAAGCACAAGTCACCAATGCCAAAGCACAATTTGACCAGGCAGTGACCACTAAAGACTACAGTATTATTTCAGCACCGATGGATGGACAACTTGGAGAAGTAACACCGCGTGTTGGACAATATGTTTCAGCAGGAACACAGTTGATGTATCTGATTCCTCAACAGACATGGGTGATTGCCAACTTTAAAGAAACTCAAATCGCGGATATGCGTATTGGACAGAAAGCAAGCTTTACGGTGGATGCAATGAAGCATCAAAAATTTACTGGACACGTTGAACAAATTTCACCTGCTGCCGGTGCTGAATTTAGCGTATTGAAACCAGACAATACTACTGGAAACTTTACCAAAGTTGTGCAGCGCATTTCAGTGCGGATTGCAATTGATCCAAATCAAAAAGGTTTAGCGTTCTTACGACCGGGAATGTCTGTAGTGACTTCTGTTGATACACAATCCTAGTGGATGTTGACGACTGAATGGCGTTTCGCAGAGTATGTTTACTCAAATCTTTATTCCTTGACAGATTTGAGTAAACTATCTTGTAAATACATTTCCCTTTACGAAAGATTTGCTCAAGATGACGATGTTTGATCCCATTGCCCAAACAATTTCCGATCAGCACTTAAATTTAGATTATTCTGTGCAACTCACGGTTAGGCGTCTTGACCAAATTCATCCAAACATTTCAGGCAATAAATTTTTTAAACTTAAATATAATTTTATAGAAGCTCAGCGTCTTGGCTTTAAAAAAATTCTGACTTTTGGTGGCGCATATTCCAATCATATTGCTGCAACAGCGTATGCAGCACAATTCTTCGGCTTTGAAAGCATGGGAATTATTCGTGGAGAGGAATTAGCCAATAAAACGTATAACCCCACCCTCAAGCTTGCCCAACAAATGGGCATGGATTTAAAATTTGTTTCACGTGAAAATTATAAGCTAAAGCAAGATCCTGAGTTTAATCAGCAACTCCAAGTAGAGTATCCCGATAGTTATATAATTCCTGAAGGCGGTACGAATGGCTTGGCGATACAAGGCTGTCAAGAAATTTTAAATCCTCATGATTATACTCAGTATGATGTAATCTGCTGTGCTGTAGGGACAGGTGGAACAATTGCAGGCATTATTGAAAGCAGCGCGCCTAAACAGCATATTCTTGGCTTCTCGGCACTAAAAGGTGATTTCCTTAAACAGGATATTCAGCAGTGGACACAGCGGACCAATTGGTCACTCACAGATGCCTACTGTTGCGGTGGTTATGCCAAGACAACACCTGAATTACTGTGCTTTATTGAAAATATTGAGCAACAATTTCAATTGCCGCTGGAACATATTTATACAGGCAAAATGTTCTACGGCGTTTTTGATCTGATCTCTAAACATTATTTTGCTGAAAATACTCGCATACTCCTGATCCATAGTGGAGGCTTACAAGGTCGATTACAAAAAATCTCGATCAATCAAAAATAGTGATGTGTCATCATGATATTGATAATTTCAGTGGTTTTGACAGAAGCGAGGAACAGAACTGTTGGATAATTTTTCTCATACAATCAGATAAAATAACTCTCATTATTACTGAATAATTGTTCTGAAAATTCATCTAAATTTGTCTATAATCCCCTGCTGATCATTATCATGAGTGTGTTATGTCTTCGAGCCAATACGATGTTGTAGTCCTTGGTGCAGGTGCTTCAGGTTTAATGCTTGCAGCCAAAGCTGCTGCACGTGGACGTAAAGTTTTGGTCGTTGAGAAAGCCAACAAAGTGGGTAAGAAAATTCTCATGTCTGGTGGTGGAAAGTGTAATTTCACCAACCTCTATGTTGAGCCTGATCATTTTATTTCACATAATCCTCATTTTGTTATCTCAGCCCTTACACGTTATACCAATTGGGATTTTATTGGTATGGTTTGTGAATACGGTATCGACTATGAAGAACGTAAACATGGGCAACTGTTTACCCTGAATGGTGCCAAAGAAATTTTAGCCATGCTGCTCAATGAATGTGAAAAAACCCATCTGGTCGACATCAAAACCAGTTGCGAAGTCAAAGGCATTACATGTAGCGCAGAGGATCATTTTCAGGTTGCAACGAGTCTCGGTTATTTTCAAGCGCAATCCGTTGTGGTTGCGTCGGGTGGTTTATCCATACCCACTTTAGGTGGGTCAGGGATTGGCTATGAAATTGCCAAACAGTTTGGTCACCACATCTTCCCAACACGAGCAGGCTTGGTTCCTTTTACTTTCTCCGATCAATTTAAAGAAGTGACTACACGTCTAAGTGGTAACGCAGTCGAAGCAACACTATCCAACGACCTCAACAGTTTTACTGAAGCCCTGCTGTTTACCCACCGTGGTTTAAGTGGTCCAAGTTCGTTACAACTGTCTAATTACTGGAATGCAGGACAAACCTTTAATATTGATTTTCTACCGAGTCTGGAATTATTTGATTTTTTCAAGGCAAAAAAACAAATTCAACCTAAAGTGTTGCTGAGAACCTTATTGACTGAACATTTACCTAAAAGTGTAGTGCTTGAATTACAAAATCTGATTTGGTCAACATGGGCAGAAACAGCAATTGGACAATTGAGCGATGAAAAGCTTGAACATATCGCCAAGCAATTACATCAATTCGAAGTTAAACCTTCTGGTACAGAGGGCTATCGAACAGCTGAGGTCACTTTAGGTGGAGTGGATACTACTGAGGTTTCTTCCAAAACCATGGAAAGTAAAAAACAAAAAGGTTTGTTTTTTATTGGTGAAATTCTGGATGTCACTGGACATCTCGGTGGATTTAATTTTCAATGGGCATGGGCTTCAGCACATGCCGCATCTGAATATGTTTAAACCTTCTACACTTGGAGTTTATCCATTTACTCCAAATAGTCTGTTTGAAATAAAATAAGTTGGTTTTGGATTTGCTGTTTTTGGGTAACGCGTTGAATCGCCAAATCCATACGATTCTGTTGGTCTTTTCTAGCAAATAAAGACTGATGAATTCTTTGTACAAAATGGATTAATTTCATTTCTATTTCCTTTAAAAATGACTTTTATTCAGCTCGATTGGTGTTTTACTTCTTACCTATGAATGACTTGAATTTAGACAATAAATCAGTCGATGTCTATCTTTTTTCAAGAAAAAACATCATATAAAGCACTTCACTTATGCCGAATCAATCACGGTTGGGATTTATTTTGAGATTCGTCTTGTTTTTCAACAAAATCCGCTTGCTGCTTCTTGGGTTTTGAAAAAACAAATTTATATGCACTTGCTAAAAAACCAACCGTAATACCTGCAATCACAATTGGAGCAATAAAATTATTTGGCTTTTTCTTTGACATCTCAATCTCCCTTATTTTTTGACCTTAAAATAAAAAATCGATCAGCTTTCATCCTGATCGATCTTTGTCAGGATTTACATGTTAATTCGGGTCATCTTTATCCTCTTTAAAAGAATCGGTTAAAGATTTATATTCATTTTCGATCGCAGGTGTATCTGCTGTAACTTGACTCGAATCTGCTACAGGAGTGACAGCAGAATCTGTATTCTTCTGATTTAAAGGATTTGGTTGAGTTGCCTGTTGTTTTGCTTTGTCAATCAAATCTGTTAAAACACGTTCAGCAGGTTGACGCCCCCCCAGGCCAAACGCCAAGGCAAATGCCACTGCAACAGACCCCAGGGTTAGACCAAATGCAAGGTTAACAATTGAATCTGCAATACCCATGGCTTTTAAGCCCATTGCAATCACCAACCCCATGATCAATACACGAACGAGATTTCCCAACCATCTAGAACTGTTATATTCTCCACGTTGTACAACATTTGCCACGATATTGGCCAACCAGAAACCAATAACCAGTATGACTGCACCCAAGAGAATATTCGCACCAAAGTGGATGAACATCGAGATCAGCCCACTGACCTGCTCAAAACCGAGTCGATTCGCAGCTTCTGAAACTGCAAATAACATGGTAAAGAACACAATTAAATATCCAATGATGCAAGAAACTTTAGTTTCACCTAAAAAGCGTTGTACATCTAATTTAGCAGGAATTGAATCTACGCCTGTTCCTGCAACAACTTCCGCAACCAAACGTCCTACAAAACGAGACACCACATATGCAACAATTAAAATTAATCCTGCTGCAATAATATGTGGAATCGCATACATAATTTCACCCAACATCATTGTTGCAGGTTGTGAAATTGCCTGTATACCCAAAGCTTCAAATGCCACGATTAAAGCCGTAATCATGACCAAAGCAAAAACAAATGAACCTAAAAACTTAGACAATCCTTGATCTGAGTTTTTAAATAACCCCACTTTTTCAGCTTGGCTTTGTAAATTTAAACTACTGATTAAGCCCTCTACGATCCCACGCACTATTTTTGCCAATATATAACCGACAAAAATGATCACACCCGCAATAAAAATATTAGGTAAATAAGAAATGGCTTCATTCAACATCGATTGAACAGGAACCAATAATCCCTGCAATCCTAAGATCGACAGAACAATTGGCAGGAACAACAATAAAATCAACCAGTAAACAATATCGGCAATATTATGACTAATTGGACTAACACCCACATCTGCACTTAGCTTTTCGTCCAGTTGAGTACGATCCAAAGCTTTTTTTAGCCCGACTTTAACGAGATTTGCTATAATCCATCCAATGAATCCTATCGCTACAGCTGCCAATAACTGCGGGATAAACAACAAGAATTGTTGAATCATCAAACTAAATGGACTACTCACACTGTTCAGGTTCAATACATTGAGCGCACCAATTACAGCAATGACCATAACCACCCAGAAAATAATTCTGGAAAGTATACTCTCAATGTTTGAACGATGCCCTGTAGCAGAAGATAATTTCGAATTCGTTCCCAGTTTCTCTAGGATCTTTCTAAAACCTGCTGCGACAATCAATGCAATAATCCATCCAACAATGAGGATAGCTACAGCGGCTAAAATAGGGTGAAATTGATTCCAATAATACATGGCATCAAAATTCCCCTGAGTGTGTAAAATTTCATTCATTTTTATTCCCTCAAGTTATAGATTTATAACAATTTGAGTGTGCTCAAATGACTTCAAGCATCATTCTTATTTTCAACAGAAAGCGTGATGAACTACTCTTTTACTTTATAATTTGCTTATATAGCGATCAATTTTTACTGCATAAATACAACAAAACAAAGCATAAATGCTAAGCAGAATCAAAAAACCCTAGCTTACTGACTAGGGTTTTTGCTTAAGTTATGATTTAAATTATTGATAAATTTAAAATTATAGCCAATCGGCTATCATGTAAATAAGCAATGATACAAGAAATAACCCCACAAGAATAAGCATATAAATTGGTAAGCGATTCTTATGTGTGATCTCTTCATTACTGGTTACATAAGATGGTTTATTGAAATCGTGTCTCATGATATCCACCTCCATCAATTTGATGTATTTTTATACTACCAGTCTATTCATCAAATTTGTGTAAAATATTTTAAGTAAAAGTAAATTTTAATCTAACGCAGTACGAGACAGATAAATGGGCTATAATATGTACCCCCATTTTTGTTGACTATTGTATATATGGCATATCAACGACAAAGTGTCGCACTCGATCTAGACACCGATGTCACTCATCAATGCTTCTTACATACATCTAGAGATGATCATTTAATCGGAATCATTGAGTTTAGTAAGCCTAGCTATATTTTAAAGTGGGGAGATCTCGAATATTTCCGTAGACGTACTGATGAATTTTCAGTAATGCCTTTCCCTGAATGTATCAATGCAATGATTATTGATATTCGTAATGTCAGTTCATTTTTGGACAATGATGTTCCCATTATTCCTTGGCGTTTACTTGAGGAAGATTGCCCAATACGACTTGTCGTTCCTCAAGATCGCTTGGAACATTATGTGGGAATTTTTGAACCCACTTGGCTCACCACTGATATTGAAGTCGCAATTCATGAGTTACGAGAGTTTATGGATATGTTTGTCCACTAATCGATCAGCAAATATGACTGATGCTGGATTCTATTCTGCAAACATTTTTGCCGCCATTCGTTTTGCCTGCTTTCCGTAAAACCAATGGGTAATTAAATAAAGCGGAATGGCAAGCATGAGCAGCATAATAGTCATTGTGCTCAAAAATCGGATATTTTGCATATAGGCAAGGAATGTTTGCCAAATTTCAGGGTCGTTGCGGGAAAAAAACCAAACGCCTGCAAAAACACCCAATAAATTATAACTCCAGAAAATGAGCGTGAAACCTAAGGTTAAACTTCTACGTTCTTTATCAGTAGGTGCCCGACGTTGTTGTTTGAGAAAACGATGCAATACAATAATCATGGCAAGTAAATAAGGTATTGCTGTTAATCCACCTGCAATCTCATTGGGTAAAATTGCTGCCAATACACCCGCAATCATCGTGAACACTAAACAGAGTAGAAAAAACCAGAAAAAATATTTATTTAAAGAAACCATAGTGTCGACTTAAATTGCAATCGGAACCGCATTATAAATTTTTTTAGATTTTTTTTCATTTTCTTGTCAACCAATCTTAAACTGTTGTCGTTATATAAGTATAAGGTCTGCAGCAACCAAGTTTATTGCACGGCATCCGCAGTTAAATTTGGAGACCTTAACTCCCCCAGAGAGACTAAAAACTTATGCTTCTTCAAGATTTAGAATAGCAGCCTGAATCTTTATAAACGAAGTATTTTGGCCGACGATTTACTCATCACTCGAATCGTCGGCTTTTTGTTTTTTAATATTTGGTATTTTTCAATGCGTCATTTCTGAATAAGCGTAGTATTCTTATCAGTCGAACCAAGCATTGTTCTTTTATTGAACGCTGATCAATGGGTTAATTTACTTGATCTTAATATAGTCCAATCCAACTCAATCTTCATACTTCGTGCCTCGTATCGCCTCAAAAACACAGCGGGTCGCAAACGTCAACAGCCCCTATATTTGCTCTATGATTTTTCAACAGATTGACAATAAAGGCTACTTCAATCTAAGTTGTTGTGATACTTTTAAAATGGCTAAAAATCCAGCTACAGTAAAAGCCAACATCAATATTCCCATATTGAACAAATGATTCCAAACCAGAAAGTTCAGTACGACTCCACCCAGAAGACCACAGGCGAATTGCATACTGCCCATAATCGCACTGGCTGTACCTGCTCTAGAACCTTGTTCAGACATTGCTAATGCCATTGCATTGGGTCCTGTAAAACCAATTCCAGAAACGGTGAGGAATAAACCCAGCATTACAACGACCAAAGGCGCATGAAGCATTAAACCCGCTCCCACGATAATCAGTGCACCTGTGACCTGAATCAATCCCCCTAATGTTAAACGGTGGATCACTGAAAAGCGATTGGCTAAGCGCTTGTTGATTGAAGACAGTAAAATAATACCAAAAGCATTAAAACCAAAAGCAATTGCGAACTGTTGCTGTGTTAAATGATAGCCATCCATCAGTACCGCTGCCGCAGAACTGATATAACAAAATAGGGCAGCACCAGTAAAACAACCTGCCATCATTGGAAAGCGAAAACTTCGATCTTTAAAAATAGCAGCATATAAAATAAAAACCTGACTAAAATTCAATTGAAGTCTACGTGAAGGTGCCAAGGTTTCTTTAAATAAGAAATGAACACAGGCTAAACAGATCAAGCCAATGATAAATAAAGCAACAAATACAGCTTGCCAGTGAAAGAAATACAGAATTGCAGCACCTATTGACGGCGCGAGAATCGGCGCTATCCCCATCACAATCATCATGCTGGCAAACGCTTGAGCCGAGCCTTGCACATCGAGACGATCACGAATGGCGGCACGTGCCATGACCACACCAACGCAACCGCCCAGCGCCTGTAAAATTCGTGCGGCAATCAATGACCAATGATCAGGAGCTAACACACACAATAAGCTGGCAAAAGCGAACAGGGTCATACCAAAGTAAAGTGGTTTTTTACGACCGATGCGGTCGCTGATTGGGCCATAGATCAATTGCCCCACAGCCAAACCAAAGAAATATGCAGGTAAAGTATTGGCAACTTGCTGGGTGGAGACATTAAAATCTTGCGCCATTTGTGGGAGTGCTGGCAAATACATATCGATAGATAAAGGACCTAACGAGGTAAATAGCGCCAAAAGCATAATCCAACCTGTTGAATACTGTTGACCAGCGTTTTTTTCAGACATAGATCGTTTATAATTTCATACTAAATATTGCAATCAAGTTTACACTGTCCATTGTAAGATGTGTCACAAAGATCAGTGAAAAATCGGCTCAGCAATAAAACAATCACTCCCAGCAATAACACCGTATCGATTGAATAAGGACTTCCTTTGAACACATGGCTGTTAAAACTACGAAAAGCTACCTATAACACAAGTTTCATGTATAACTTGAGGATGATCATCGCCTTTACGGGCACTGCTTTTGTTCCTTATTTATTGGATCAACAGTTGATGACCATTCCATTGACCTTGGGTGTAGTTGCAGCCGGTTTGAGTGATATTGATGACCGCTTTTCAGTGCGAATCATGAATTTGATTTATACCTATATCGGATTTTTTATTACCGCTGCCTCAGTCAGTCTGCTGTTCCCCTATCCCGTACTTTTTGCCTTAGGCTTAATTGTTTCTTGTATTGGATGGATTTTACTGGGTTCTTTGGGAAGACGCTATGCCACCATTTCTTATGGTTGTTTAGTCGTTTCAGTTTATTCCATGCTTGGAGTTCATCTATTTGAACAATGGTATATTCAACCCAGCTTATTGGTTATTGGGGCAATTTGGTATGGTCTCATTTCCACCATCAGTTTTTTGCTCTTTCCAGTGCGCCAGGTTCAAGACAAACTGTCACAATGTTTTTCGTCGTTGGGCAATTTTCTTTTTTCCAAATCCAACTTATTTGATGTCGATATGACACCGACCAGCTATCAAGACAGCATGATTAGCCTGTCCATGGAAAATGGTCAACTGATTAGCATTTTTAATGACATGCGTACGGCATTGCTCACCCGTCTAAAAGGTGACCGAGGGCAACGTGATACACGACGTAGCTTACAATACTACTTTGTAGCACAAGATATTCATGAACGTGCAGATTCAGCGCATATTGACTATCAAAAACTGGCAAAAATGTTTGAACATAGTGACGTTTTATTTCGCTTTCAACGTATTTTGGCTTTACAGGGTAAAGCGTGCAAGGATTTAAGCGACAGCATTTTACATCGAACCACATATCAACATAATGCCCGCTTTGAACATGCCTTTAAAAATTTAAAACAGTCGCTAAACAAACTTAAAAAAGAAGAGCATTATGATCTCATCTGGATCAATTCATTATTCGCACTCTATCAAAATTTGAAATCGATTGATGCTCAATTGCAGAACCTAGAAACTGAACGTCATATTATAAATGATCAAAATAAAAACGTTGAACAACAACTGAAAGATGATGATTTAAAAGGCTGGGATGATATTGTCATCCGCATCAAACAAAATTTAACACCTGAATCAGTCTTATTCAGACATGCAATTCGGGTTTCTGTGGTTTTATTTATCGGTTACGTTTTTGTGCAATTAACCAATATCCAATATGGTTATTGGATCTTATTAACAGCACTCTTTGTCAGCCAACCAAACTTTAATGCCACCAAACGCCGCCTAAGATTACGCATCGTGGGAACACTCGGTGGAATTATATTAGGTTATGCGATCTTATTCTTTGTGCCCTCCATTGAAGGACAACTCTTGTTGCTCGTGATAAGTGGCGTGCTATTTTTCGACCTCCGCAGTAAACAATACGCCCAAGCAACAGCCTTTATTACCATCATGGCACTGATCAACTTTAACTTAGATGGGCTGGGCTTTGAAGCAGCTCTACCGCGTATGATCGATACGGTAATTGGATGTGCCTTAGCCTGGTTTGGGGTGAGCTTTATTTTTCCAGATTGGAGATTCCGTCGTTTGCCTAGAACCATTCAACGTTCTTTGGAAGCACAATGTAATTATCTGGCTGATGTGGTCACCCAGTATCATCAGGGGCGCAACAACAGTCTGAACTACCGTATTGTACGTCGAGCAGCTCACAACACAGATGCGGATGTTGCATCATTGATTTCAACTTTGGCAACAGAACCGGATTTCGATCAAAGTCAGAAAACATTGGCTTTTGAGTTTTTATGTTTGAATCATACCTTCCTCAGCTATATCGCGGCATTGGGTGCACACCGAGAAAAAATCCAGGATCAGCAGGTTTTAAATCTACTGGATCAAGCTTTGGACGATATTCGTGGTGCCTTGTTACGGGATGAAATGCCTGATTTAACAGCACATAATATGCTACAAGCAATTCGAACTCGCTTAGGTCAATCAGAAGCAGATGACTCTAAATCATTGATTATTCTTCAACAACTTTCATTAATGTTTAGTATTCTCAAACAACTGAGTAATCTCAAACAAAATTTAAGTCATGCCCGTGACGATCAATCTACAGAATTAGCTTCTTTATAAAAGAGCATAAAATTTGCCTAGATATTTGGTACAATAGGCGAACTAAATCTTGGGATTTAGTGCTAAACTCTGACTAGATTTACATACATTACTGACACTATGACTGCCAAGAACATTTACGCTTATACCTTACAACCAGTTCCATACGAAGTATCGGAAGCCGAACAACGTAGTGCTCAACTTGCGATTTGGCGCAGTACCAATAAAATTGGGACTAAAGCTTGGGCAATCATGGGTGTCGCTGTTGTCCTTTCCATTCTGGGTATTGCATTAATTAACAACTACTCCACCATTATCTTTTGGGTCATTCTTGCCTGTGTGGCGATATATCTTTTAGTACGAAAATTTGGGCTTGAATGGTATGTAAAACGTAAGATGAATGAGTTTCCAGTTCAAGAAATTAAAGGTGTCAAATTAGGTGTACAGCCAAGTGGTATCGTGATGCGCCAGCAAATGGGCGTACAAGAAGGGGTGGGTACAATTGGCTGGAAAGATGTTTATGAATGGTATAACACACCAGAATTTTTACTTGTGAATTTTAAAGTAAAAGGTCAGCAAGGTGCCTATATCTTACCTAAGCGTATGGACAGTAAAAATTTCCCATTCGAGACTTTGCGTAAACATCTTAAAGAAACAGTTGGCGAAGCAAAAACACTGTAAACGTTAAAGACTTCATAAAACCTCCATTGTTGGAGGTTTTTTTACATTTATGACGACTATTTTAATAAAAATGATAATGAGAATAAATATTATCTGCAAAATTCATTATCTCTCCTAGATATTCAGCTATAATCTATAATCAAACAATTCTTCACTTTCCATCACCATGTTTAAAAAGACTTTTTTCCAAATACACTGGTTTTTAGGCATTACAGCGGGCTTGATCCTTTCGATTATGGGGGTTACTGGTGCGATCTACTCTTATGAACAACCGATTCAAAGATGGTTAAATTCAGACAGTTATACTGTAAAAGTTGAAAATCATGCGAAATTAACCCCTGCCGAGATTTATCAACACTTTCAAGTTCAAAATCCTGAAATGAAGATCAACAGTATTACTGTCGCCAAAGCGCCTGAAGAAGCGTCAAATATTAATATTGTTAAAGAAGGTGCACGTAGAGGGTATACCATGATGGTCAATCCCTATACGGCAGAAATCCTGCCTGAAGTTAGAGGCAAAGATTTTTTTCAATTTATACAACAACTGCACCGCAATCTTACAGTAGGTGAAGTCGGTAAACAGATTACTGGTGCAAGTACCTTGATGCTTATCTTCTTTGTACTCAGCGGTTTATATCTTCGTTGGCCAAAAAAACATTCTTTTAAACAGTGGTTTGCATTAAAACCTAAACTCAAAGGTCGCAATTTCCTTTGGGATTTACATGCAGTGGTCGGAACTTGGGTGGTTATTTTCTATTTACTTTTAGCATGTACAGGACTGTATTGGTCATATGACTGGTGGCGTGATGGCATGTTTAAGGTGATGGGTGTTGAAAGACCTCAACCCGAAATGCAAGGACCTCGCATGGGGGAAGGAAAAGAGCGTCAAGGCAATGCCACACAATTGCAACAAGGACGTGATCAGCATCTACGTAATGGATCACGAGAAGCAAAAGAAGAACTCAAACCTGAACAGATCCAAAAAGTTCTGACACAGACATGGAATGGCTTTAATTCACAAATCAAACGAGATTACTCGACGCTGACGATTTCGATTCCGAAAAAAGCCAATGGTAAAGTAGAACTCACATTTGTTGATGCAATTCCGCAGCATGAGCGTGCACGAAACAAAGCGATTTATGATTATCAAAATGCTCAAATTGAAAAAATTGATTTATATGAAGTTAAACCGTTGAATGAAAAAATCATGAGCAGTATGTTACCTGTTCATCGCGGTAGCTTTTTTGGTCCAGTATTCCAATTTATTATTATGCTTGCCGCTTTGGCGATGCCATTGTTCTTTATTACAGGATGGATGCTCTATTTAAAACGTCGTAAACAAAAGAAATTAACCCTTGCGGCGAAACAGTCTGGTTCAGCAATTCAAATTGATCCCAATGCAACACCATGGTTAATTGCTTATGCTTCACAGACAGGTGTATCTGAACAATTGGCATGGCGCACTTCTATCAGCCTGCAAGAAGCACATCAACCCACTACTGTAAAATCTGTTCAACAGCTTTCTGAAGAAGATTTAAAACAAGCGAAGCAAGTTTTATGGATTGCCAGTACTTATGGGACTGGTGAAGCACCTGATCTAGCATCGCATTTTGAGAAGAAGTTAATGAGCAAATCACTAGACCTGTCTCATCTCAAATATGCGGTTTTAGCCTTAGGCTCACAAGACTATCCAGAAACTTACTGTAGCTTTGGTCATCGTATTGACCAGTGGTTACAACAATCTGGAGCTCAGCAATTATTTAGAACCCTTGAAGTCAATAATGGCAGCAATAGCGACATTCAACAATGGAATAAGGCTTTGACACAAGCCACCAAACTTGACCTGCAAACCATGTCGATTGATAAAGTTTTTGATCAGTGGCATTTGAGCAAACGAGAATTACTCAATCCAGACAGCTTAGGTGCACCTGCATTCAATATTGAACTCCATACCTGTCATGAAACAATATGGCAAGCGGGTGATATCGCTGAAGTTCAAACGGGAAACAGCCCAGAACGTATTCAAAAATTTTTGGATAAATATCAAATTGATCCCGATACACCAGTCGATTCACACGAACAACAGCCGATTAAAAATATTCTTTGGGATCGAGATTTAACTGTTGAAGTTGAACCTTTTGCCAACATGGAACATTTACTTGAACAGTTAGCAACTTTGCCTACTCGGGAATACTCGATTGCCAGTATTCCAAGTCAACAAGTATTACGCTTGGTGGTTCGTCAACAACGTGATGCTCAGGGTGAACTTGGTTTAGGCTCAGGCTGGTTGACCTCACACTTAAAATTGCGTGACAAAGTTGCGTTAAGAATTCGCAATAATGATTCATTCCATTTAATCACGGATAATCGCCCGATTATCTGTATTGGGAATGGGACAGGGATTGCTGGTTTAATGAGTTTAATCCATGCCCGTGTTCGTCTGGACTATACGGAAAACTGGTTAATTTTTGGTGAACGTCAGCAAGCACATGATTTCTTCTTTAAGGACACCATTCAAGCTTGGCAAAATACAGCAATGTTACAACGGATCGACTTGGCTTTTTCCCGTGATCAAGCAGAAAAAGTCTATGTTTACCATAAACTACGTGATCATGCTGATGAAGTTCGTAAATGGATTGCAAATGATGCTGTGATCTATGTCTGCGGAAGCATTCAAGGAATGGCAAGCGATGTTGATCAAGCTTTGATTGATATTCTAGGACAAGATACAGTTGAACAGTTACGCTTAGATGGGCGGTATCGACGTGATGTTTACTAAGCTGAACATAAGGTCTAAACCATCCTAAATAAGCCAATAAGACCGAGCAAAATTGCTCGGTTTTATTTTCACTACCCCTCATTGCCTGAGATCGTTTACAATCAATGTTGGATGACATTAATTCTCATAGACCATGAACAAAAATAAATTATTGCGTTTGAGCCTATTCATTATTGGGGGGGTATTATTTCTTGATGGCTTTATTTTGCTACTGTATAAAAAGATTCATTTAGGCACACTCCTCCCCTTATTGATTGGTGTGGTCTTTATCTGCACCAGCATCTGGGGAAAAGCAATTCAACAATACCTGGCACGACATTCCAAACTTAAAAAACTTTGGCGCCTCGGTTGGTCTCTGTTTGGGATTTGGCTGATCAGCCTCATTGGCTTTTTTGCTTACATCCAAGTTAACACCCAGCACAATCATATTGAAAATGGTTTAGATGCAATTATCGTTTTAGGCAGTGGAATAATACAAGGTAAGGCTTCTCCCACACTTGCCAAGCGCTTGGATCGAGCAGGTAATATTGCAGAACAACAACCACAGGCATGGATTATTGTCAGTGGAGGGAAAGATTTTGGTGAGATTAAAACTGAGGCTGAAATCATGTCAAAGTACTTAGAAGAAAATTATAAGATTCAATCCAATAGAATTCTTCAAGAAAATAAAAGTACCAGTACAGATTTAAACCTCAAGAACAGCCAAGCCCTTTTGCAGCAGCATGATGTGTCTTTAAATTCAAAAATTGCGATCGTCACCAGTGATTTCCATACCTTACGTGCAGCAGCAATCGCAAAAAAGCAAGGTTATCGCAACTTTATGACTATCGGTGCTGAAACACCCCTGAGCACCCGATATAACGCATGGTTAAGAGAATATTTTGCATATATCAGCGGTTGGGTACTTGGAGAATATTAAACTGAATATAACTCCATTCAACCCATCCCTCAAGGATGTATCCGAATCTTGCGTGGTAAAGGGAGACGGGTTTGGTCTTGAAAAAGCTCAGGTTGAGCTGTATAAAGCTGATATAAATAGCTTTTTATGTCCAGTAAGAACTTACGTCCTGAAATCAAAATATTCTGCCCTTCAGGGGTTAAATTGATTGACAGTAAAGTATCATTCTGTTGAATGAAAGGAATCATTTGCTCGATAAAAGAAATAAAATTGATTTCCTGAACATTGAAACGACACCAGTTGTCTTTGACCAATAACTGCGCCAAACTTCTACTTTGCCATACCGCTACAGCTTGTTGTCCTGTAGGGGTTGCACATAAAGCCCAACCGTCATCATAAAGTGCAAAAACTTTAGCTTCAGACACTATTTTTTCGACAAATGCTTTGTATTGATCTGTAGCTTGAGCAGTATTTTTCTGTACTGAAGACGCAGCCTTGCGTTGATATGGATTTCGCATAAGATACTTATTTTTAAAATAATTATATAGCTATTCTACACAAACTTTTAAAATAAATAAATAGAATAAAGGAAATTTGGTGGGCGCTGACGGGATCGAACCGCCGACATTCTGCTTGTAAGGCAGACGCTCTACCAACTGAGCTAAGCGCCCTGATGAGAATAAACAATATTGCATTGCTTAAACTGAATGAGATGTAAAAAGAACAATCATTTTACATTTACATATCTTAATCTCAGGATATCAAGATAAATGGCGCAGCGGACGGGACTCGAACCCGCGACCCTCGGCGTGACAGGCCGATATTCTAACCAACTGAACTACCGCTGCACTGTATATGGTGGGCGCTGACGGGATCGAACCGCCGACATTCTGCTTGTAAGGCAGACGCTCTACCAACTGAGCTAAGCGCCCTGAGTGAGGATCAACAGAGATCACCCTGTTTAAACTTCAATAATGATGAATTGAACAAACGAAAGCGTTATATCTAAACATCTCCATTTATCTTCATCTCAGGAATCAAGATAAATGGCGCAGCGGACGGGACTCGAACCCGCGACCCTCGGCGTGACAGGCCGATATTCTAACCAACTGAACTACCGCTGCGTTTTATATGGTGGGCGCTGACGGGATCGAACCGCCGACATTCTGCTTGTAAGGCAGACGCTCTACCAACTGAGCTAAGCGCCCTAAACGAGTCAATAAACAAAAAACTTATTTAAACTCTGATTAGGTCATTAAACCTGTTCACAATTTTTCTGTAAAGTGGCGCAGCGGACGGGACTCGAACCCGCGACCCTCGGCGTGACAGGCCGATATTCTAACCAACTGAACTACCGCTGCACTTTAACATATTATTGCTATACAAACGATTCTTGAATTTAATGGCGCAGCGGACGGGACTCGAACCCGCGACCCTCGGCGTGACAGGCCGATATTCTAACCAACTGAACTACCGCTGCACTAAATTCAACGTTAAAGCTTGGTGGGCGCTGACGGGATCGAACCGCCGACATTCTGCTTGTAAGGCAGACGCTCTACCAACTGAGCTAAGCGCCCTAACGACTTCATCGTTTGTGAGGTGCATTATAGAGAATCTTTACTGTGTGTCAAACGCTTTTCTCTATGTTTTAAGTATTTTAGGCGTGAGTGATTAAAAAATAGATCATTTTAATTTAATTTATTCTTTTTTGTTTATTATTTATCTATTTATCAAATATCCATTCCACTGCTTTTATTCTCTTTCATTCGTAAGTTAAGTCATATTTGTGCTATTACAGCTTAATTATCTAGCGGCTTAAAAACTCTTTGCAGATGGTTGAACATATTTAAAATCTGTCCAATCACGGCTGATCCTGTTGTGTACCCGTTGCGACAGAACTGGGTTCTGGACGCAACCACAACCAGACTGCAACAATAAACATGGTGAGATCAGTGAAAATTTTGACGGCCAAAGGTGCATTGGTAAAGAGCATAATAATCCCACTGATCAGCATCATGATACTGGCAATCCATTTTGCTTTACGAGGGACAGTACCATTTTCTCGCCATGCTCGAAGAGTTACGCCATATTTAGGATGATTCATTAACCACGCATCAACCTGAGGCCAACCTTTTGAGGCTGCCCATGCAGCTAAAATAAGAAAAACTGTGGTTGGCATTCCAGGTAATAATGCGCCTATAAATCCAAGTACAATAAACAGCACCACCAATGTTCGCCAAAACAAAATTTTCATAGCTTCACTCAACCTACGCACAGCCCAGTATACCGTTCAATTGATATACGCTGTATATTTTCAAACGATACTGCTCATTTTATTTTAGAATCATGTTGTTCATTATTTTCGATACTCAGCAAATTAAACTTGCATCTTGATCATCTTGTTTGCTTGAATTACCGCTTTACCCTCTCTTTCTTTATTCCTGAGTTTCGAGCTGAGATGTAATGCAATGACAGATTATTTTGAGCCTTGGTTGAAATATCATCACCCAATTGTCCGTCAATTGGCTTTTTGCATTGCCAGTCCAAATATTATTCAAACGCTCCCTGACGAATTGCAGATTCACCATCATTTTGAATTACATAATACTGAGTTTTGGCAACAACAATTCTTCGCCTATAAATCCCGCCTAGACGACTTGGATCAAAATCCAGCCGCATTAATTGAATTTGTACAACAACTCAAAAGTACGCGTTTAGGTTTACGTTTTGAATATTTATTCTGGTTTTGGCTACAAGATGAAGCCAACTCACATTACCAGCTGATTCAACACAGTATTCAAATCATTGAAGGTAAACACACCAAAGGAGAAATTGATTTTTTAGTGTTGAATCGTATAACCCATCAAACTGAACATTGGGAAGTTGCTTTAAAATACTATTTAGGTGAAGGAGATTTACATTTAGCCCGTTGGTATGGCTTAAATCGTAGTGATACTTTATTCCGCAAACTAAATCATTTCTCTGAAAAACAATTTCAATTTAGTCAGGTTTTAGATCGAAACATCGAAAAAAAATGGGCTGTGCTCAAAGGACAATTGTATATCCCCTGTTTTAGAGATGCGGCCCCGCTTCCCTTCTGGATGAATCCTCAACGTAGGTTGGGGCAATGGGGATACCACTTGAAGAAAGATTTATATCGCTTACAGCGCCATGAATGGATTTGTCCAGATTTGAAGCAAAGTTCAACAACCGCAAAATGGTGGTGTAATGGCTTATACCATGATCGTCAGACCCAGCAATTCTATATGTATCGTCAAGCACCTTTATTATTTTCTCTTGACATTAATGTTTAATTATTCACGTTTTCTATACAGTGTTTTACGAATACACTCATAAAAGCATAACGATATATTTCAAATAATTTCGTATAGTATAAATGTAATTAACGCGTGAAACACGGAGATAGTAATGAAAAAAATTTTAGCAGTTTCAATGTTATTCGCTTTTGTTTTGTCTGGCTGTAACACTTTTAAAGGTGTTGGTAAGGATGTGTCCAAAGCGGGGGATGCGGTTACGAATTCTGCAGAAAAAGTTGAAAATAAGATGTAATTCAACACCATCAAAATTTGATTTTTGGAAAGCCTTATCTGCCACAGATAAGGCTTTTTCATGCATATTTAAAAGCTTTTGGACTTTCTCCAATTTTGGGTTTTCATTCAGTTTTATCTTCCTCTATTATATTGTTCAATTTTCTTACTTGATCAATGTCCATGAATCGTTCGGATACCTTAGAACTCAGTTTACAACTTCTTCGTCAGCCCTCGGTGACACCTGTCGATCATAATTGCCAAAACATCATGGCTGATCGCTTATCTGCAATTGGATTTAATATTGAAAATATGCGTTTTGAAGATGTAGACAATCTTTGGGCAAGACGTGGAACCAGCTCACCTGTTTTCTGCTTTGCTGGTCATACAGATGTTGTACCCACTGGTCATTTGGATGCATGGCTATCAGATCCATTTTTACCGGAAATCCGTGACGGCAAGCTTTATGGTCGTGGTAGCGCTGACATGAAAACAGCTTTGGCAGCCATGGTGGTGGCCTCTGAACGTTTTGTTAAAAATCACCCTGACCATAAAGGATCTATTGCATTTTTGATTACCTCTGATGAAGAAGGTCCATCGATCAATGGTACAGTCAAAGTCGTTGAAACATTAGAAGCCCGTAATGAAAAAATGACCTGGTGTCTGGTTGGTGAACCTTCAAGCACCTCCAGCCTTGGCGATATCGTTAAAAATGGACGTCGTGGTTCATTGAATGCAGTCTTGACGGTAAAAGGCAAACAAGGTCATGTTGCCTATCCCCATCTGGCAATTAATCCGATTCATACCGCATCTAAAGCCCTAGCAGAACTTTGTGATACTGTTTGGGACAATGGCAATGAATACTTCCCAGCAACTTCTTTCCAAGTGTCTAATATTCAATCAGGCACAGGCGCAACCAATGTTGTTCCAGGCACAATGACGGTGACCTTTAATTTCCGTTATTCTACTGAAGTAACAGCGGATCAACTCAAAACCCGCGTCGTGGAGATACTCGATCGCCATCAAGTGAACTATGATATTGAATGGACACTCTCAGGCTTACCATTTTTGACTCCTGTAGGTGAATTGGTGAATGCTGCGCGTACTGCAATTAAAAACGTCACAGGTACCGATACTGAACTTTCAACCAGTGGGGGTACTTCTGATGGACGTTTTATCGCTCCTACGGGTGCACAAGTGCTTGAATTGGGCGTACTCAATGCAACCATCCACCAAATTAATGAACACGTAAATATTGATGAACTCGAGCCTTTGGCTGAAATTTATGAACAAATCCTGGTTGAATTGCTGGCTTAATGCTTTCAGACTTTTTTGATCAATAGTTTAAACCGTTTCAGCCTGTAATAGGATGGTACACGCAGATTACAGGATCATTCATTGGACATGATCGGTGAAGTTTGATGATTTGATTCACGTATCGATCATCATTGGGACTCTGAAAAAAGCATCTAAGCTAAAGCATAAAGTTAATCAAAATAGAATAACTCGAGATTGCTGATATGGCAGACTTTCATTCCATAAGGTAACAGACGAAATTAAACCAGTAACAGAGCCATAAAATCCGGTCAAAAGAACGCCCAATCAACTTGATTGGGCGTTTATATCAATACCTATCAACCTATATTTCGCTTCTTTCGAGTACTGCCTAAAACACACATGATGGTAAACATAGACGAACGTCAACGTTCCCCATCACTATTTACTTTTTAAATGTGACATATCAAGCAACACATGAGCAGCCTCATTCACAAAAGTCTCTTCCTCTGGCAACGCCGGACGTTGATTTGCTTTCATTTTTGCTCTGGACTCTGCTAACGCATCCAAACTGGCTTGATAACTTTCCCAATTCGAATAAGGTTTCAAGCCTGTAGCAGCACGACGTTTGTTTTCGGCCGCTAAAGTTTTCATTTCAAGCGCAATCAATTCTGCTTTACGTTTATCAATATCCAAAGAAATACGTTTTTGATCTTTAGTTTCCTGAGCAATTGCCTTACGTGTTTCCAGATATTGGAATTGAGGATCTTGACTTACACGCACCTTGGATTTTTGATCTAGTTGTGCAACATAAGGTTGAATTGAACCTTCACGCTTAAATGGTGCAGTTGGAATGGTATCCCATTTTAAAGCATTCTTTGCTTTACGCTCACCAAACTCTTCATCGTAGATATCAACCAGCTTAATGTCAGGAATTACACCTTTATTTTGCGTACTTCCCCCCGTCACACGGTAGAACTTGCGTTGCGTCAATGTTGCTTGACCATAAGCCAAACTATCCAACTGAACTTGTGCTGTTCCTTTACCTGTTGTGGTACTTCCCAGAATAACGGCGCGATCATAATCCTGAAGTGCAGCAGAATAAATTTCACTTGCAGATGCAGACGCGAGATTAACAAGTACAGCCAAAGGTCCCGCATAAGTTTGCGCACCACCATCCGTATCTTCAAACACACTGACATTGCCGTTGCCATCACGAATTTGTACGACAGGTCCTTCTTTAATCACCTGTCCAATCATTTTGGCAACTTCTTCTAGAGAACCGCCTGGATTATTACGCAAATCAATGATTATACCTTCAACATTTTGTGCAGCCAGTGCTTTTAATGCTTTGTTGGTATCTTCGGATACAGAGCGATATTCTGTACCTGCACGACGAGCACGGTAGTTCAAATAGAATGATGGAATTTCCAATACACCGAACTTGTGCTTTTGCCCATCACGACTGATTTCTACTGTTCGTGAACGTACTCCTGCATCTTCTTCCTGGATAACATCACGAGTAATGGTGACAACACGTGCTTGACTCATAGAGGCGCCAGCACCAAGTAACTTCACTGAAACTTTGGTTCCACGTTTACCACGGATCAATCCCACGATTTCAGAGCTTGGCCAACCAATAACATCGACCATTTTTTCACCATCTTGGGCAACACCAATAATTCGGTCACCCGACTTCACTTGCCCTGTTTTACTTGCAGGCCCACCATCAACGATCGTTTCAATCTTGGTGTAATCCTCATTACCACGCTCTGGACGAATCGATACACCAATCCCCTCCAATTGCAGGGTAGTTTGGCGATTCAACTCCATTGCATCAACAGGTGGGAAATAATTACTATGAGGGTCATAGGTCAATGTCATTGCATTGAGGATACGTTCAAGAACATCATCGCTCTTGGTTCGACTGATTCGTTCCAATTGACGTGTATAACGTTTCGTTAAAGTCTGAACAGGTGTTAGATCTTCAGATGCCGCTAAATCTTGCCCATTGGCAAGCGTTGGATCGTCTTTCAATGCTTTCTGTTTGGCTTGATCTTCTTGCTTGGCAATCGTGAGATTAATCAACTGCGAAACCAGCATTTTGCGCCAATAATTCTGTAATTCAGCTTTGCTACCAAAAAATGCGGCTTTTTCACGATCTGTATCGATAAATTCATTCGGCTGATTTAAGTTTTGTGGTTTTTTAAGCTCAGCCAATTCAAATTCATAAAATTCTTTTAAACGTGTTCGATAATGTGCATGAATTGCAAACGGTCCAGACAAATCGCCCGCTTTGAGTTTCGCACCAAGCGTTGCACCATATTGTTTTTTATATTGCTCAATTTCTGAAGCTAAAAATAACGTGTGTTCAGGATCAAGGCTGTCAATATACATATCTAGAATACGATTGGATGTATTGGCATCTAAGCGCATATTTAAATAATGCTGACGATCAATTAATGTTGCCAGTTGACGAGTCACAAGCGCTTGTTCTTGTGAAGGATGGATCGATTGAGCAACGTTTGTAGCATTGGTTTCCGCCATTGCTTGATTGATGGTATGTGTGAAGAACAAACCACCTGTTGCAAGTGCGATAGCGCAAGCGAGAGTTTGAATTTTCATAAATTCTTAATATTTCCTTGGGTTTTCCAATTTCTCTATCGTTTTTCAATCTGAACTCAACAGTTTCAACATCTTAAACGACTTTATCTGTGTATGTTGTGTAGTTTTATCATAATCTGTACTGAGTAAATGTAGCAAATCATTGCAGAAATCGGGTATTGTTTCCAAGTTTATATAAATACAACCGTGGATTCCTATGATCGGCGCATTGATGCTTGATATTGCAGGCACAGAACTTACTCAAGAAGATATTGAACTATTACAGGCTCCGCAAGTCGGTGGCATGATTTTATTTTCAAGGAATATACAATCTCCTGCTCAAGTCCGTGCCCTCACTGACCACATGCGTAAAATTCGTCCAGACATCTTGATTGCTGTCGATCAGGAAGGCGGTCGTGTACAACGCTTAAAAAATGGTTTTACTTTACTTCCAGCAATGGGGCATTTTGGTCAACTTTACTTAAGCCAACCTGAAAAAGCCATAGCATTGGCTGAGCAATGTGGCTGGCTGATGGCGATAGAAGTGCTTGCTGTCGGAATTGACTTTAGTTTCGCCCCAGTCTTGGATATCAATGACATCAGTGATGTGATCGGTGATCGTGCTTTTGCAGAAAATGTGCAAGATATTGTTCCGTTGGCAAGTGCATTTATGAAAGGAATGCAGCGTGCTGGTATGGCAACCACAGGCAAACACTTTCCCGGGCATGGTTCAGTCAAAGCAGATTCACATGTGGCTGCTGCAATTGATCAACGAGATTACCAAGAGATTTTTGACAACGACATGCAGAGTTTTATCCAACTTCAGGGACAATTGGATGCACTCATGCCAGCTCATGTGATTTATGAAAAAGTTGATCCAAACCCAGCTGGCTTCTCTGCATATTGGATTCAAAAAGTATTACGTCAAACCTTAAAATTTGACGGTGTACTATTTTCCGATGACTTGAGTATGCAAGCTGCCTGTGTGGCAGGAGGTGCAGATGCCCGTATTCGTGCCGCCCTCGAAGCCGGTTGTGATATGGGACTCGTTTGTAACAATCGTGAATCCGCATGTATTGCTTTGGCAGGTATTGAAAATTTACCGTTCCCGAACCAAATACGTTTATCACGTATGCGTGGCAAAATTCCCAATCTCACCATCGGTGAATCTTTTGATTTAGGTGATGAATGGAAAACTGTCAAAAAAGTCATTGAAGAATTTAGAAATTCTCTTTAAAAAGATAGATAGGACTTCCCTGCAATGCACAACATGTTGTAGGGAGAGCAACTTAGGCTTGTTCAACTTGCTTTGTGCCCTTGAAGACAACACCATGAATGCTGTGTAAATATTTTTCACTATTCAGGTTGCTTAAAAGGTACGCTATTGAATCATGAAGAGCAAATCAGTGAACCATTAAATTCAGTATTTGTGTTTCCATATTTGATGACCCAATTAAAAAAACAATAGTTAAGGAAAACTATGTCAGACCAACAACTTTCTAAGCATCGGCATATTTCATTTACCGCACATTATACAGGTTATATCTGGTATCAAATGGGTATTTCCCACCCTTTGCTTGCTACATCTAAAGGCAAAAGACTGGCGATGATTGCTCATCCCATCGAAAGTTGGGGCGAAAGATTTGTTGGTGGCAGTATGCGGACCACTTTAACACAACGTCACACCATCTTGGACGATCGTTTACATCAATTGATTGCACAATTCCCTGATTTACAAGTACTTGAAATCGCTGCAGGGTTGTCACCGCGTGGATGGTGGTTTAGACAACAATACGCTCAAATCGATTATCGTGAATTAGATTTGCCTGAGATGGCGAAAACCAAACAAGCTGCACTAAAACTAATAGATCCGAATAGCCCTGAAGTTTTATCAATCGATTTATTTACCCAAGACTTTCAAAATGCATTCAAAGTCTTTGATCCTCAAAAACCTCTCGTTGTGATCAGTGAAGGTTTAATCAATTACTTCAATAAAAACCTTTTAAAACAGTTGATTCAATCCATAGCAGATTATGGAAAAAATTTTAAAGCTTTACACTATCTCACAGACATATATCCTGAACCTGTCAAAAACAAATTGGCTACGGTCATCTGGAACAGCAGTAAATTACTGAAATTGATGTCTAGAAGCGCCTTTACTTTTCATTTTATCTCTCCCGAACACGTCAGACATTTTATCTCTGGAACTGGGTTTAAAAAAATTGAAGTGATTCAGCCTAGTCTCTATTTCAATCAGAATAGTAAACAAGATCCTGAAGAGCATCTAGGGGATTTAGTCTGGGTCATTGATGCACAATTATAAATGATAGAAATATGAGATAGTGTTAAAGCGTCTAATTATCCATACAAGTTTTTGGACATAAATCACTCATATTCAATGAACTTTATGCTTGTTCTGAACATTCATTTTATTAGTCAGGAGAAATGATATTTTACTATGCGTTTTTCAACAGATTGACAACATAAAAAACCAGTTCAATTTGAACTGGTTTTTTATTGCGACATTAAGCCAGAACTGTATCTTCTATACGACAAGCAGATGTGAGTGTTTGACGGGTAATAAAGCGCAATAAGCGGTCTGCATTTTCAAAACTGCCATGTTTAAATAAGGCACGAACACGATGCTCAGATGTTTCAAAAATCAGACACTCAATTGCAAATTCACCTTCATCATCACTGAGATTCAATGCCAAATCACGAGTATGTTCATTAACAAAGCTCAAATCACGCAAATGATCGAGATTCATTAACAGTCCGAAATAATTCAAATCAACAATCTGAACAGGAATTACTTTATTAGAATGACGATGCGTCAATTGACGTTGGGGATCAAGCACATGAATCCGAGCCTCTCCGCGACGTTCAATAGTATGCATTTGCTCGCGTGTTAAATTGATAATCCCATCCAATCCCTGAATAGACTTACCCTGCAAGTAGGTAGTAAATAAATTCATGGTTTCTTTACGGCGTTGTAATTGTGGTACATGATCCGCATTGGCAATCATGGCAAACTGCATATCTGGACACTGCAAAGCAAAATGAGCATTTTCATGCGGTAATGTGAAACTGTCATACTGACCACAGGCGACAAGCGTATTTACACGTGGAACAGGAACATGACTCAAACGCAGTAAACGATTGCAGTTGATTTCATAACGTTCTTGTTCAGTATTTGAAAACTCTGCCATTTGTTTGAAGAACAACCTTTTCGCTGTAGGTGACATTCGCGTTTTATCGAGTTTGGCATGGTTGACCAAATAAAGAATAACGGCTTGACCAAACTCATCCATCCGTTGCTCTTTCATCAACATTAAAGACTCTTCCAATAACATGCGCCAGCTCTTGCGCGTTTCCTGCATGACTCCCATTAAAATCATCTTTTCAACCAGTTCTGGACGTTGATCAACAAAAAAGGATGCGATCACTGAACCGAGTGAAATACCGACAACTGCAACTTTCTGAATATTCACGATATCTAGCCACTGACCCAACATGCGTGAAAGATCAGGAAGCTCCAATGTACCTGCAGATAAACCGGAATCAATATTGGTTATTTGCTGATTCGCTCCCATAGAGGGTAGATCAATGAGAATGACTGGACCACTTTCAAAGAATTGTTCAACACAATATTTATAGGAGTTAAAGTTTTGAAATGCTCCCCCTACAATCACAATCGGTGTATTGTGAATAGTTCGCGCATCAGCAATCGCCATATACTCAACTTTCCAACCATCAATCCAAGTTGTCCTGGGTTCCTGTTTGAAACTATTTTTATGGTATATGTCGAAAAAACCAAAGCTTGATAAAGATTGGTGTGATTCTGTGTCCATTTGGATAATGGAATTCATATCCTTCCTCCATCCTTGCTTTATTCTTTTAATATGCAAGATTTCGACCCGCATTATTCTTTCAAATTTGTGATACGTATATGTTCTGTATCACATCAATGTCCTTATTGTTTCATTCTTACAGATGTGTGATTTATACGCAATCGCTAAATTGACCGTCTGTCCAGTTTAAATGGCAAAAACATTGCAATATATTTAGTGACTATACGCAGAGTAAATAAGTTTATTTCAATGAAATACTTCCTTGCTTTTGCTTAGACTGCTACTATCAAAGGGAAATTTTTAAACGATCAAATAAACTGCTATGCAAGATTCAATTGAACAGTATATGCAAACTGTAGGAGTTCAAGCTCGTCAAGCCGCTAGTGCTTTGGCAGGTGCGACTACACTTGTAAAAAATAATGCCTTATCTGCGATTTATACTGCCTTGGAAAATAGTGAACCGCAAATCTTGGCTGCTAACCAAATTGACATGACCAAAGGTCGTGACAACCATTTAGATAGCGCTTTACTTGATCGTTTAGAACTCAACCCCACACGCTTCAAAGGCATGTTACAAGGCTTAAAAGATGTCATCGGTCTGGTAGATCCTATTGGTGAAATTACCGATTTGGCCTTCCGTCCAACCGGAATTCAAATCGGTAAAATGCGTGTACCCTTAGGTGTCGTGGGTATGATCTATGAATCACGCCCAAATGTAACTCTTGAAGCTGCATCACTAGCACTAAAATCAGGCAATGCCATCATTCTACGCGGCGGTTCTGAAGCGCTTCACTCGAATCAGGCAATTGCCCAAGCCATCCAGCATGGTTTAAAAGCGGCTGGATTACCTGAAACATGTGTGCAGGTCATCAATACCCCTGATCGTGCAGCAGTTGGTCAGTTGATTACAATGTCTGAATATGTCGATGTGATTGTCCCTCGTGGTGGGAAAGGTTTGATTGAACGTATCAGTAATGAAGCAACAATTCCCGTGATTAAACACTTGGATGGTAACTGTCACGTATTTGTTGAAGCTCAAGCCGACTTACATAAAGCGCTACCGATCGCATTAAATGCCAAAACGCATCGTTATGGTGTGTGTAATGCCATGGAAACTTTATTGGTAGATGAAAACATTGCTGAAGAATTTTTACCTCGTATCGCTGAACTCTATGCGGAGAAACAGGTTGAATTACGGGGATGTATCAAGGTTCAGAAGATCTTAGGCAATATCGTGAAACCGGCAAGCGAAGAAGATTGGTATGAAGAATATCTTGGTCCAATTTTGGCAGTGAAAATTGTGACAGGGATTGAAGAGGCCATTCAGCATATTAATAAATATGGCTCACATCATACGGATGCAATCATTACTGAAAATTTTAGTTTGGCACGCCAATTCTTAACACGAGTCGACTCCAGTTCAGTGATGGTCAATGCTTCTACCCGTTTTGCAGACGGTTTTGAATATGGCTTAGGCGCTGAAATCGGTATTTCAACCGATAAAATTCATGCACGTGGTCCAGTTGGACTTGAAGGTTTAACTTCGCAAAAATGGATTGTATTGGGTGACGGTCAAATTCGTCATTAATCGCATTTTAAAAATTTGCAACCTCAGCATTGTCCTGCAGTGCTGAGTATTACAACTGCTTGCCCCCTATTCGCCACAAAGCTCACTTAACATCAAAACAAGTAGAATACCTTGCATAAACAACATATTATAAACAACACCCTATTTTAAAAAATTGCAGATGATGTTTTTGAGTATCCTATTTCATCAGGTAGTTTACAGAGTAACATTTTCATGAATGATCGAGTTTAAACATTAAAAAAACCATAACTCATCTGATTTTCTCAAGAGTTTGAATCATCAAAAATTATTTAAAACTCAAACAGCTGTACCCTCGGACCGATTGATTGTCATAAATTGATATAAGTTTGTTTACAAGAAACTGCACAACGCAGATAGATTAAAATAAAGATGAATGATAGTTTTTATTAATCAACTGATAAATATTAAATATTAATCAATATCAGGTCGATAGTCCGAAAGTCTAATCACCTAAAGTCTATCTAGGACAAAAAAACTACACATGGTACAACATCACTACTGATCTAATTTGCCCTATAAATAAAGCGTAATCAGATCAATCAGGATGACTTTTTCAAATTACAATTTGGGTATTAAAACGTGTCTACATCAGTATTAGTAATTAACTGCGGATCTTCATCAATCAAATATGCGCTTGTTTCTGAACGTCGTGAAGATCGGATCTTTGGTTTAGCGGAAAACCTTGGCTCTGCTGATGCACGTATTAAGGGGATCACAGCGGGCAATCAGCCACTTGAACTCGCCATCCCGCATGCAGACCATGAAAAAGCTTTAGAAACCATTTTAAGTCGTTTATCACAATACCAACCGAAAGCCATTGGTCATCGTGTTGTCCATGGTGGCACATTGACTAAAGCAGAATTACTCACACCTGAAATTGTAGAAAAAATTCGTGAAGCGACTCCGTTAGCCCCGCTGCATAACCCTGCTCATCTGGTCGGTATTGATGCAACAATGCGTCTATTCCCCGAACTGCCGCAGGTTGCCGTATTCGATACAGCATTCCATCAAACCATGCCTGCCCATGCTTATCGTTATGCATTGCCGAAATTTCTTTATACACAACACAATGTCCGTCGATATGGTTTCCACGGCACTAGCCATGCCTATGTTTCTGAACGCGGCTCTGAACTTGCAGGCAGCTATAAACATGGTGGTTGGTTAACTGCACACTTGGGTAATGGTAGCTCAACTTGCGCAATTTGGAATGGTCAAAGTGTAGATACCTCAATGGGGCTTACGCCTCTTGAAGGCGTAGTGATGGGGACACGTAGTGGTGATGTAGACCCAAGTATTCATAGTTTCCTTGCTTCCAACTTGGGTTGGGATATTTATAAAATTGATAAAATGCTGAATAGCCAATCAGGTCTACTTGGCTTATCTGATCTTTCCAATGATATGCGTACATTGATTGAAGCTTCGGAGCAAGGCAATGAAGATGCTACTTTAGCAATTGAAGTATTCTGTTACCGTTTAGCAAAATCACTCGCGGCACTGAGCTGTGGCTTACCTCGTATAGATGGTTTATTCTTCACGGGTGGGATTGGAGAAAATTCTGCATATATTCGTGAAAAAACAGTGTCGTATTTACCACACTTCGGTTTCAACCTAAGCAAAGAACAGAATGATGGTTTAAAACGTGGCACTGAAGGTCGTATCGACGCAGGAACAGGTCCGCAAATTTGGGTTGTTCCAACAGATGAAGAAGGTCGTATTGCCAAAGAAACTGTACATGTTGTTGAACATGAGGTACAACAGGCTGCAAAAAAGCCTGAATCGGATGTTGCGGCAGTTTAAACTGTCGTGGCGATGATCTGAACAAAGATGATTCGTTGTGAATCATGTCATTCTTAAAACATGATTCACAACAAAGCATAGGACTACACAGCTTAGAGTTTCTGCGATCCTTGAATAAAGGTCATACAAGCATGGATCTGATCACAAAAATTCTTAATGTTTGACTCAAATGTATCGATAAATAAAGAACTTGTGTTAAATAGCGTACTCTGCTTTGTTAGCTTCTCTGTATATACAAATTTCAATCTTTTTTATTTATTAAAGAATAGTCTATGAAAACGATTCTGTTGGTTCCAACTGGGGAAGGTGTCGGACTAACCTCCGCATGCCTAGGTTTAGTCTATGCTTTGGAATGCCAAGGTGTTAAAGCAGGCTTCGTCAAGCCATTTTCACAAGAGTTACAAGCAGAACCAGATCGCACAACAGCTCTGTATCGCCACATTTCAAAACTAGATACTGTTGAACCTATTGCGTATACGAAAATTACCCAACAGTTGAATGATGGTGAAACTGATGAGCTTTTAGAAGAAGCGGTAAGTTTACAGCGTCAAGTGGCTAAATCACATGATATTATTATTGTAGAAGGCTTAGTCCCAACGGCTCGTGATGCTTTTGCCAGTGATCTAAATGCTTCTTTGGCGCAAGCGCTAGATGCAAAAGTTATCTTTGTCAGCAACGCAGACATTAATCGACCAGAATACACAGCTGAAAAAGTCGAAGCACAGTTACGTAACTTCGGAGGTGCTTCATCCACCCGTAATGCGGGTGTATTGTTTATGCGTACCCGCGGCTTACCAGCCGAATCTGCTCAAATTCCTGTGACCATTGATCCTAGTTTACGTTTGATTTCAGACATAGAACAATTCAAAAAAGAAATTCAAAAAACCCATGCTCACATCGGTTCTACAAATTTCCCGATCATCGGTTTGGTGCCTTTCAGTGATACTTTAAGTGTGCCTCGTGTTTCTGATCTTGCAAAACAAATTCAGGCAACATGGATTAATCAAGGTAAAGCCTCTACACGCCGTGTATTACATAGCAGCTTGATCGCTTCAAACATTGAACATGAATTACAAAAATTTGTGGCTGGGGAATTAATTATCAGTGCATCTGATCGTATTGATGTACTGTTGGCAAGTAGTTTAGCGACCAGCAATGGTATTCCGCTTGCAGGATTAGTCCTTACTGAACATCATGAACCTAATCCTTTGGTTTTGGAGTTCTGCCAAACTGCAATCAAAAATGGTTTACCGATTTTACATACGCCACTCAGCACCTTTGAAACAGCCCAACAACTGGCGAATCTAGGCAATGAGATTCCTGTAGACGATACCGAGCGAGCAGATCAAGTCACCCGTTTTGTATCCAGTCATATCGACCAAGACTGGTTACTTCAAATCCTCAATGGGGACTATAAACCCCGTCTATCTCCATCTGCCTTCCGTCATGAATTGGTGCAAAAATCAATTGCAGCCAAAAAACGGATTGTACTTCCCGAAGGCGATGAACCACGTACCATTCAAGCAGCAGTCATCTGCCAGTCTCGTGGAATTGCGCAATGCGTATTGTTAGCAAAACCTGAAGCTGTACTTGATGTAGCCAAAGCTCGCAACATCGAATTACCTGCTGATTTAGAAATTATTGATCCAGATCTGATTCGTGAAAATTATGTTGCTCAAATGGTTGAGCTGCGCAAAGGCAAACTCAATGAATTACAGGCGCGCGAACAACTTCAAGACACTGTAGTATTAGGGACCATGATGTTGGCGCTGGATCAAGTGGATGGCTTGGTATCAGGTGCAGTACACACCACTGCCAATACCGTTCGCCCTGCTTTCCAACTGATCAAAACAGCGCCTGAATACTCTCTAGTGTCCTCAATCTTCTTCATGCTCTTGCCTGATGAAGTGTATGTGTACGGTGACTGTGCGATTAATCCTGATCCTGATGCTGAACAGTTGGCAGAGATTGCGATTCAATCTGCAGATTCAGCAAAAGCCTTTGGTATTGACCCACGTATTGCCATGATTTCTTATTCTACTGGGACTTCAGGTGCTGGTGCAGAAGTTGAAAAAGTAGCCAAAGCAACTGAAATTGCGAAACAACGTCGTCCCGACTTACTGATCGATGGACCATTACAGTATGATGCAGCCTCTGTGGAAAGTGTTGGACGTTCTAAAGCACCAGACTCTCAAGTTGCAGGTCGGGCCAATGTCTTTATTTTCCCTGATCTCAATACAGGCAATACTACGTATAAAGCAGTTCAACGTTCTGCCAATGTGGTGAGTGTTGGTCCAATGTTGCAAGGTTTAAATAAACCTGTAAATGATTTATCTCGTGGTGCATTGGTAGATGATATTGTGTTTACTATTGCATTGACGGCGATTCAGTCAGAACAGCAAGCAGCACAATAAGCTTTTACATAAATAAAAAAACCACTCAGCTGATTTGAGTGGTTTTTTTATTTTGTTGTTCTTATAGTTTATTGATCAACATACCGCATGATTCAAATAAATATGAGTACACAGCAGCACTTAAAAGTAATAATTCACACGGAATAGATAGTTTCTTGGTGTACCAGGCATCGCGTTTGAACGCCAATATTCTTTGTCGGTGAGATTGTTCACCGCAAATGTTGCCCCCCATCTATCATCCTTATAACCCACTGCTGCATCAACACGAGTCCAGTCTGGCATTTTTGTGGTGTTTTCATCAGAGGTATAATAAGACCCCATGTAAGTTGCACCGACTTCTCCATAAAACTTTTCTGTAGGAAGGTAGCGTACAAACAAATTACCCGTATGTTTTGAAACGTTTCTTAAATCATTATCCACCAATTCAGGTTTTAAATCATTTTTAGCGATTTTGGAATCTGTATAACCATAACCACCACGAATATAAAGGTTATTGAGTGCTTGACCAATAAAGCTAAATTCAGCCCCAGTAGATTCATGTTTACCAACAACTACATAAGGTGAATTATTGTCATCAGGGTCCTTACGAGCACGAATATTATTTTTATTGATATTGAATACAGAAAATTGTGTATTTAACTTAGAATCAAGCCATTCGCTTTTTATACCAATTTCATACTGATCAAGATACTGAGGCTCGTAATTGTATGCATTTAGATCATCTGTTGCATTAACAACATTGACGCCCATGTTTCCACCAAAAGGTGAAAAACTACGACTATAAGATGCATATAAGCTTTGTTCAGGTACAGGTTGCCATACAAAGCCTACATTCGGACTAAATGTTTCATCCTGAACAGTTCTTGATTGTCGATAAGAAGTTGAACTCTCTAATTTATTTGTAGTTTTTGCTTCATAATAATCATATCTTCCGCCCAACATTATTTTAAATTGGTCATTAATACTCATTAAATCTTGAAGAAAAAGTGCATAATTCGTCCCTTCATTATAATTATGAGAGGTCATGATATGCCCTGTGCCACGATTACTAAAACGATCCCCAGTCAATGGATTTACAAACCCATAAATCAGTGACCCATCCGAGTTTTTATTAGATAATAACGGCTCTCGTTGTTCATAAGACCAATCTGTACCAACCAAGATATTGTGTTTGATTGCCCCAGTCTTAAATTCTCCTGTTATATCCCAAGTATTGGCAGTAGTTTTATTGGTCGTTTGTTGCCAGTAATAGATTTGATTGATATAGCCTTTGTAACAGCCTTTATTTGTATTCGTTGGCTTCACATCAGCTGTACACATAGATCCTAAATAAAAATGATCAAAATTCTGTTCCGATTCACGATGACTTAAACTCCAATGAAATTTCCAATTTGGTGCAAATTCATATTTAACATCTGTACGCATTGTTTGAAGAACATCTTCTACATAGTCACCGGGTTGAGAAAACCCCATCTTGATTGATGTTCCTAAAGGCAAGTTATCATAGGAAGGTCCACGATCAGGTACGCGTTCTAAATTGTCATATGTAAATTCTGTGGTCCAAATCAGTTTCTCATCATCACTGCGATAGGTCACGCTTGGAGAGATCATTTCTTCTTTCGAACCGATCCCTGAACGAAAACTATTGGTATCTGACTTTTCTCCAACCAAACGTACAGCCCAGTTATCATTAAGTACTTTATTTAGATCAATAGTTCCACCAACATTGCCATAAGACCCAGCGTAAGCACCAATTGAACTTGGTGAGTCAAAATTTGCGTATTTGGTGACCATATTAATCACACCTCCACCACCGCTACGACCGTAGAGTACAGATGCTGGTCCTTTTAAAATCTCAATACGTTCAACATTGGCAGTACTACGACGAATCTGTCCACTTTCACGCACACCATCACGGTAAATATCACCTGAATCAGCACTGAACCCACGCAGCATAATGCCATCACCACGCATGTCATAGCTGGTTGAGACACCTGGTGTTCCCTGTAACATCACGCTTAAATCATTTGCGCCGTACAACTTATATTTGGACACATCAATTGTATCTACAGTTTGTGGGATATCTTTTTTATCTAAACCATTTCGCGTGACATTGGCTTGTTTATAGTCCACATACGTTTTAATGGGGTCACCATCAGCCATTGCTTCAATCGCAATGGTCGGAAGTGTGGCCGTATTGGCTCTTTGCTCTTCCTTGGCAATATCAGAATTAGAAAATACCATAGGAGATACAAACAGGCATCCCGTTGATAGCATCATGAGTGTTAAGCTTTTTTTGACAAAACGCATTCCATTCCCCAAAAATAGTAATGATAATAATTATCATTATAATACAATTTTTCATAAAAATTTACACAAGTATGCCAATCCCTTCACACAATGGTCTATATTGCCTTCGCTCAAAAGTATTTTTTATTGAAAAAATCTAATCACTCTCTTAAATAAAAACTAAATAATTAAAAAAACATCATTAAAATTCAAAAAAATAATTAAAATGCCATATATGGTTCATGAAGTATTATTCACTTGAATAATTTTTTAATTATTTGATTCAATTGATTAAATTAACAACAATTAATTTCGTTGAGCCAACCAAACGGTATGACCTGTACAGTTAGGATCTTCGGCTATCATTATGATCACTTTAAAACCAAAGCGATTAAGCAGTTGGGTATATTGTTCTGAGGACAAACTGGCATGGTATAGAGGTTCTCCGAATAAATCGCCAATCTGCTCCCCATATGCTGGACCACTAGTAAACATTAAAACGGTATCCTGCATTGAAAAATGATCAAATTGCTGAAACATGGCACTTTGATGTTCCGGTGATAAATGGAAAAAGCTGTCCCAAACTAAAATTCCCTGAAACTTTTCAATCAGTTTAACTGTACGCATATCCCCTTGAATCCAATTACATTCTGGAAACAAGTGTTCTGGAAAATTCTGCCGAGCCATCTCCAACATTGCTTTTGAACTATCTACACCCGTAACACGATGCCCTTGCTCAATCATATAAGCCGCTATGGGTTTTGCGGAACCACAACCTAAGTCCAGTATATTGGAGTGTTGTGGAAGTAATGCCAAAAACCGATCCAACCATACTTTTTCATATAGGTACGTCCCTCTTAACCTAACCCATACATGAGCTTTCTTCTCATAAATTTCAATAATATTTTCAGCTAGATGAGTATGGTCTTTCATCATGCAGCAAATCCCATTCAAAGATTTCATTGTCAAATAAGTATAAAGTTTTTAGCTTGAATAAAATCGTAAAACTTTAGCCTAAAAATCCATCAAAGCCACCACAAAACAAGCAATATCACGTATAATTCTGCCCGCTAGCTAACAGCCCGCTCAAGAGATTTTTGATATGACAACTATTATCAAGCAAGATGACTTGATCACATCGGTCAAGGACGCGCTTCAGTTCATTTCGTACTATCATCCACAAGACTTTATCCAAGCGATGAGCCGTGCTTATGATCGTGAAGAGAACAAAGCTGCAAAGGATGCAATCGCACAAATCTTAATTAACTCACGTATGTGTGCAGAAGGTCACCGTCCAATCTGTCAAGATACTGGTATTGTTAACGTATTTGTTGATGTGGGCTTAGACGTTAAATTTGATTTAACCATGAGTTTAGACGATGCAATCAACGAAGGTGTACGTCAAGGTTATTTAGAAAATACCAACGTACTTCGTGCATCCGTCCTGGCAGATCCTGCTTTCGGTCGTAAAAATACTAAAGATAATACCCCTGCTGTGATTCACTATAAGCTTGTTCCGGGTAACAAGGTGGATATCACTGTTGCTGCCAAGGGTGGCGGTTCTGAAAACAAATCTAAACTTGCGATGTTAAACCCATCCGACTCTATCGTCGACTGGGTACTTAAAACTGTTCCAACAATGGGTGCAGGTTGGTGTCCTCCAGGTATGCTGGGTATTGGTATTGGTGGTACTGCTGAAAAAGCCATGATGCTTGCAAAAGAATCGCTCATGGAAGAAATCAATATGGATGAATTACTTCGTCGTGGTCCACAAAACCAGATTGAAGAACTTCGTATTGAAATCTTTGAAAAGGTAAACGCTTTGGGTATCGGTGCACAAGGTCTGGGCGGTTTAACCACAGTGCTTGATATCAAGATCAAGGATTACCCTTGCCATGCGGCAGGTAAACCAGTGGGAATGATTCCAAACTGTGCTGCAACACGTCATGCGCATTTCCAATTAGATGGTTCAGGTGTTGCACATATCCAAGCACCAAAACTTTCAGACTATCCTGAAGTGACGTGGGATTCATCTACCTCTAAACGTGTAGATTTAGACAATATCACTCAAGAAGAAATGAATGCTTGGCAACCGGGTGATACCTTATTGCTCAATGGTACAATCTATACAGGTCGTGATGCTGCACATAAACGCATGGTTGACATGCTCAATAAAGGCGAACAGCTTCCTGTGGATTTAAAAGGCAAATTCATTTACTACGTTGGTCCTGTCGATCCTGTTGGTGATGAAGTGGTTGGTCCAGCAGGCCCAACAACTGCAACACGCATGGATAAATTCACCCGCCAAGTACTCGAAGCAACGGGGCTATTTGGTATGATTGGTAAAGCTGATCGTGGTCCTGCTGCGATTGAAGCCATCAAAGACAATAAAGCCACCTATCTTATGGCTGTAGGTGGTGCTGCCTACCTTGTGTCTAAAGCAATCCGTGAAGCTGAAGTTGTCGCATTTGCTGACTTGGGTATGGAAGCAATTTACAAATTCAAAGTACAAGATATGCCTGTATCTGTTGCTGTGGATGTAAATGGTACTTCTGTTCACGCGACAGCACCAAAAATTTGGCAAGCAAAAATTGGAAAAATTCCAGTGGTTGATGCTGCACAATAATATCCATAAAGCTTAGATTAAGCTTGAGGATTACTTGAAAAGCACTCTATGATTAGGGTGCTTTTTTATTTTGAGCCAGATCATGAACTTTATAAAATATATTATTTTTTCTGTGCTGTTTTCATCTTCGATCTCAATTCAAAGTTTCGCATCAACAACTGAAAGTGAAGCACTTGACCAACTCGCGCAAGGTATCATTAATAATCAAATATGGCGTCTACAATACAATGAAAGCGCAAAAGAGATTTATCAGCATCAAGCAGAAAATCTAATCAAAAATGGCTTAAGTACGATAGAACTCACAGATCAAGAAAAACAACTCATTCCACAAATTGTAGAAATTTATCAGGCAATGCCCGAAAAAATTCTCCGGGATCCACAATTTATCGCCCAAACCAAACGAATTCTTTTAGAATCGTTAAATCCTCAAGAGATTGAAACCTTATATGATAGTACTACGACTCCAAGTCAGCAGTTATACACAAAACTGACAGATGCTGACACGAAAATATTCCTAGAAAGCAATGCTGCGATTTCTAAAGCAGTCAATGATCCTCATTTTATCCAACCATATCGCAATAAAATTGGACAAATTATTCAACAACTGCCTCAGTTAGATGAAAATAAATAAAGGAAAACCCATGAAAATTAAGCAGTTCATTTTTACTTTAAGTTTATGCTGCATCACAGTGTCAAGTTTTGCTTCTCCAGCAACAGATAAAAGCGTCGACAAATTGATGCAACTTTCCAATATTACTGAAATATTCAGACAAAGTACTCGTGATATGCAACCCTATTTTGATGAGCAAGCTGAAGATCTTGTTCGCCAAGTGACTGGGGCTCAGACTCTCAACATTGATCAGCAAAATGCTGCACTGCAAATTAGTGCCCTTTATAGCGATATTCAGCAGAAACTGATTACAGATCCAGAATATCTTGATCTATTCAAATCGCTTTTTAAAAAAACCTTTACTGAAGAAGAAATCCAAGCCAATATTGCGTTTCTCAGTACACCTTTAGGGCAATCAATTAATCAGAAGATGAACCTATTAATGACTGAAGTCATGCAAGAAACCACTCAATTTTCACAGAGACAAATGCTCAAAGCAGAAAATCAACAAGTGATTAAGGATAAAATGGAAGCCATTTTAAAACCGATACTGCAAGCTCAATAGAGCTTTATATGGTTTTTTCAGTGTGGGTCCCCCCTTGTCGTATAAATAACAACGTTATCCTATAGGTATATTATGAAATTATTACAACATTTAGTGCTTCTTGGTTCATGTATATCCGCCAATTTTGCTTTTGCAGCACAAGCATCAGATCAGCAAGTACAGCAATTGCTAAAAGTGATGAATATTGATCAACTTTTACAAGAAACCATGCAGCAGATTCGTCCTCAATTAGACCAGCAGGCATATCAGATCATTCAAATGACCGTAAAAAAGGAACAATTGAGTCCACAAGAACAAATCGTTGCCAATGAACTGGCAGATAAAATGTATGCCCAAAGTCAAAAAACGGTATCTTGGGAACAGATCAAACCGCTTTATCTAAAAATTTATAAAGACGTTTTCAATGCTGATGAAGTACAAGCACAAATCGACTTTTATTCGAGTGCTATAGGTCAGTCCATACTGAAAAAATCGCCTCAGGTTGCTCAAGAAACTATGAAGATTATGAATGCTCAACTCAGCAAAACGCTTCAAAATACAGAACAGGATTTTAAAGACATCAATAAAAAACTCGCTGAGTTAAAAAAAGCAGCGAATACACCGTAAGCTTTAAAAAAGAGAGCTAAGCTCTCTTTTTTACATCTGAATGTTTATTAAAAAAGCTTACCAAGTCGTTGGATTCCAAAGCTTAAAAGGTTGTCCTAAATGCACATCATCACTTACCTTATATGGTGCACCTTTAATTTTCTCTTGCGGTTTAATTACTCGCCCATCCGCTGTTACTTCAGCAACAAAATTCAATCCAGGCGTTTTAAGTTGCGTCATGGCAATTTCTTTTAAACCCTGTCGTGTTGGCATTTGCATCAATGGTCCAACTCGTAATAGCCCGGCCTCACCGTTTGGTCCACCACGGAATTTCTCTTCCTCGTATTTAACAAAATATTGCCCGCCTGCCTCTACAGAAAAATAGGCAACTTTAGGCTTCTGAAAATGAAAAACTGTTAAGGGTCGACTTAGACTTAATTTATAATCACCTTCAGCAAGCTCAATCCAATAGTAGTGATTGCTGATTAAACTTGGAATGCGTTTACCATTTAAAAAGAAATTGGTGGGAATGATTTCCTGCCTATTCCAGCGACTATCTGGGCGATAGAAATAAATCACAGCAGCTTGAGGATTCTGTGGTTTCACCAAATGAAAGTATTGACCTGGTTTTTGATTTACCCAAGAGCCAACGGAAAAAGATTTCACTTTATATTGATCAAGCTTTTCATGAACCAATGATTGTTCTTTTTTAAAATCAATAGGATCTAAAGTTGAAACAACTTTGGTTGATTGCTGTTCAACAGATTGATGACTTTGACAAGCTGCTAATCCACAACTCATCAAAACGAATAAACCGATGTAACGCATGATTTTCCCTCACCGCGTATTTTTTATTTTCATTCTTAATAAACAATATTCTGCACAGTGAGCTTAACATTACAATGACAATTTAAAAATAAAAAAACGTGTAAATAGTCAAACTACTTACACGTTTCAGATAAGATGCAAAAGTGATGTTGAATAAAATCCAACATTTAAGCCGATTTACTGTCCAAAACCTTTAGATCTACTTTTTCAACTTCATTGCTTTCTTGCTTGGGCTGTCTTTCAGGTTTGAACTGAGGTACAGCTTTGTCATTGATCACAGCTTCGTTGATAATGACTGTACCAATATCAGAGCGACTTGGTAAATCATACATCGTCTCAAGTAGAACGTTTTCTAAAATAGAACGTAGACCACGCGCACCTGTATTGCGCTCTAAAGCCTTTTTCGCAATTGCACGTAATGCAGAGTCTTCAAATAAAAGATCGACATTTTCCATTTCAAACAAATATTGATATTGGCGTGTTAATGCATTTTTTGGCTCAGTCAGAATCTGCATTAATGCTTCTTCATCAAGCTCTTCCAAGGTTGCAATCACAGGTAAACGACCAATAAATTCTGGAATTAGACCAAATTTCACTAAGTCGGCTGCTTCAACTTGACGGAATAATTCAGAGACTTTTTTAGTATCATCCTTATTCTTCACATCTGCATTAAAGCCGATTCCACCTTTCTCTTGACGTTGCTGCACCACTTTCTCAAGACCAGAGAATGCACCACCACAGATAAACAAGATATTTGCAGTATCCACTTGAATAAATTCTTGCTGTGGATGTTTACGCCCACCTTGAGGTGGAATAGATGCAACTGTACCCTCAATCATTTTCAACAATGCTTGTTGTACACCTTCACCAGAGACATCACGTGTGATTGATGGGTTTTCAGATTTACGGGTAATCTTGTCAATTTCGTCAATATAGATAATGCCTTTTTGGGCTTTCTCTACATCGTAATCGGCTTTTTGCAACAGTTTTTGAATAATGTTTTCAACATCTTCACCAACATAACCTGCTTCAGTCAATGTTGTTGCATCAGCCATTGCAAAAGGTACATCGAGTAGACGCGCCAGCGTTTGTGCAAGTAATGTTTTACCCGAACCTGTTGGTCCAATCAGCAAGATATTACTTTTTGCAATTTCAACTGCATCTTTAGGCTTATGACCCGTTTGAGAAACTTTCAAACGTTTGTAATGGTTATATACCGCAACTGAAAGCGTTTTCTTGGCAGTATCTTGACCAATTACATATTGATCTAAAGCCGCACGAATTTCATGTGGCTTCGGCAATGGACGTGATGCCCAATCGCCAGTTTCCACTTGTTGACTCGTTTGCACTAAGTCTAGACATACATCCACACATTCATTACAAATATATGCGTCCTCGCCTGCAATCAGCTTACCGACTTCAGACTGCGTTTTACCGCAAAATGAACAATGCTTTTGTCCTTGAGGAAGATCGGACATTTTCACTCCAAATTCTTAAATCGTATCTATAAATGCTTAGTTCTGTGGTCGTTTACTTAATACCTGATCCACTAAACCATATTCTTTTGCTTGCTGAGCGGTCATGAAATTATCACGATCTGTATCTTTAGCAACAGTTTCGTAATCCTGACCACTATGTTCAGCCATTAAACGGTTTAAACGTTCTTTGATGAATAGAATTTCACGCGCATGGATTTCAATATCCGATGCCTGACCACGGAAACCACCTAATGGTTGGTGAATCATCACACGAGCATTTTCCAGGCAATAACGTTTACCCTTCGCACCTGCATTCAATAAGAATGCACCCATTGATGCAGCCTGCCCCATACAATATGTCACAACATCAGGTTTGATAAATTGCATGGTATCGTAAATTGCCATACCTGCAGTCACAGATCCACCCGGTGAATTGATATATAAATGGATATCTTTGTCTGGATTTTCAGCTTCTAGAAACAACATTTGCGCAACGATAAGGTTCGCCATGTTATCTTCAACTTCACCCGTTAAGAAAATCACACGCTCACGTAAAAGACGTGAAAAAATATCGAAAGAACGCTCACCGCGTGAAGATTGTTCTACGACTACTGGCACTAAAGCGCTTTCAATTGATGGAACATACATACGTTATTTATTCCTGAATTTTTGTTACGTCACTCATGTTCACAATATGAGGGATAATTGCTGAAAATGCAAAATATTCCCAACTAAATATCCGATATTTTTTGCATAAGTATTGTGAACAGATTGACTAAGCCAATGTTTAAACTCATAAAAAAAGGCGCCAAAGCGCCTTTTTCAACATCAAACAGCTTAGCCTTGTTGACGTGCTTGTTGCTCTTTTAACAAATCTTGATAGCTTACAGCTTCATCAGTCACTTTAGCGCTAGCCAAGATGTGATCAACCACTTGATCTTCTAACACAACGCCTTCGATTTGAGCACGTTGTTGCTTGTCATTTTTGAAATATTCAATCACTTCTGTTGGATCTTCGTAAGAAGATGCCATATCTTCAATATAAGCATCAACACGTGCTTGATCTACTTCCAGTTTAGCATCAGCCAATACTTTACTCACTAGTACGCCAAGCTTCACTGCTTTCTCAGCTTGCTCTTTGAACAACTCATCTGGAAGCATGCTGCTGTCAAATGCTTTTGCACCTTGAGCACCAAACTGCTGAGTAAATTGTTGAATCATTTGCTGACGTTGACGGTCAATTTCTTGAGCCAACATAGACTCAGGAACTTCAACTTCGTTTGCTGCAACAAGTGCATCAAAAGTTGCACCTTTCACTTGGTTACGCAAACCATTTTTCACTTCACGTTCCATGTTTTTGCGAACATCAGCTTTTAATTTTTCAACGCCTTCCTCTTCAGTTAAACCAAAGATTTTTAAGAATTCAGCATCTATTTCAGGAAGTTTTTGTTTTTCAACAAGTTTAACTGTGATTTTGAATTGAGCAGCTTTACCAGCCAAGTTTTCAGCTTGATAGTCTTCAGGGAAAGTAACATCAATGACTTTCTCTTCGCCTTTCTTCATACCAACGATACCGTCTTCGAAGCCAGGGATCATACGACCAGAACCTAAAACAAGTTTAAAGTCTTCAGCAGCACCGCCTTCAAACTTTTCACCATCTACAGTTCCTTCAAAGTCGAAAGTCACTTGCATGTCTTTCTTCGCCATGCCTTTGGTTTCAGTCCACTCAGCACGCTGCTTTTGAAGGTTCTCAAGCATTACATCAACATCTTTGTCTGTCACTTCAGATGATTTACGCGATACTTCAAGACCATCAAATTTAACTTCAACTTCAGGATAAACCTCAACAGTTGCTTGATAAACTAATGCATCATCTTTATTTTCAACTTTGTCAATGTTTGGCATACCAACAGCATTGATTTTTTCTTGTTGAATCGCTTCGAATACTGTGTCACGAATAATATCATTAACAACTTCTTGATAAATACCCGCGCCGTATTCACGACGTACAACATTTACTGGCACTTTACCTTGACGGAAGCCGTTAATCTTCACAGTTTTAGCAGTGCGTTTCAAGCGAGCTTCAAACTGCTCGTTAATACGGCTCGTCGGTACAGATACATTTAAACGACGGGCAACGCCCGAAACCGCTTCAGAAGTTACTTGCATGGCTTCCTCGATAGAATTTAATAATTACAGTTTTTAAAAAAGTGCCACATTATATGACAACATTTAAATATATACAAAACACCTGTGTAAATCATTTTATTTTGATGATTGTTATTGCCTTTATGCTCACATTTCAAACAATAAATAGTAAATCAATCGATTTCTTACAATCGATTATATTTTGATAATTTTAGCTAAATCTAAAGTCTTATTCACAATAGGTTCATTTTTTTACATTTTAAAATATCAAAAAATTTTAATTAAATTTATTTTTTTCATGCAATTAGTTTGAAATTAGCGGTAAAACTAATTTATTTTTACTTAAAAACTCTTTAACTTCATCGACAAATACAATAACAAATAGATGCATGAAAAAATAAGAATCATTATTATTCGCATACAAATTTACACTACTCTTTGTGAGTTAAAGTATGTCATTTATCAAATCACGCAAAAAAATTGTTTCTACAGCAATTGCTTCATCACTGTCTGTTATTGCTACGTCAGCCATCGCTCAGGACGAAATTGCAAAACTGCCAACAATTAAAGCGCAAGCAACTGCAGAACAAAGTTTAAAAGTAGATGAATCTGCCAATCAAAAATTTGTGGCTCCTTTATTAGATACCCCTAAATCTATATCCGTTATTTCAAAAAAACTCATCGAAGATACACAAGTCACCACACTTGCCGATGCACTTCGCACAGTTCCCGGGATTACTCTTGGTGCAGGTGAAGGCGGTAACCCAAATGGTGACCGTCCATTTATCCGCGGATATAATTCCGAAAGTTCGATGTATGTAGACGGGGTTCGTAATTCAACTTCACAAAACCGTGAAATGTTTGCCGTAGAGCAAGTTGAAGTAACTAAAGGTTCTGCATCATCATTGGGAGGTGCTGGCTCTGTCGGTGGTAGTGTCAACATGATTTCTAAAGTTGCTAAAAAAGGCGACTACCTAGAAGGTTCAGTTGCAGGTGGTACAGATAATTACCAACGTATTACCCTCGACGGTAATAAAGATTTTGGTAATGGTATTGCTGCACGTGTTGCTGTGATGGGACATCACAACGAAAAAGCTGGGCAAGATGATGGTGCAGAATATAAACGTGCGGGTATTGCACCCAGTATTACTTTTGGTTTAGACACACCAACTCGTGCAACTTTAAGTTATTATTATTTAAAATCAGATGATACACCTGATTCAGGTGTGCCATATAATTATGATGCTTCCAAGAAAGCAACATTTGGAAAACCTGTAGATGTCAAACAAGGCATTTACTATGGATTACATGATCGTGATTTCCAAAAACAAGAAAATCAAATTGGTACGATTAAATTAGAACATGATTTAAACGAAAATTTAACGATTACCAATACTGCTGTATATAACAAATCAACCAATGATTATCTTTGGACTCAACCCGATGATTCAAAAGGTAATGTATTAAATGACAAAGTTTGGCGTCGTATCAATTCACGTATTACTGATACAAATATTTTCACAGATCAGTTGGCATTGACGGGTAAGTTTAATACTGGAGAAATTAAGCATAAATTTAATGTTGGTGCTGAGTATAGTGATCAAAAATCTGACAAAGGCAACTACACAATCACCTATCCTGGTTATACTGGTACTACGACTGGTGGTTTTAACAGCGATTGCAAAATCAATGATGCATGGTGTACGTCTTTAACCAATCCAAATTCAAAAGAAGAATGGTTAGGCTCAGCTAATGCAAATCGAAAAACGACGACAACTACAACAAAAGTGACCTCGGTTTATCTACTCGATAATATTGAGTTTAATCCACAGTGGTTACTCGATTTAGGTGTTCGTTGGGACAAATTTGATACTGAACAAGTTACAAATGCTACAGGTCTAAAGCTTGAAAACAATAAAGACTTTTTCACTTATCAAGCTGGATTAACATTTAAACCGATGAAAAATGGTTCACTTTATGCCAGCTATGCAACATCTGCTAACCCAGTTGGTGTAGATGGTGGTGATGGTTCCGAAGCAATTGGTCAAGCTTATATGGACTTAAAACCAGAAGAAGCGCGCACCTATGAGCTTGGGACAAAATGGGATTTCCTCGATGAACGCTTGAACTTGACTGTAGCAGTATTCCGTACTGAAAAACAAAATACCCGTATTCAATTAGATGCAGGCACCTATACCAATGGTGGTGAAAGTAAAGTTGATGGTGTTGAGTTTACTGCAACAGGTAAACTCACGGACAAATGGGACATAACTGCTGGATATTCTTATCTAGATAGCGAAATGACAAATCCTGGACCATCATGTACTCGTGCAGGTGTTTGTACCTTGCCTAACCCAGCTAAAGGCAAACAACTTCCAAACGTTCCTAAAAACAGCGCAACACTTTGGACAACATACCAGGTACTTCCGCAGTTGACTCTTGGTGCAGGCGCTTTAGCGATGGACAAAGTTTATGGCGATGCTGCAAATACCAAGTTTGTTCCAGGCTATGTTCGTTATGATGCAATGGCACGCTACAATGTTAACAAAAATGTAGATTTGCAATTAAATCTAAATAACCTTTCAGATCAACGCTATTTTACTAAAGCTTATGCGTCACACTATGCAACAGAAGCTGAAGGTCGTAACGCAGTATTATCGATCAACTTTAAATATTAAAATTTGACTTATCTTAAAGAGAATGGCTTCTATTTTATAAATAAAGCCATCCTCTTTATCTATCATCTAGCCATCAGCCCCCATTATTAAAATATATTAAAATAAAGCGCTATTACTCCCCAACATATGCAAAAAAAAATATAAATTTCATAAATATGCTAACCACCGCCAACTTTAATCATAGTTTTATTTAATTAAACTTAAAAATTTAAACAGTTTTTCCGTATAAATAGATCATTTCAGCTATTGTTAATGATAATAATTATCAATAAAATTCGCATTATTACATTCCTTAACAAATTCTCCATTATTGCAACACAAAGGTTGCTGTGCAGTATTGGATAAATTCAACATGATCTGCGATGGATGCAAAAATGGCTCAAAAATATGCTGTAAAAAACAAAAAAGTGAAAACAGTTGCACTAGCAATTGCTTTACCGAATTTAGCGTTTGCTGCAACTGAAGAAACAGTTACTCAACTGCCCACAATTCAAGCGCGTGCAGAACAAAATGCATCTTATTTGGCAGCTAAAACCTCTTCGACCAAGCGCACAGAAACTCTTCTAGACACAGCTAAAAGCGTTCAAGTGATCACTGAAAAAGCACTAAAAGATCAAGGCTTGCTTTCACTTCAGCAAGCACTTGCAACTACACCAGGGATCAGCTTTGGTGCGGGTGAAGGTGGTGGTGGTTATGGAGATAAAATCAATTTGCGTGGTTATGATGCAACCTATAACACTACAGTTGATGGTTTACGCGACGCAGCGTTGACCAACCGTTCAGATTTATTCAACTATGAAGCTGTTGAAGTCATTAAAGGCGCTAACTCTGTTGAAAACGGTGTAGGACAAATCAGTGGTGGCGTGAATTTAGTTTCTAAAACACCAAAAAAACGCGACAGCAATGAAGTAACTTTAGGTTTTGGTTCCGACAGTTACAAACGCTTCACTGGTGACTTCAATAAAGTGGTTGATGATGATTTAGCATTCCGCTTAAATGTCATGGGACATCAAAATACTTATGCAGGTCGTGAGGAGGAAATGAAACGTTGGGGGATTGCACCATCGCTTACTTTTGGAATCAGTGACACAACTAAGGCAACATTATCGTATCTTTATCAAAAAGATGAAAACGATCCACAGTACGGTGTGCCTTATTATAATGGCAAACCAGTGAAAGGGATTTCAGATAAAAACAACTATGGTTATAGCAACTTAGATCAACAAAATATTGAGAACCAGGTTGTTACACTAAAATTAGAGAGTGAAATCAGTTCCAACGCAAAACTCAACTCCATCACCCGTTATAGTGATATTCAACAAAAAGCAACTGTTTCTGCACCACAAGGTACATTTTGTTTGGCTGATGGTAAAGCACCAACTGCTTTCACAAATAACAATTTAACAGGGTTTATAAACTGCGCAACCGCAGGGCAATATGTTGTTTCTGGTCCACGTGGATATTATCGTGATACTCACAACAAGCAGTTTGCCAATGATACAAATATCAATGTGCAGTTTAAAACCGGATTAATTGATCATACCCTTGTTGCTGGAGTCGGTATGAGTCGTGAAGATTATGAAATCACGACTGCAGGTTATATCTACAATACGAATGGTACAGTGCCCACCAAGCCAAATATGGATGTATATAACCCAGATCATTATTGGAGAGGCGCAACTAAATTTACAAAAACAGGGGTTGCCGAAGGCTATTTAAATGTTTACTCAGCTTATCTATTTGACACTTTAAAGTTTGGTGAACAGTGGTTACTTAACCTTGGTGTACGTAATGATTACACCGATGGTCAATATCGTTCAGATACGATTTCAACAACCAATGCTGCTGTAACACGTGGTCAAAATTACAAACAGTCTGACAATTTAATTTCGTATAATACAGGTTTGACATTTAAACCAACACCTGCAACCAGTCTTTACTTGTCTTATGCCAATGCGCAAAAGCCTGTTCAAAATACCGCAAGTGGTGGCTGCGCTCAGACCATTACCAATAATGTAATCACAGCAAACACTTGTAATACTGATCCTGAAAATGCTGTTGCTTATGAAATAGGAGCCAAGTGGCAAGCGAACCCTAACTTCTTATTGTCTGCGGCAGTCTTCCGTAATGAACAAGATAAGGTACGGGTTAGAAGTGATATAGCTGGTCAACCAGATGCCAAACTCGATGGTAAGAACTATGTCCAAGGTGTTGAGCTTGGTTTAGCAGGTGAAATTACACCGAAATGGAACATCACAGCCAGTGCAGCTTATATGGAGGGAGAATATGATCAGACTAAAGTCAATGGTTCACCCAATATTGATTTCCAAAAAGGAGATAAGTTAGTCAATGTACCTAAAGTTTCTGGTAGCTTATGGACAACTTATCAGTTGAATGATCAATGGCAAGCAGGTTATGGCTTAACTTATCAAGGTGAAATGTATTTAAGTACACATTCTGCTGCAACAAACGATCGTGTACCACAGGTCAAATCTGAAGATTATTTAATTCATAATGCCTCTGTAACCTACAGCTACAACAGAGATTTAAGTTTTCAATTATTGGGTCAAAACTTAAGTGACGAGAAGTACTATACCCATATCCGTAACAATGGTTGGGCAATGCCAGGTGAAGGTCGCAAAGGCGTGTTTAACGTTAACTATAAATTCTAAGATTTAGACAAACTATGTTAAAATTCAGCGTTCAGCTTATTGGACGCTGTTTCTTTTTTGGGGAAGAAAATCATGATTTTACATATTCCAAATTTACTCAATCTGGATGAATTAAATCATTGTCGTCAAACACTTTCTCAAGCCAAATGGAGTGATGGGAAAGCCACTACAGGCTATCAGTCAGCACATTTAAAAAACAATTTACAACTTGCACAAGACTCCAATGAAGCTCTGGAGCTTGGTCAAATCATTCACCATGCAGCGAATTCAAATCCACTTTTTTTTAGTGCAGCTCTTCCAAAAACATTTTTGCCACCTCTGTTTAATTGCTATCAACATGGTGGCAACTTTGGCATGCATGTTGATAATGCGATTCGTCATCATCCTCAGTTAAATCAATATTTAAGAACTGATGTATCCTGTACTGTATTTCTAACTGATCTCGATGAATATCAAGGTGGAGAACTGGTGATTGAAGATACGTTCGGAACTCAAGAAGTAAAACTCCCCGCAGGCGATGCAATTGTCTACCCTGCCACAAGCTTGCATCAGGTTAACCCTGTCACTGAAGGTGTACGTATTGCATCTTTCTTCTGGGTGCAAAGCTTTGTCGCATCGGATGCTCAACGGCGAATTTTGTTTGACCTTGATCAAAATATTCAAAAGTTAACCATAGCGCTTTCTGCCACACATGAGCAAGTCATCAGCCTGACTGGGATTTATCACAATCTATTGCGTGAGTGGAGTGATTTATAAATTTAAATCACAGATTGTTTATACAGTTATTGATCTGCCCTTTTTGTGTAAATTTGGATAAATGAGAAATCTGCAATGAATAAAAACATCCTCCCTCCTTTCTCTCAAATCCCTCCCCATTTACAGACTATTGCTGATTATGAAAAACAGGCTGAACTGCACTTGGCTGAAAATACTTGGCACTATCTTCAAGGGGGGGCGATGGATGAGCAAAGTGTCCGAGACAATTTAGAACAATTTAAAAGAATTCAACTCGTCCCCAGATTACTAAATGATCTAACTCAAGGCTCAACACAATGTGAAATTTTAGGAGAAACATTTCCTCATCCGATATTTCTTGCTCCGATTGGACATCAGCAACTGTTTCATCCAGAGGGTGAAGCAGCAACAGCCCTTGCTGCGGAGGTACTCGGAAGTAATATGCTGCTCAGCACATTTACCAATACCGATATGCGCTTGATCAAGAAAGAAAATACATTTAAGTGGTTTCAACTGTATTGGCAAGGTGACCGAGAAAAATCACTCGCTTTAGTGCATCTAGCACAACAACAAAACTTTAAGGCAATTGTGATTACTGTGGACTCTCCACATACCGGTATTCGTGACCGTGAGCGCCGTGTGAACTTTCAGCTACCCGAAGCGATGCAGCATCCACATACGCCGACACACATTCCTTTGCCAGAAATCGCTGACAATCAACATCCTGTTTTTCAAGGCTTAATGCAGATTGCTCCGCAATGGGCTGATATTGAATTTATCATAAGGCATACATCCCTACCTGTAATTTTAAAAGGTGTCCTACATCCACTTGACGCTCAAAAAGCAGCCAATATTGGAGTAAAAGGGCTGATCATTTCCAATCATGGTGGACGGGTACTTAACACCTCCATGTCACCCCTCAAAGCACTGGAAAAAATTCGCAAAGTTGTACCTACCGACTTTCCCCTGCTTTTAGATGGCGGGATTCGTCGCGGCACAGATGTCTTTAAAGCATTGGCTTTAGGTGCCAATGCAGTGCTGATCGGACGTCCTGCAATCTATGGATTATCTGTTGCAGGTGCTTTAGGCGTAGCGCATGTTATCAAGATTTTGAAGGAAGAATTCGAAATCACCATGGCATTAATGGGAACTGCTACCGTAAATGAAATCAATCAAGAATATATTTTTCAAGATTGAGTCATTCAAAGGAAATTTTTCTCTCAACTGATATTTTTTGTGCAAATTAAGGAAATTATTTCCAGGATAACTGTTTTAGAATTAATCTCAAGTTAAACCATTTGCAAGTCTTCAGTGTTTAGATTTATATCGTGATATCCACGTTTGAATTTATGAAAATTTACTTTATTTTCACCATAAAAATACTTGTAAATTGAACAGATAGACACAATCTATATTTGTAGTAAGTTGCCTTTACCCAAGAAGCGAGCAACAACAACTACACAAGGAGTTCCCTCATGATGTTGGCTGATCCAAGTAAAAAATACCGTCGCATGTACCAACGTGTAGACTTGCCTGACCGTCAGTGGCCAAACAAGGAAATCAATAAAGCGCCGATTTGGATGAGTACCGACCTCCGTGATGGTAACCAAGCAATTTTTGAACCAATGAACATTGAACAAAAATTTAAAATGTTCCAAATGTTGGTCAAAATTGGCTTTAAACATATTGAAATTGGTTTTCCTTCAGCATCCCAGATTGATTTTGATTTCACACGTAAATTGATCGAAGAAGGTCATATTCCAGATGATGTTTATATTGAAGTTTTAGTACAAGCACGTGATCATTTGATTGCACGTACCTTTGAATCTTTACAAGGTGCTAAACGTGCTATTGTTCATATCTATAACGCAAATTCGCCGACCTTCCGTAAGAAAGTGTTAAATGTCGATGTGAATGGTGCCAAACAGTTGGCCATCAATGCAGCAAGCAAAGTCAAAGAATACGCAGCAAAACAACCTGAAACTGAATTTATTTTCCAATACAGCCCAGAATGCTTTACCGCGACTGAATTAGAAGTGGCAAAAGATGTCTGTGATGCCGTAACAGAAATTTGGGAAGCTTCTCCTGACAATAAAGTGATCTTAAACTTGCCTGCAACTGTGGAAGTATCTGGTCCACATGTCTATGCTGATCAAATTGAATGGATGCATCGTAATTTAGCCCGTCGTGATGGTGTGATCATTTCAGTTCACTGCCACAATGACCGTGGTTGTGGTATTGCAGCATCTGAGTTGGCAATCATGGCGGGGGCTGATCGAGTCGAAGGTTGCGTATTTGGAAATGGCGAACGTACAGGTAATGTGGATGTCGCTGCAATTGCATTAAACATGTATACCCAAGGTGTTGCTTGTGAATTAGATTTTTCCAATATCAATGAAATTATTGCGACTATAGAAGAATGTACAGGTTTGCCAGTACATCCGCGTCATCCATATGCGGGGGATTTAGTATTCACTGCGTTCTCGGGTTCACATCAGGATGCGATTAAAAAAGGCTTTGAATTCCAAAAAGATGAAGAAATCTGGGATATGCCTTATTTACCCATTGATCCTAAAGATTTAGGTCGTGACTATGATGCTGTCATCCGTGTCAACTCACAATCTGGTAAAGGTGGTATTGCGTACTTATTAGAATCAAACTACAACGTCGTGTTACCGCGCCGCTTACAGATTGAGTTCTCACAAATTGTGCAACAAGTTGCCGATGAAGAAGGTGTCGAAGTTTCAGCCCAACAGATCTGGACTCTATTCAAAGACACTTATGTTTCTGCAAAAGATGCTCATTACTCAGCGAAAAACTACAGATTATCGGATGAAAATGGCAATCAGGTCATTGAGCTTGATGTTGTAGTGAATGGTGAAAGTCAACGCTTACGTGGTGAAGGCAATGGTCCAATTTCAGCTATTTTAAACGCGCTTCAATTACCGATTGATGTCTTGAACTATGAAGAACGTAGTATCAGTTCTGGTGCGCATGCAAAAGCTTTGGCTTTAATTGAGCTTCAAGTTCAAGGTACAGGTAAATCAGCATTTGGTGCAGGGGTCCATGACAACATCGTGACCTCGTCTATTGAAGCGATTATTGCAGCGACCAACCGTTTAATTGATCAAGGTGTACTCAGCACAGATCAAGTAATTGCTGCTGCCGTATAAGCTATATCAATTAAATGACTTTAGAAAGGATACCCCCTAATGGTATCCTTTCTTTTATCTATTGATATTGATTGATGTTACGAATCAAAATGCTTTGATGATCCCTATCGTCAAAATATGTATTGAAAATGCCTTAACAGCGATAAGCGACATTTCACAACCTATGTTTTATTGATCCTGCCCACAGATTGCAAAACAAAATCTGAGTAAAATTAAAGTACTGGCTGAATCATCATCACATAAGACATTGAGATCTATTCGTTACACCAACGCTATGGTCATATACAGTTGAAAAATCACTTTCGTATCATTCATTTATTAGCAATAATCATGATAATGTAGGTATCCGTAACATCAGTTTATTCTTCTTCCTAAAATTTAAGGCGAACATTTCCAGTGTCTTTTCCAGCTGATTCAGTGGGGCTTGTTACTCCACAAAAGTTTGAATTTGAAGAACCGTTAGAACTTGAATGTGGTCGAGTATTGCCACGCTATGAAATCATGGTAGAAACATATGGTGAGTTGAACACGGACAAGTCCAATGCAATTCTTATCTGTCATGCACTTTCAGGGCATCATCATGCTGCGGGTTATCATCATGATGACGATAAAAAAGCAGGTTGGTGGGATGCCTGTATTGGACCAGGAAAAGCCATTGATACTTCAAAATTCTTTGTTGTCGCCTTAAACAATATTGGTGGTTGTAGTGGGTCCACAGGTCCCACATCACCTAATCCAGAAAATGAAAACCGCCCTTATGGTCCCGACTTTCCTTTAGTGACTGTCCGTGACTGGGTAAAAACTCAAGCTCTTCTCTCTGATCGTCTAGGCATACAAGTTTGGTATGCAATCATTGGTGGCTCATTAGGTGGTATGCAAGCTTTACAATGGTCTGTCGACTATCCTGACCGTTTACAAAAATGTGTAATTATTGCCAGTGCCCCCAAGCTTTCTGCACAAAACATCGCCTTTAATGAAGTCGCTCGTCAGTCTATTTTATCTGATCCAGACTTTCATAATGGTCGTTATCTGGAATTAGATAGTTATCCAAAGCGCGGCTTGATTTTAGCGCGTATGGTTGGACACATTACCTATCTTTCAGAAGAGGCCATGAAGCAGAAATTTGGTCGTGATTTAAAATCTGGCAAATTTATGTATGGTTTTGATGTTGAATTCCAAGTAGAAAGCTATTTACGCTATCAAGGTGAACAATTTAGTCGTAACTTTGACGCCAACACTTATCTAATTATGACCAAAGCCTTGGATTACTTCGATCCTTCTCGTGAATACGAACAATCATTAACCAAAGCATTGTCCAATACCAAATGTCGCTTTTTAGTGGTGTCCTTTACAACGGATTGGCGTTTTAGCCCAGAACGTTCTCAAGAAATTGTCAATGCATTGATTACCAATCAAAAACCAGTAAGTTACCTAGATATTGATGCAGAACAAGGGCATGATTCTTTTCTATTCCCGATTCCATTGTACGTCAAATCCTTACGTGCATTTTTAGGGGGTCCTGAACACCTCAATTCGACACCTAAGGAGGCTGTTTAATGCGTATTGACCAACAATTGGCTGAAAAATGGATCAATGCTGGTGCAAGTGTGCTCGATTTAGGTTGTGGTGATGGTGAATTATTGTCACAAATGAGCAAAAAACAGCAAATTCATGCTTATGGATTAGAAATTGATCAAGAAAAGATTGCAATTGCTGTCAGCAAAGGGTTAAATATTATACAACAAGACTTAAACCTCGGTTTGGGACGCTTTGCTGACCAGTCTTTTGACTACGTGGTGATGGCACAAGCTTTGCAAGCTGTAGATGCACCTGATGTGCTTCTGCGCGATATGGTGCGTGTGGGGAAACAAGCAATTATTACGTTTCCTAATTTTGCGTATTGGAAAGCACGTTCATTCCTTGCGCTGAAAGGAAAGATGCCTGTTTCTGATGCCTTACCGTATATGTGGTACAATACACCTAACATCCACTTATGCACTTTTCGCGATTTTGAGGCCTTATGTGCTGAAAATCAGATTCAAATTATTGATCGACTCGCTGTAAATGGGAACCAACAAGGGAGCTTTTTAAGTAAAGCCGTCCCGAATTTGTTCGGCGAAGTCGCTATTTATCGAGTGAGCGCTCTATGAAGAAATTATTATTAGGCAGTACATTATTTTTTGGGCTGCTCAGTATTCAAGCCCATGCGGACTATGTGCCGCAGCAGCAACAATCTGTTTCAGCAATGGCAGCTCAATATGCACATATGAATGTTTCAGATTTACAGAAAGCAGCAAAAGCTGGGCAACCGGCAGCACAGTTTTATTTAGCGACACATTTCCAAGCCGGTACAGGTGGTGTATCTAAAGATCTGAAACAGGCATTTACATGGTTTAAAGCAGCAGCTGATCAGGGCATCTCTGCGGCTCAGTTAAATGTGGGTCGTATGTATGCGGACGGTTTGGGCGTTGCTAAAAATGAAACCTCTGCACGCCAGTACTTTGAAAAGGCAGCAAGCCACGGCGATAATCGTGCAAGCTTTAATCTTGCCGTAATGGAAGAACAAAAGAAAAACTATATGGGTGCATACCAATGGTATGAGCTTTCCACACGTGATGGCATGTTAGACAATAAAGTCATTAATATGTCTCAAAGTAAAAAAACTGCTTTGGCTGCGAACTTGACTCAAGATCAAATTCGTACAGCTACACAACGTGCAGACCAGTGGATTCAAGCTCAATAAGCTTGAAAATATTTTAAAGCACCTTCGGGTGCTTTTTTTATGCAACAACGAGTAGTTACCATGACATATATGGTCCAACTTTTTCATAACACAAGAATTTCAATTATTCCTTAAAATGAGCTTACGGCTTATTTATTGCACAATATCAACAACCTGTTGAGTTTGACATTTGCTGAAATTATATAGAGCGGATTGCATTGTCTGTAGCATATTTAGAAAATGGAATTGCGGGCGAATTCATTCAAAAGTTTGCCAATTATAAAATCCGTTTGGCATTTGTGGGAAATATTAAAAAATATATCCACAACAGTAAAGCACTCACAGATTTTGTTTAAGAATCAAGTCATGGAAAAGCATGCTGGTTTATAGAAAATCATGCTGATTTGGAGCATAGACTTAAAGCAGAATTAAAAAACTCGTTTAAGTAGATAACACTTCGTGCACAACAAGGCTCATTTCAATCAGCAATGATGGTCAGACATTTAAATATTTCAATAGGAGTTCAACATCATGCAAGAAACGCTCGCACAATTAATCCAATTTGAATGCCAATTGCACCATTCTGAACGACGAAATCTTACAATATTAGATCTGCGCTTACACACCGATTTCAAAGAAATCACTAAATCAGGTCAGGTCATGAACAAAAGTCAAATGCTTGATGCACTTTTAAATGATCTAGACACAAATATGATTCATGCACAAGACTTCGAACTACAGCAACTCTCTGCTCATAGTGCTTTGTTGACTTACCTCAGCTATCAAGTCGATACCAATACTCAAGTAAAATATAATTCGGCTTTACGCTCGTCAATCTGGGTAATGAATGATCAGCAATTCTGGCAAATGATTTTTCATCAAGGCACGCTGTGCTCGTCAGCCATCTAATTAAGGTCACAACAAGTATGGGAAACATGGATAAGAAAAACTATTATGCTTCACGTCAACAAATCCTGCCACTATCAATTTTTATAGGTATTTTTGCATGCCCATTTTGGTTTACTACCCTACTCTTCACTATTGAACTATTTGAATTTAAGTATGGTATTAAAAGTCTTTTTTTGATTATTTTAATCGCATTATTGGGAAGTTTTTCATATTTCTTGAGCCGAAAAGCTGTTTTAATATTTAAAAATCAATCTCCTATTCTGGTTCTAACACAAGATAAAATTCGAACCATCGAATTCAAAGGCAGAGGTGTCATTAAGAAAGAAGTTTTGTTGCATGATATTGCTCAAGTAGAACTCAAAAAAACATTATTAGACCGTCATTATTATTTACGCTTGATCATGAAAGACCGAAGTATTCAAAAGCTCAATCTTGGCTTAGGGCTGATGCAGAATAATGACATCATTGATCTTAAACAAGCACTAGACTATTACATTCCGCCTAAAGCTAAAACTTATTGAATGATCGATATCTGATGAACAAATTTAGCCATATTTAAAACTACAGATTCAGTTAAAATAAGCTCATTTTAACTTTCTGAGTTTGGATCATGTCATCTAAAGATTGGTTATCCCAAGGAACTCTGGTACTTGCGAGCAATAATAAAGGCAAGATTGCTGAGTTTGAAAAACTGTTTGCTGAATTGGCATTACCTGTTGATGTAATTCCTCAAGGTCAACTGAATATCGAAGATGCGATTGAAGATGGCTTAAGCTTTGTTGAAAACGCAATTATCAAAGCGCGTCATGCAAGCCGTATTTCGGGTAAACCTGCAATTGCAGATGATTCTGGGATTTGTGTTCCTCTATTAGGTGGTGCGCCAGGAATTTACTCAGCACGCTATGCAGGTGAACATGGTGATGACGCAGCAAATAATGCAAAACTACTTGAAAACCTCAAACCTTTGCGCAAAGCGAATCAAGTGATTGAAGGCATGTTTGTGTGCGTTTTGGCATTGGTTGAACATGCCGATGATCCTTTACCTCAGATCTTCCAAGGTATTTGGCAAGGGGAAGTACTAGAACAAGCCCGTGGTGAAAATGGCTTTGGTTATGACCCTCTCTTCTGGTTACCAGAGCTTGGGATTTCCAGCGCAGAAATGAGCAAAGAAGACAAAAATAAAATCAGTCATCGTGGTCAAGCAATGCAATTGTTTAAAGCCAGTTTGAAATAGCATTTATTTCATAGATTCCTCCCCTTTTTTTTAAAGCGGGAGGAACACCATGAATAGACGCAAAAATTCATGATGATGTTTTTAAAGTCCATCTAAATTAAAAAAAAGAAGGAAAACTATAAAAAATGAATCAACACACCGTATAAGACACATACCACACAACTGACGATGGTTCCCGAAGCAATATACTTTGCGGAAACGCCAGTGCCTTGATAATGCGTTTCCAATGCCACAATATTAGCGGCAGGTGGCAAACAAAAGAGTAAGAACATCACGCCAATATAATCATGAATTTGTGGAACAGGTAAAATGAAATAGGCCAAACCACACAATATAAGCCCACAACACAGTTTTAGTATTGCAAGTCGGGTACTGATCATTAAGTCATCCATATGCACTTTGGTTTTTCTTAACCACATTCCCAATACGCACATCCCAGTGAAGCTCATGCTCCATTTAGAAGCGTTATATATCCAATCTACCCATTGTTGGGTTTGAAATTGTTGCACATCAAAACAGCGTAAAAGTCCTGCAATGATCAATGCAATCACAGGTGGTGATTGGAGCACTTTTTTGAAGAGCAATGTTTTAGATTGTGGCTCAGAACTGACAGAAGTTACAGCCCATGAATTGCCAAAAATCGAAACACCAATATAGAGTGGAATCATTGCCATACTATGCTCAGCGCCAAAAATTGCCAAAGCGATTGGAAAGCCCAACCATGCCATATTCGTATAACTAAAACACAGTGATGCCAAGCGATCTTTAGAACGTTTTAAATAAACAAAGAAAAGGATAAAGCAGGAGACAAAGGCAAATAGAATTAAAGCAATACTGCCCGATTTATAAAAAACCATATTGTAAACGATGACAATCGGAATAAAGACACGTGCCAACAATAAGGACATCATCGTCTTTAAATTGACTGAAAATTTGCTATTCGCCAGTATTAACCCACAAATAAATGACAGAACTGGAAATAACAAAGCCACAATATACCCCTTATTCTCAAATCATGATCATACTAGCACTTTCCAAAATCTATAGCGTTTAACATCGCAAAATATTTCAAAAAAATTTTCTGTCTTTAAATTGAAATATTAATGTCACTTTTCTGTCACGGATAACTGTTGTTATAGCTCTAAATAAAATAGGAGTTAAAACTATGGCTGGATTATCGATTTGGCACGTACTTATTTTTGCAATCGTTGTGATTTTATTATTTGGTACGTCGAAACTGAAAAATTTAGGTAAAGATGTGGGTGGTGCAGTAAAAGATTTTAAGAAATCAATCAAAGATGAAGAAGCGACTCAGGCTTCAATCACTGAAACTCGTACATTAGAACATCAAACGACCAATACTGATGTGAATTCTACTGTAAAACACTAATCGGTGAGGCGTAGATCATGTTAGATATTGGATTTTCAGAACTGTTAGTTTTCGGGATCATTGCACTGTTGGTATTGGGACCCGATAAGCTTCCTGAAGCTGCTCGTTTTGCTGCCAAATGGTATAGTAAATTTAAACGAGCGATCACAAGTGTTCAAAATGATATCGATCGTGAGTTACGTCTTTCCGAATTTAGAGAACAGATGCAACAAGAGATGCAGAAGATCCAAGAACTTGAACAAAAAATGCAGGCTCAGATGCAAGAGTTACAACAACAAAAAATTGCGATAGAACAAGAAACCCATGCAGAACAGCTAGGTCAACAAAATCCTTTCGCAACATATTATTACCACAAACTGGATACTCAAGTTCCTTATATTTATATGTCAAAAAATTGGTTAGATCAGCAAAGTTGCATAATGACCACTTCACAGATTATACCCATTGAAACAGTAACCATTCCAAAACTGAAGGTGGCGGTATGACAGATTTACTCGCACCTCAGGTACAAGACAATGCATCAACAGACCGTCCTCCTTTGGATGCGATGCCGATTACACAGCACCTGATGGTGTTACGTAAGCATTTATTTAAAATTGTCGGGGCGCTCATCCTGATCTTTTTTTGTTTATTGCCTTTTGCCAACAAGACCTATATTACCCTCTCAGAACCTTTGAGAAAACAATTGCCGGCAACATCCACCATGATTGCTACGGATGTTACTGCAACATTTATGGCACCGTTTAAGTTGAATTTTTTTATTGCGCTGATGCTGGCAATGCCCTTTATTATTTATCAACTTTGGGCATTTATTAAACCTGCCCTGTACGAAAAAGAAAAAAATCTGGCATTCCCGCTGTTATTTGGCAGCATTATTCTGTTTTATTCGGGTATCGCATTTGCCTATTTCATTGCTTTGCCGTCAATTCTACATTTCTTCATCAGTGTCTCACCTGAAACCGTTGCACCAATGACCGATATCAATAGTTATCTCAGTTTCTGTTTAAAACTATTCTTGGTGTTTGGTGTGACCTTTGAAATTCCAATTATTACGTTAGTGTTGATTCTTATTGGCTTTGTAAGCACAAAAACATTGGCCGAAAAACGTCGTTTTATTGTGGTCGGCTGCTTCTTTATCTCGATGTTTATTACCCCGCCAGACGCAATCTCAATGATTATGTTAGCCATCCCAATGTGGATGTTATTCGAACTCGGCTTGTTGCTCGGTAAAATGATTGAAAAACGTAAAACTGTAGCTGTCTAATCACGACAATAAAAACATATTCAACACTCAAATGGCTTTTTTAAAGCCATTTTTTATTTTCAAAATTTATCTGATCAGCTCCTTCTAACAAAATCTATATCACTTGATTTTTATTACTCATATTTAAAAAAATTTGATTAAAATTTAGTGAATATCGATATTTAACCTTCCACTTATTCTCACAATCAAATATACAACACGTCTTTAAATCACGATTAAACAATAAATTAATCTAGATTTATCTTTTTATGACAGTCCTATGACTTTCTTAAACTAAAATTAAATTTAACCAATATTAAATATAAAAGTAAGAGATTTTACATATTAGTTCGCTATGTTTTTAAGCTTGTTCAAAATCATATTTAATCAAGAGTTAAAGCTATAGGGAATCTTATGTCAGACCTCACGCCATATCATGAAAATCAAGAGTTAGACAACAATACTTCAAATAACATTCATTTCCGCGATATTTTAGAACAACGGATTTCTCGTCGTAGCCTAATTACAAAAACAGCCAGTGGTGCAGCAGCTTTAGCTTTGGCATCTAGCTTAACAGGTTGTAATGATGACAATGATCGTCAATCAAATACCGACAGCTCAATAAAAAAACCCGAAAAGCTCAGTTTCACACCTGTTGCAAAGAATCTCAATGATATTGTTACTGTTCCGACGGGCTATGAAGCCAATGTACTGTATGCACTAGGTGATCCACTTACGCAAAATATTGCTGAATGGGATGATAATAATGTCCCATCAGGCGTAAGTTTTACTGCACGTTCAGGAGACTGTCATGATGGGATGAGCTATTTTGGTTTAAATTCCAATACAGCCAAATATGATGCCAAAGCATCAAACCGTGGTTTATTGGTCATGAACCATGAATACATCAATCAAACCTTTTTGCATCCTCAAGGCGCGACCAAAGTTAATGGTCGCCGCCCAGAAGATGAGGTTATTCGTGAAATGAATGCACACGGCGTATCCATTATCGAATTAAAAAAAGATGCCACTACTCAAAAAGTAGAAGTTGTTAAAAGCTCACCATTTAATCGCCGTATTACCGCATCTACAGTGATGGACTTTGCAGGGACAGTTGCAGGTTCAGATTTGATTAAAACCAAATATTCACCTACGGCCAAGCAGACACGTGGTACACATAATAACTGCGGTAATGGTTATACACCTTGGGGAACCTATCTCACCACAGAAGAAAACTTTATTGGGTATTTTGTACGTAATAAGGGAGATGATTCAAAACGTTCCGCTTCAGAAATTATTGCACTCAATCGCTATGGCTTAAAAGATGGTGCAAGTTCTCGTTATGGTTGGGAAACTGCAATTGGTGCAATTGAAAGCCAAGATTTATATGATCGCTGGAATTCATCAACAATCGCAGAAACAGCAGATAAAGATTACCGAAACAGTGCCAATACCTTTGGTTGGATCGTTGAAATTGATCCGTTTGATAGTCGTTCAAACCCCGTTAAACGTACATCTTTAGGTCGTTTTGCGCATGAAGATTGCCGTGCCAGCCGTTTAATCGAAGGCGAGAATTTGGCTTTTTATATGGGTGACGATTCACGCGGTGAATACATTTATAAATTTGTATCGGATGCCAAATGGGATGCCAAAGATGTAAATGGTGGTTACCGTGCTGGCGATAAATATATGAACAGTGGCAAACTTTACGTGGCTCAGTTCAATAGCGATGGTACGGGTAAATGGATAGAATTGGCATATGGAAAAAATGGTTTAAATGACAGCAACACGATTTACCCATTTAAATCTCAAGCTGAGGTGACCACATTTGCTCGTCTTGCCGGCGATGCCGTCAAAGCAACTAAAATGGACCGTCCAGAATGGGTTGCAGTAAATCCTGAAAATGGTGAAGTCTATGTTACGCTCACCAACAACTCAAATCGTGGCACAACACATGCTTTAGATGCTGCCAATCCAAGAAACTATAGTGATCCTGAAGGCGGTAAAGGCAATGTCAATGGTCATATTATCCGCTTCCATGAGAAAGACAATAAAACCACAGCGGAAAGCTTCACTTGGGATATTTATCTATTTGGTGCTGAAGCAAAAATGGCGAGCAACATTAACCTTTCAGGTTTAAATGATAATAACGACCTATCTTCCCCAGATGGCATGTGGTTTGATCCACGTGGTGTTCTTTGGATTCAAACCGATGATGGTGCCTATACCGATACAACAAACTGTATGATGCTTGCCGCGTTGCCAGGCAAAGTGGGTGATGGTGCAAAAGCAGTCACTTCATCGGGACAGGAAACCATTGTCGGTAAGCAAGTGACCGATGAGAATCTGCGTCGTTTCCTTACAGGTCCGAAGCAATGTGAAATTACGGGTGTAACCATGACACCAGACTACAAGGCAATCTTCATCAATGTTCAACACCCTGGTGAAGATTCACCAAGCTATGATAAACCGTCAAGCCATTGGCCCGCTTCCCAGAAAGATGCAAATAATAAAGTTGCTCGCCCACGTTCAGCAACAGTCGTGATCACACGCAAAGATGGCGGCATCATTGTGGGTTAATCAACAGTATCTTCTTTTTAAAGCCATACAGGTTTCGGTTTGTATGGTTTTTTATCTTTCAATATTACACTTAATTTCCACACGTTCCCCAGCATGTTCGCCTTGTTGTGTTTTTTCGATCCAATCTATCTTCTTATGCCCAATTCTCAAAAAATTTGAACAACGGGTTCCATATATGGGACTTTGAATAAATGTTGAAGACAATAATGCTTCCATATCTGCATTGATCCCTGTGTTAGGAAGTAAATCGGGAATAACTTTACGCTCATCTTCCAAAATATCCCAGACAGCATGCTGTAAATCTGATTCAGGCATAACAGCAACTTGTAGCATAGGTAAAAATTCTTGAGTAAAACGTTTACGAAGGTGTCTGGTTTTCTCCCAATCATCAGACATTAACCCATTAGAAACCACAAATACGCCTTGAGATAAAACCTGAGGAGCTTCACCACGATTGCTCATATAAACGGCTTGATGTTGGTCACCTATAAATAAATTAAAACCTGCGTAATCTCGCTGGCGTTGTTCAAAGGCTTGAGCAAAACGGATAGGTGTTTGCTTCGATTCTAAAAAATTTTGCACCAAATCACCTCGCGTAGTGGGATAAATCTTTTTATCCGCACCATCACGATAATTAGTGACGATTGCCCATCGCCCCTGCGGAGTAACCCCCATCCATGTTCCACCCGACTGCAGATCTTGTCCGGCAATAATTGGACGATCCATCCACTGTTGTAATTGAGTACTTGGACGGTGATAGAACTCATCACGATTGGAGATCAAACATACAGGTAAGTCATCTAAAACCTGCCAAGCCAATGCCACAATACACATAAAACACATTCCATGAAGTTTACACATTGAATGTACAACATTTTTAATATCTTTCAGCTAAAATCTGTGCAAAATAGAAAATCAAGGATTAGGAATGCTCACCTACCCGAATATTGACCCGGTTGCGATATCACTGGGTCCAATCAAAGTTCATTGGTATGGACTCATGTACCTGCTGGCATTTTTGTGTGCCTGGGGGCTTGCCAATTATCGTGCCAAACAACGCGATCACTGGAATGCCGAAATGGTTTCTGATCTGGTGTTCTATGGCGCACTTGGTGTCGTTTTAGGTGGTCGTATCGGTTATGTCCTGTTCTATGAATTCGATAAATTCTTAGCGGACCCAATCTGGCTATTTAAAGTCTGGACAGGTGGCATGAGTTTCCATGGGGGATTTCTTGGTGTAATGATTGCCATGCTGCTGTGGTGTCATAAATATAAAAAGACTTGGTTTGAAACCCTTGATTTTATAGCACCTTGTGTACCCACAGGCTTAATGTTCGGTCGTATTGGCAATTTTATTGGCGGTGAGTTGTATGGTCGTCAGGTATCTGATCCTAACTTTGCTTTAGGTATGATTTTTCCAACTGACCCACTGCATTTAGTTCGCCATCCTTCACAAATTTATCAAGCATTATGTGAAGGTCTGTTGCTGTTCCTGATTCTCTGGTTCTATAGTGCCAAACCTCGTCCACGTTATGCAGTTTCTGCAATCTTCTTAATGGGGTATGGTTGTGCGCGTTTCTTTATGGAATTTTTCCGCGAACCAGATGCAGATCAGGGCTATATTTTGTTTGGTTGGATGACCAAAGGACAAATCCTTTCATTCCCAATGATTCTTGTAGGCCTATGGATGATTTGGTATGCGTACCAGAAGAAAATTTTCGATTGGGGACCACAAAAAAACACTTAATCATTTCGTTTTAAGTTTAAAAAGGTGAAGCTATGCTTCACCTTTTTTATGCTAAATTAGAAAGGTCCAATTTTAATGAAATTACTATGCTTGAATTTTGGTTTGATCCTAAAGTCTCAATCACCAAGAAATTAATTTTCTTCATCTTATCGGCAATCCTCAGTATTGGGTTGTATGGGTATCAACCTTTAACAACCGATAATATTTTGCTTTTTGCAGGCACAGGAATTATTTTTTTGATCTGTCGGTACTGCAAAATCCATTTTGCTGCGAAAAATCCAACTGGACTATTCTATCGTTTATTGACATGGATTCCCTTAGCCTTGCTCTTGGTATTGATTTTCAAAAATATGAATCACGGTGAAATTTTAATTCCGGGCGCACAAGGGATCGGTTTTATGGTTTTGACAGTATGTATTTTTTCGCCTTTATCCTTGCTCAATAAAAACACATCACAATCCGTGTCTAAATAATGTTAGATTTTTGGTATTCCTCACGTTGTACCCATGAAATTAAATTGATCAGCTCAATCTTGACCTGTGCAATCATTTACTCTTGTGCTTCGATTGAAAAGTTAAGCCCTATTTTCACAGTTGCATGTCTATTATTGGGTGTATTGATCCATATTCTGTTCCAATTGCGCTTAAAACTTTCCGTAGCTCACCCGAATAGGCAAGACTTTAAAATTATTTTTTCGATCATCCCAATTTTCGGTTTGTTGCTGATTTTGTTTTTATTGCCGCCATCACATAAATTATGGACATCAATTCAAGCGGTTGGTTTTACTGCATTGGGTCTATTTATTGTATCAATCTATCAAAATCGTGCTAAACGATTTAAATAACACTCATCCAATCAAAAATACCCAATATAAAAGCAAACGAATGATTTAAAACTTGCTTCTGTATTGGGTATTTTGAGAAAAGTGGGCGAGTCAACTAGGCTTCAAGACGATAATATTCATATGTTACATTGGGATCTTTATAAACATCATAACTACGTTGTCTGAAATCAGAAACCCATTGTGTGCCTGTAAAACCTGCTATATGCCCATAGCGATGCCGGCTTGTACTGTTGATGATATAAATATCACCTTCTTGAGGATTATCAAAATCTGGGCGTATTTGCTTATAACCAATTTCTGTCAGGGTTGAACCCCAATCCGATGCTGCTACAGGATGATCAGAAAAACGAGCACCTGCTGACTCTAGCGCAATCCTCACATATCTTGCACAGCGGTGTGCTGTGGTGCTTCTCGACATGCTGACAAGTTTTTCAGTGAATTTGCTAATATCGATTAGACTTTCTTTCTTAAACGCTTCGGTTTGATTTTTAAAATTTTCAAAGGCTTTACTTTTTAAGTATTCTTCTGGTCGAAAATTATTATTTTGATTTTCCGATCGAATCTGAATATGAACCGTGGGATTCACGTATTCATTCATATTAACATTGTGGTCGTAAATCATGTACTGTCCTCAAACTGCCCTTTTGAATTGATTCAAACCACCTTGTTTAAACCAATAACAACTTTTCACAAGCCATGAATACTAATCAGCAAATCTTAAAATGTAGACTTAAAACATGTAAAAAAATATGTAAGTGTTAATAAATCTCATTTGTATGCTTTCAACTTACTGAAACTCTTGAAATTACCTTAAAGTTTATAAGGATTTGTTTGAATAAAAAATAATCAACAATAATAAAATCAGCCGCATTGGTAAAACTTTTCCTTAATCTAATCAACATATTAAACTGTCAATTTAGTCACATTTTTTATATTTTATTTAATTTATACCCCGCTGAACTATTGAGCGGATGACTTAAAAAAGCTGATGTAAAGACATCAGCTTAGTCGCTCATCATAAAATGCTTAATAGCAATCCCAATTGTAAACAACTTTGGAAAAATCTCTCTTGGCGAGATCATCCGGGTGGATAAAGAAATTTCCCACCCCTGAATCTCCCCACATAATATCTACCTCACCCGCATCATCTGTATCAATCTGCAGTAACAACACATAGTCTTGAATCGACTCGTTGTATTCACGTGGGTCTGTTTGGGTAAAGAAGGGATAGCCACCTAAACGATGCCCATTTGCTGAAATAACTTCGGTATATTGATCACAAAAATCTTCCTCATCATCTCTGTCATAAGGATCTGTCACTTTTTCAGCAAAATCAAAGTTATTCATATCGATATAACTTTCAGATTTCTCAAACTGAATTGCAGCTTGACCTGAAATAGGACTATAAATGTCAGCTCCATCAAAGCTTGGAAAATCAGTTTGTAAATTTGCAGAATCTTGTTCAACGCTGTCATGAAAAATGATTTTAAAGCCATCTTGCTTTTGTTGATCATCAAAATTCATACCATATAAATCATCATGTGGATTGATAAAAAATTGCAAAATCCCAGACTTCGGATAAATCTGATTTTCAGGTAATTCCTCAAAATTAATCTGTGCCAACAGTTGTAGATTTTCACCCTCTGAACTTTGTGGATATTGCTGTGCTGAAGGTAAATAAGGATTCCCACCGACTTTGCTCTGCCAAATTTCTAAATTCTCAGCAGCCTGCAATGATATTTCGATGCTGTCTTTTTTAGTTGCGGCAATTTGTTGTTTATATGCCTGCAAAGCTGCTGGAAGTTCATTCAAATTTATACTCATTTTAAAATTCTCTAAATATTCGATTAAAGTCACAAACAGAAATAATCTTTGTTAAAAACAAAGTCAGATTAGTATAAACTCTGAGACTATTCAAAAGTATTACGAATGGGTCATGGTGCGACATAACCTGTCATTTGCATCATCAACCATTCTCAAATTGGAACTTCTATGAAAGCGTATTTAGACCTTCTACAACATATCCTAGACAATGGCGGTGACAAAGGTGATCGTACAGGTACAGGTACTCGTTCTGTATTCGGTCATCAGATGCGTTTTGACTTGTCTAAAGGCTTTCCTCTGCTCACGACTAAAAAAGTTCATTTCCGCTCGATTGTGGTGGAATTATTGTGGTTCTTAAAAGGCGACACCAACGTTCAATATTTACAAGACAATAAAGTATCAATTTGGGATGAATGGTCAACTGCGGAACAAACAGCCCGTTTTGGTCGCCCTGAAGGAGAACTTGGACCTGTTTATGGTCACCAATGGCGTAATTTTGGCGCAACTCAAAAAGACAATGGTTTATTTGAAAATGATGGCTTTGACCAGATCAGCTGGTTAGTCAATGAAATTAAGACCAATCCAAACTCACGTCGCTTGATTGTATCGGGTTGGAACCCAAAAGAAGCAGGTAACGTTGCTTTGCCCCCATGCCACACTTTATTTCAGTTCTTTGTTCAAGATGGAAAACTCTCCTGCCAACTCTATCAACGTAGTGCTGATGTTTTTTTGGGTGTGCCTTTTAATATTGCCAGTTATGCATTGCTTACGCATATGATTGCACAGGTCTGTGGTCTAGGTGTAGGGGACTTTGTCTGGACAGGTGGTGATACTCATTTATATGTAAACCACTTTGAACAAGCAAAATTACAATTAACGCGTGAACCACTACCGTTATGTCAGCTTAAACTTAACCCTGAAATTCAAGATATTTTTGATTTCAAATTTGAAGATATTGAAATCGTGGGTTATGAATCCCATGCTGCAATTAAAGCCCCTGTTGCTGTGTAATTTTTAATAATCTAATTTGTTATTTTCCTTCTTTTCAAGGAGAAGGTTCACCAAATGAATCATGAAGTAAACTGTGTATGACCTTTAAAAATTTTGAAATCGTCCATGTGGTTGCCATGGATCAACAGCACTGTATCGGTAAAGCAAATGATCTCCCTTGGCATATCTCGGCAGACCTAAAGCATTTTAAAGAAATTACTCAAGGTGGTGTGGTTGTCATGGGGCGCAAGACTCTTGAATCCATGGGGCGTGCTTTACCAAAACGCGTAAACTGGGTCATCACGCGTGATTCAGACTGGCATTTTGATGGTGTAAAAACTGCCAACAGTATTGAATCTGCTTTGGAGCAAGCGATTCCTGATGTTTTGGCTTCAGAAAAACCGACCAGTATTTTTATTATTGGTGGCGGTGAAATTTTCAAACAGACGCTTCACATTGCTGATCGATTGGAACTTACACATGTTGATCTGGACGTTCAGGGTGATGCACATTATCCAGAAATTCCTCTGGAATTTCACAAAGTAGCCAGTGAGTCACATGTTGATGACAAAACAGCTATTGCTTTTGAATTTGCAACATATAGAAAATAGCGCTGAACATGATCAATAAAAATAGCGGCTTATGGATAGCTTAAAAACGAAATCAATGCTACACAGATTAGGAATGGGTTTACTTCATTGCTTATTTAGCCTATTTGTTGTCATGACGAGCATTTGGTTCTGTCTTGCCATTTGGATTCAGCAACCGCTGGGGCAAATCTTTAGCTATGTTATTATTATCATATGGGCGTTTTTTGCGCTGAGCATTCTTGGAATCTATTTCACCAAGAATCTGTTTAGTCGAAAAATCGACAGTTTGATTTATCTCATTGCATTTCTTCTAAGTTTAGTTTGGTATTTTAATATTCCAGCTAAGCAAGACCGTGAATGGAGCCCTGAAGTTTCCAGAATTTTTACTTATGAGAAGCACGGTGCTCAAGTGACTATTCATAATGTTCGAAATTTCAATTGGCATACAACAGATCGATATGATGAGCGATGGGAAACACGGACATATAATTTAGATGATATTACAGGGGTAAATATCATCACCTCATACTGGATGGGGCCGCAAATTGCGCATACATTGGTGAGTTTTAATTTTTCAAATCAACGACCTTTAGTCTTCTCAATCGAAATTCGCAAAGAGAAAAATGAAAGTTTTTCTGCAATAGGGGGGTTCTTTAGACAGTTTGAGTTAAGTCTCATCGCAGCTGATGAAAAAGATATTGTTTATACACGCAGCAATATCCGGGGTGAACAAGTCTATTTTTTCCCTGTCAAATTACCAAAAGCTGAAAGCCAGGCATTGTTTGAAGAATATTTATCGAAATCCGCAGATTTAGCACAGCATCCAAAATGGTATAACACCTTAACCAGTAACTGCACAACTTTGGTTTTTGACATGGTACAAGCCATTTCAGCTGAGAAGCTTCCGACAGATTATCGTTTGATTGCTTCTGGTTATTTGCCCAATTATTTGTATGATCTTGGCGCTTTAAATCACCAGTGGTCGATGCACGAATGGTATGAAAAAGCTCATGTGAATCCTAGAACTGATGAATATGCACATTTTAAATATCAAAGTAGTGTTAATTTCTCTAAAGTCATGCGCTTGGGTTTACCCGAAGAACGGGCAAAATAATATGTAACGATGTTTAAATTAACCCAGTGATATACTTCATTTCTATTGCAATAAAATTATGACAAGATCAGGGAGAACACTCATGTTCAAAGCCATCATTGCAGCAACATTAATAACTTCTACATTTTTTGCCACAGGATGTACCTCAACACCGAATAGCACCCAGCAAGTGCAAAACCTGAGTTTATTACAAAATAAAAATTGGACACTCACCCATATTGGTGCAACGGAATACAAGCCAGACTCAGGCTCACGTAATGTACCCAGTATTCAATTTGGTTCAGATCTGCGTATAAGTGGTAGTGATGGCTGTAATCGCATCATGGGACAATATGCACTGAAAGGGCAACATATGACAATCGGACCATTGGCTTCGACCAAAATGTTTTGTCAAAACAGCATGCAGATCGCAACGCAATATACTGAAGCTTTAAATAAAGTGAAGGGCTTTCAAGTCTATGACAAGACGTTAAAGTTAGTCGATCAATACGGTAATCGTGTTTTACAGTATACGACACCTTAATTTTTTGAAAGTATGATTGACGTCAATGCTAAAAGTCTCAATATTTAGGCTTTTAGCTCTATGTGCTTATATCATCACCTGACTTTAAGGCCAAATCAGCATTGAGTATAAAAATAAAGACAATAATTTTACTACACACGCAAATGAATGATTCGAATTAAAATAATGGTGATTTAAAATTTGGATATTTCAATGAAAGTAATTGGTCTGATCTTAATCTCTTGCCTATTTTTGTCTGCGTGTAGCTCAATGAATGTTAGACCTACGGTGGGTGTAAGTATGGGTACATCCGTCAAATAAAAAAACAGCGCCGAAGCGCTGTTTTTTATTATTTATAAAGTAATAGTTCGAGTTGTCACTTTATTAGGCGCAGTAATGGTAATTTTAACATCATCACTTACTGTACAACCTTTCATTTTGACACTGTATAAAACATCTTGACTATTGTCTTTAAATGTTGTTGGTGTAAATAATGACATTATACTAGGTACATCAATACTACCAGTTATAACTTCAGCTTCACAGGTTTTGTTCGTATACAAAACTTCTGGTGTACCACTAGAGTTAACTGGGATAATGACACTACCAGTTCCATTCGCATTAATAACCGCGTAATAGTATGAATCATTCAATTTAACTTGAGCATTTGAATATGGCTCAGCTCCAGTAACAGTTATGATCTTAGTAACTGCACCATTTGCATCTTTAGAATCAGACAATTGTGCTACAGGAGTAAACTCTGAATTATCTTTTGCTGTTACGTTCACATTTGTTCCAGATGGCATAGGAACAGTTTGAGAAGTATTACCAAAAACTTTAAAAGTAAAGTTTGTAAAGTTTGAAATAGCAGTCATACTTTGATTTACGCCTGATACTCCATATAATGTTGGAGTATCACTTGCAAATGCAAACAGCATTTGTTTACGTAATACTGCATCTAATTTATTATCACAGGTATTAGCAATATTAGGTTGACCTATAGAAGATAGTGCACATGCAAGTTTACCAGCACTGCGCTTATAGATATATTCACCTAGATTAGCATTATAAAAATTATCTTCATTATCATCTCTGAAAAAATCACCAATATTATTGGTTAAAATATCAACGCCCTCAGTGTAAATGTTGTCACCATCAACATCATTATATGATTTATCCCCTTCCACATACGCTAGTACTGTAACTCGATTATCCACTGGTCTTGGGTTTTGTGTGGTAAGGGTCACACTACAAACTCCTTGTACTGTTGCACAGTTCGGCGTAATACTTCCTCCTTCAGAAACAAAACTAATTGTTGTGCCATCAGGAACTGGATTACCATTACGATCAGCCATACTTGCTCTGATTGTTGCCGTATCACCATCTTTATCACCTTGTAGTGAATTTTTAGATGTTGATAAACTTAGCGCATCTTGAGAAACTCTTCCTGTAGAAACTGAGACATTTTTAGACAAAGCCGAAATACTATTATTTGATGCTAATGTTGCTTTTATTTCTACAGGTCCAGGTTTATTACCAGGATATAAAGTGACCACCACTTTACCATTTGGATCACTTTTAACAGTTCTAATTAAGCGATTACCTAATAATATAAAGCTTAAATCTTCTGGCGCTCGAACTAACTCAATATTTACGTCCTTATTCGCAGCGGCAACACCGTTGGCGTATAAAGTAAACTCTATTTGACCAGATGCAGTAGAACCACTATTTTTTATACCCAAATTAACCGCATTAGGCGTGGTATACACTAAAGAATTTGCATCAGCAGCCGCAATATTTACTTCAATTGTTGATGAGGTAATATTCGAGCCAGAAGCTGTAATAGTTTGCTTATCTCCACACAATTTTCCATCAGCACCAATGGCTTTGTACGATGTCGTTACATCCCCTTGATTTGATGAAACTACTGTTGCAGGCTCAAATGTACCACATGAAGCATTAAAATTCACAGTAACATTATTTTGATTAACGTTGGTATTGGTATCCTGTGTTTTTAACGTAATATTAGTTGATGCGCCTGATTCTAAATTAGTTGTAGCAGCAGCCATTCCGACTAAGACTATATTGGCTGCTTGTAGTGCAAAACTATGTGGCTGTGATGTAGCAGATGTTCCATTATATTCAGCAATCGCACTAATTTGATAAGCACCATTAGTATTTAAACTCTCAGGCTTAACGGAAATACTCGCCTCCCCATCTGCATTAGTTAAAACTGCACCGTTTGTTGTACCAAAAACTACTCCGCTACCACTAAAAGTAACAATAGCCCCACTGATACCTTTTCCAGCTTTATCCGTAACTTTTACTTTTGCAGTAACGCCTGATGCAGTAATAGACGTTGTAACCGTATTATTTACATCATATAAAGTAATATTTGTAATATTTACCGCGGCAATAACCGTACCACCATTATTACCATTATTATTTGAGCCGCTATTATTACCGTCATAATAACCACCACCACCGCCACAACTTGCTAACAAAATTGAAATTGCTATAGCACTTAACTTGCCAGTAACCTTCTTAGTGTCCATAATTTTACTCAACGTAAGAATCCCCAAAAAAATTGTTGTAGATTATTTTGAGTGCTATGTAACCATAGATATTTATATGTGTAAATATGCTATTTCAAAATGTTTTTTAATGTAATTTTTATTATTTAAAATCAGGTTTATACAATGTATGACATCATTATCATTGGTGCAGGAACAGCAGGCATCAGCGCATATAAAGAAGCCAGTAAATACACCTCTAATCTCTTGATTATTAACAAAGGACCATGGGATACCACTTGTGTTCGTGTCGGATGCATGCCAAGTAAAGTTTTAATTTCGACAGCCAATCGAATGCATGATATTCAACATGCAGACGAAGTTGCCTTAAATGTTCAGTCAGAAATTAGTACAGATCAAGTGATGCACCATGTCCAAAATTTACGTGATCGTTTTGCACGAGCCACACTAAAAGATGTGGAAAGCTGGGAAGAAAAACACAAAATTGAGGGTGAAGCGAAGTTTATAAATGCCAATACAGTTGAAGTGAATGGTCAACATTATCAAGCGAAATCATTTATTCTTGCAGTTGGTTCAACCCCGACCTATAACCGTGATTGGAAAAAAAATATCGGAAAGAAACTCATCACATCTGATGAAGTCTTTGAACTTAAAACCCTACCTGAGTCAATCGCAGTCATTGGTAGTGGTGTGATTGCCATTGAGTTGGCACAAGCAATGCATCGTTTAGGGGTAAATACGACTATTTTTGCAAGAAGTAAAAAAGTCGGGGTACTCACAAGCCCGAGTTTACAAGCAATTGCGCAAACAACACTTTCCAAAGAGCTCAATATTAAATTCGAGGTTTTACCCAACACAATTGAAAATTTAGAACATGGTGTTGCAGTTTCATTTGTAGAAAATGATCAACCCAATACCATAAGGGTAGATTATGTTTTAACAGCAACAGGGCGAAGTTCAAACTTATCAACTCTTGCTTTGGAAAATATAGATAGTTCATTTTCAGATCTAAAAAATCTTCCTATTCATCAAGGTACTAAACAACTTTCTAATTTTCCAATATTTATTGTAGGTGACGCATTTACTCAAACTCCGTTACAACATGAAGCAGCACATGAAGGAAGGAATGTTGTTTTAAGCTGTTTAAATTTCCCAAAAATTCAAGACTTAAATACACTGGCGCCATTGGGTATTGTCTTCTGTAGCCCTGAAATGGGAATGGTCGGTCAAAATTATGCAGCACTATCCAAATCAAATATAGAATTTATTACAGGATTCGCCTCTTATGAAAAACAAGGGCGCGCATTAGTTTTAGGAAAAAATAAAGGTGCCATTGAAGTTTATGTGGATAAAAAAACAAGGAAACTGCTCGGTGCTGAGCTTTTTGTTGAATCTGCGGAGCATATGGCACATTTACTGTCTTGGATTGTCTCCGAAGAACTCACGATCGATGAAATATTGGCAAAACCATTCTATCATCCAACACTAGAAGAAGGCATAAGAACAGCTTTAAAACACGCAAGACGGCAATTAAATCAAGCTTGATATAAAAGTTTCCACTTTATTAAAAGCTCACCCCAGATGAGCTTTTTATTTACCTTATGTACTCATCTTTCCAATTTTTCTTGTTGTTTCATTTCATCTTTTTATTTTCTATCACGCATAAAAAAACACCCTCAACAT
>NZ_JAPKMY010000012.1:0-130396 GCF_026344175.1 Acinetobacter nematophilus
GACTTCTGTTCTAGAGGCTAAAATTGCATTATGAATGGTGTTTTGACCAGTCCCTCCAATATCAGTCATACTAATTGAGCCATCAGAGTTTAAAGTTGCATTTCCACCTAATGTAGTCTCGATACTGTTTGATATATTTCCTAAAACTGCATTCGTTGCATAAAGTTGACTTCCATTGATGGCATCTGTGCTTGTAGCTGAAATTTCACCAGAACCTACATTTTTGATTTGGCGCTCAGCACCTACTGAGCCAACAGAAATCTGCATGCCTGGATCAGTCACTTGTCCTGCAAAAGTACCATAGGTCAGTCCATTTATGGTGGCAGAGGTTTGCTGCGTAGCATCTGTTGCAGTAGTTGAGCTAGCACCCAAAGCTACAGAGTTCTCTTTTGTGGCTTTAGCAAAAGAGCCTATCGCAGTTGCATTCAGTGCATCAGCAGTCGTTTCTGCACCTAGAGCAGTAGCATAATCAGTTAATGCCCATGCAGCTCTACCAACAGCAGTTGAACTTAATCCACTTGCATCTGTAGCACTACCTAAGGCTAATCCATCTTGTCCTGACGCAGATGCATCATAACCTGCTGCAAAAGATTGCAGACCTTTGGATTGAGCTATTTCACCAATTGCTATTGCTGATTGACCAGAAACTATATTTTGATTACCAATGCTTATTCCACTTGTACCGCTAACTGTAGAGTTATTACCCATTACTGAAACAGAATTTGCAGTTACAGTATTTTTATTACCTACAATTCGTACAGAATTTAAAGCACCAGTAATCGTATTGTCATTACCAAATGCTCCACTGTTAAGAGCATCAATAGTTCCATTATTATTACCGACACTATATGTTCCAGTTCCATTAATTGTTGTTGGATCACCAATAGCACCTGAGCCTTGCCCTGTAACCACATTTCCAGTACCGATACTAATAGTATCTTTCGCAGTCGCTTGAGATCCTGTACCTATCGCAATAGCATTCTCGCCAGTGCTATTAGCATTTGTACCAACTGCAACAGCTGAAGTATTTGTTGCTTTTGAATTTGCACCTACTGAAACAGATTGTTTTCCTGAGGAAATTGTACTAGTAACTGAAGTACCATCTCCCTTCCCAGCACCTATGGCTAAAGACTCAAAACCCGTTGCTTGTACATTTGAACCAACTGCTGTAGCTCCTCCTGCTGTGGCTTTTGTTTCGCGACCTCCCACAGCCGTACTATTTTGACCTGTTGATTCAGATCTACGTCCTATTGATACAGCACTGTTACCAGTAGCTTGCGCATATCCACCTAAGGCTAATCCAAAGTTATTATTTAAACCTGTTAAAGCATTATAACCAATCGCAATTGAACCAGCAGTATCCGTTACTGCACCTGTACCTATTGCAATTTGTGAACCACCAGCTAATGGAAGAGCATCAGTAACACTTGACACCACATTTCCTGTTTTAGCTCCGACCCCAAAGCTTATATTATTCTGACCAATTGCTTGTGCATCTTTACCGATTACCATTGCATTTGTAGCGAGTGTAGATGCATTTGCAGCTTGTCCTATTACAATCGTATCAGCCGCATTTGCTTTGGCTGATGTACCTACCGCAATGGAATTGCTTCCACTTGAAGTTGTCCCATTATTACTCCAATCACGTCCTGCTCCTTGAGAACTACCAATGGCTATAGAATTATTCCCAGAAGAAACACTTGAATGTCCTATAGAAGTAGACTTTATACCTGTAGCAGCACTAACAGTTCCTAAAGATAATGCGAAATCACTTGTCGCACTAGATTCTCGACCTATTGCTAAAGCCGCATTACCATTCGTGTAAGATCTATTACCAATAGCAACGTTATTATTTCCGTTCGAATAATTATTAGCACCTATAACAACTGATGCTCCTAAATTGGTCGCTACACCTGTGGTTGTTGTAGCTCCATTAATAGTAGCAGTCGAATTAGAACCAATAACAACAGAGCTTCGAGCAATTGCTTTAGAATTTTCACCTATGGCTACTGCACCACCTGCTGGTTGTGAACCCGCACCTAGTTGCATAAAAAGTGGTAAAAAGGGATTTTGCCAATCTAAAATAGATAAACTGTCATCATTCGCTACAGAACCACTAGTTGCTACACCTGCTCCTGTTCCAGTTGTCGAAATAGTTTTTTGAGCAAAAGTAACATTAGAAATGAACGAAATTGATATATATATTGCTGTAAAACTTAAAATTTTCCCAACATTAATTTTGTAAATTTGAGCTTTACAAGCTTTTAATGTTTTTTGCTTAGAGTTTTTACCTTTACCCTTTGCAATTTCAGAAACAGCTATCCATGCACCAAGTGATGCATTCCAAATTACTTTGTATAGTTTATTCATTGCTTTCACCTAAATATGATTTATTACTTCTTAAGCATTCAAAAACAAACAGGCAGTTGATATGTAATCAACTGCCTGTTTGTTTACTTAAAAATGGATAGAGTTAAAAAAAATATTAAATTGTTTGTTTTTTGTTCATATTGGTATTAATTTAGAAAGGTACGTCATTACTCAAGGAAAGCTTAAACGATTTTGTTTGCATTTTTATACGAAAAATGCAATATTCATCACATAAAAACCTACAGTTGATTACATATCAACTGCCTACTTTCGACACTTTTTAACATAAGTCATTGTTAACAATAACTAAATCATTTCAATACCATTCCTTAATAATTCTATATCATGTTCGATATATTGCATCGTGGTCCTGATTGATTGATGTCCAAGTATTTTTTGTGCCATGTAAATATTGTCACTATTTTTTAAAATTGTTGTTGCAACAGTATGCCTAAAACGATGTGGACTCACTTTAAAATCAACATTTTTTGACAAATATCTAAATATAGCATCAATCTGATAGACTGACATTTTCCTTACTTGTGTTTTCTGATATTTAAAGCAATTAATATTGAATAATTGATCCTCTATAGATGAGCTTAGCTCTCTATGTTTGTCAATTAACTCTAACAAATGAGGCTTTAACTTACTTGATATTGGTATTTGATGACTTTTATGATTCTTATTGTAAATACCATCAATGAATATAATTCCTTCATTAATTTTAATATCTTGTATTTTTAAATTTAGTAACTGTCTTTTACGCATACCAGTATATTGAAAACTCTTAACAATTGTTATAAAAAACCAAATAGGTTTGATAAACTTTAACTTTTTATTAAGATGACATTCCTTCATAAAAATTTCTAATTGTGTAATTTGATAACTATTTAAATATTTTATAGATTTATTATCTGATTTAATCTGAACTTTACTAAACGGATTATCTGTACGTTTTAATATTTTTTGTTTTATTCCAAAACTTATAAGCGCATGTAAGTGTCTTGCATAGGTATTCCAACTCACTGGCTTAATTTTAGCTAACATCCTCTTTCTCCATTCTATCACATCATTAGTTGTAATATTTTCTGGTGATAATTTTTGATTAGATTCAACAAAATAATGAATAATTTTTTTATACGTCATTTGACTGTCTTCCCTTAAGACATGATATGCGAAAAAACTCTCCAAAAGCAAATTAAAACTGATATTCATCACACTTTCCTTATTCAAAAATAAATTATTGTTTTTATTTAACTAAAATAATAAATTACTTAAAAGATTTTTATTTAAAAATTTAATCAATATTATTAAGGTCTGTTGACATTTACCGTATAAAAAAATTGCGAGAAAGTAATATTCAATCGCTAAACCAAATTTACTACTCGCTATGCCTCGAACAATGCTGAAAGATCAAGATTGGTCCTAAGCTAAAATCTATTTCCCATAATTTTTAGAATTCATATAAAACAAAATTTGAGAAATTTTATTGAAACTATCCTATACCGTATCAGAACATGTTGTCCTTGGAGAGATTTAACGACAGAATTTGGCAAATCAAAATCAATATTTAAAAAGTTTTGTCGTTGATCTGCGGACAATAAATTTATGAAAATATTTAAATTATTTACTAAACATGCAGATAAAGAATGGCTTTTCATTGATTGAACTCATATCAGGACAAATCAACATTCTGCTGAGATTAAAAATCAAGATATTTCCAAAAGTATTGGTAGTAATAGCTCAAAAATACATTTGGCTTTTGTTGCTGATGACAACCCAATAGAAGTTATTATTTGTGATGGTACAACTCATGATGTCAAAGTTACGCCTGATTTAGTTTCTAAGTTTGATTTAAGTTCAACAGAAAAATTATGTACAAACAAGCGATATGATTTAGAAAGTTCACGCGAATAAATACAAAAGACAAAAACACATGCAAGTATTCGATGAAAATCCGATACACAACTCAATAATGATCATATGGATTGGCATTTATATAAAATTAGACATTTAGTAGAAAATATATTTGCACATTTAAAAGCGTTTAGAGGTATTGGAACAAGATATGACTAGCTAAAGAGAAATTATCAGAGTGTGGTAGCTCTAGCTTGTATATTTATATGGTTGCCTTTATAGAGCAAAAATATGCACTAAAAATATCAAAAAACCCTAACATAAATATTAAAAAAATTTCTATACATATGTTCTATTGATATAATCACTTCTTAATTTTAATAATTTTTTTAAAAATTTTCTCTTAGAATATTTAAACACACTTTCCCTGTTAATTATTAATAAACCAGTTTCAAAAAAAATCATCTTTTATTTAATATTAATTTTGGTAAAATTTAGATTTCAAGCATAATCTGTTTATGAAATATTTTAACTCAACAAAGCTTTCTGATACACAGTTTAAGCGTTATACAGGTATATCTCATTCGATATTTTCTCTAATGGTTGAACAAATGCAGATGCAAATTCCTACTAAATGCAGACCACCCAAACTTTTTTTTTAAGATCAAGTATTACTCTGTTTAAGCTATTAGAGAGAATACCAAACCTTATTCCATGTTGCTGCAAGTTACGGTGTTTGAGAGCCAACAGCTTCCAGAATTGTTCGTCAAGTTGAAGATAGTTTAATTCAGTCAGGTTTGTTTAATTTACCCAAAGATATCCCCGAAGATGAAGGTATAGACTGGAATGTTGTGATCGTAGATGCCACTGAAATTTCAATTCAAATGCCTAATAAAACAGAAGAAAAGCTATAGTGGTAAGAAAAAGGCTCACACATTTAAGGTGCAAGCGATCATTATACTAAATTTTTGCATGAGCAAAGTTGCTGTAAATGACTTTAAACTGTTCAAATGCAATCTGCATTTAATTTTCAACAAATTTATTTATTCTTACAGATAAAGGATATCAAGGAATTTATGCTCTATACCCTGATAGCCTGTTATCAGGCAAAGCTAAAAAGCGTAGTGGATTAGATCCTTTGCTAAAAATATATAATCGAGAAATTAATAAAAGAAGAATAGAGATTGACCATGTATTTGGTACATTAAAGACTTTCAAAATTCTTGCAGAGCGTTATCGAAATAGAGGAAAACGGCTTGGCTTAAGGTTTAATTTGATTGAAGGTATTTATAATTTAGAGTTGAGTAAAAATGATTTATGAAAGAAGCCTATTATAATTATACTTTTAAAATAAAATCCATTTAACTTTAAAAAATTTTCCGCATCTATTCACAATGATTATTAAAAGTTAATATTAAATTGGGTGTATTACTTTAACCTGAGTGAATAGCCACCAAAATTCTAGACACACAAAACCGTCTTTTGATGGGCTTTTTCATAATCTAATGAAGAACGCTGACCATTGGAACCATGTCTACGTTTTGAATTATAAAACATCTCAATATATTCAAAGATATCGGTTCTAGCCTCGGATCTGTTTGAATAAATCTTCTTCTTGATACGTTCTCGCTTTAACAACTGAAAGAAGCTTTCAGCAACAGCATTATCATGACAGTTGCCTCTTCTGCTCATACTGCTTTCAAGATTATGGTGCTTGAGAAATGTCTGCCATTCATGGCTGGTGTATTGGCTGCCTTGGTTAGAATGGATCAGCACCTTGTTCATTGGATTCCTTCGCCACAAAGCCATCAATAATGCATCTAAAACTAGATCTGTAGTCATTCTTGATTTCATAGACCAGCCAATTACAAGGCGTGAAAATAAATCTATTACTACCGCAAGATATAACCATCCCTCATGAGTACGAATATAAGTAATATCAGTAACCCATAAACGGTTGGGATGAGCTGGGTTAAACTGTCGATCTAACATATTTGCAGTAAAGACAGATGGAGTACCTGCATGAACTCTAGATTTACGATAACCACGCTGTGATTTTAGACCATTCGCCTTCATGAGTCGGTGTACTCGATTAATTCAGCAACTTTCACCAACATCTTTCAAATCACAGAAAATCTTACGATAATCATAAACTCCACCAGATTCCAGCCAGAACTGTTTAATCAATCCTGAAAGCTGTTGCCGTTTCCTCGCAGTTTTACTGATGGGTCGCTTTAACCATGCGTAATAACCACTGTAATGAATATCTAAAGTTGAACATAAACGACGAACAGACCATATGTGCTGGTTGTCCTGAATAAAGGCGTACCTCATTTGGACTGGCTTGCGAAGTACACCGCGGCCTTTTTTAGAATATTCCTTTATTCTGTAACTCGTTGCAGTTCTTTTCTCAGTTTCGCTAGCTCAGCAAGTGCATCACTAGATTCTACTATATTGGGTTGCTGCGGATCATAACGTTTAATCCAGGCATATAGACTATGGGTGGTGATCCCTAAACGTGCAGCAACTTCGACCACACTATGGCCTTTCTCAGTCACTTGCTTTACTGCTTCAATTTTGACTTCTTCAGGGTATCGTTTACTGCTCATAAGCACCTCGCTAATTAGCCATTTTATCTAACTAAAAGGTGTCTACAAAATCGGAGGCTATTCAGTTAAATCACCATATATAGTGTGGTTTAAAAGCATTTTAATCGTGTATTGACCATAATCTAGATTTTCAGCAATCTTTTCAAATCTACGTCTGAGATCGTGAAAGGTAAATTTAATTCCCGTTTCATTAATTATTCTTTGTTTGGCTTCAAATAAATTTGTTGTATAGCCGTTTTTCTTAACCTTAGAGGAAGCAAAACATATTCATTGAACTTTTGTTCATCCCATTTTTCATGATTTCCCAAAGGCACTCACCCATAGGGATTTGCTGCGCTTGGTTGAAAATAAAATTGCATAAAAAATCCCAGGCACTTATCCGTTCGCACAACCAATAGCCATTAGACTAAAAGTAACTTACAAAAAAATATTATTTACATATTTTGTTCCTTGTATGTTTATAAAAAAGCGGAAAGCGACTTCACGTTAGACAACACCTTTTTTAAGCAATGATTTTTATACAAGAATTTGGTGGAGGTGGCGTCAGTTTAACCTAGCCAATAATACCTTGTTTTCTCTCAATTCTATTAAAAAAAAAGGTCAAATTTACCCAATATTGACCCTCTTTTTTTAAAAAACTCATGAGCAATTAAAATTTTTTCTTAAGAATATTTTTTAAAGTCATATAAGCATAATAACTTTCTAAATTCTGAATTTCGATCATCCTCAAGACTCTCAATATGCCCCTTAAGATCTTCTAAATCAATTACATCATTTAACACGAAATGAAATATTGCATCTAACTTATAAGTTTTCTTGATCTGATCCGTATCAAGAATACATTGTATTGTAGTTGGACAAAATGTCTCAAACCTATCTTTTCTAGAATTTTGATAGTATGAATTAATTTTATCTGATTGAGATTTTTTCAATAATTCTGCACATTCTAACTCAGGACAAATTGTACTGAAACCATAAGTAGGAAACCATTGATTACTTGGAACTACCATATCATCTAATAATTTAACGATATCACAATTTTGTGTATTTAGAATTTCGAAATATTCACTAATTAACTGAGCTGGATTATTAATTTTATATAGATATTTAATATTTTCCTTAGAGTCAATAGCAAGAACCTTATCTGAATTCTTTAAAGTTTCAATATCCTCAGCAACACTTACTTTGATTGTTCCTCCTGCTACGATCTCCCTTACAACATCTAAAACTTTTCTTACTTCTAATGCTGAAACAGGAAGAGATAAATCTTCAATAGCTTTATAAACACTTATATAATCATCTGTCTTTACCTTGTTAATTCTAATCATAGAACCATTGATAAGGATGTCATGATCTTGAATATCTAATGAGTCTGATCCAGCTTCATACTCGACAAGCAAAAAGTTTTTCCTAATCTTTTCAGCTTCTGGAGAATTAATTTCTACATACTTATAAATTGTACTCAAAATCTCCTTTATATTTGTATCACCTACCCCATACCCTAAAAAAATTATAGGATTATGTACAAATAAAGAAATTAATTGTGCTCGAATTAATTCATATCTTTTAAAGAATAAATTGTAATCATTAGTAGTTAAAATTATCTTTTCAGGATAATTAACACATCCATGAATTTTATAAATAGAACCATACGGATTGCTTAGTAAAATTTCATTACCAATTAAAGGTTGAAATTGAATTAGATCCTCAATCATTCGATCATAATTCGTTGTTACAACTGAGGAAATATTTTTTGCGAGCCTTTTAAAAGATTCAATTTCATCAGCTTTATCAGATCTATAATCTAATTGAGTTAATAAATTTTTTACAAAAATTTTAAAACGACTAAGGGTTTTACCATTTCTACCAGCTTCATAAAACAACTGATTTATGGCAGAAAACTTTCCATTCCTATCACTCTGAGCAATTTCATTAAACTCTTTCTCAAGAATTTCGGCTAACTCCATTAAATTGTGAGAGCCATCATGCGCATTGTAAACAGTACTCTTTAGATCATAAAATTTTTCATCAGAGCCATACAATTCAATTGATACATACTTAAGTAATCCTTCCCAAGTGAAAGAATTTCTTAAATATCTTAAACTTAGTCCTGTACCAACGAAGAGAACAGGATGGTTTTTATACCCGCTTACAAATTCAAAAATATCCATAAATAGATTTCTAGTTTGTTTTTTAAAGATAAATTCATCTTATCCATTTGAGTCTATTCAAGCAATTTTTGTCAGTAAACTTTTAATTCATAATTTTCATTAAGGTAAAAATTATTCACAATAAAAATTAAGTACTAAAAGTATAGGTTAAATTTAGGCCTCCTTCTTCTCCTACTCCAAAGCTAGCGTTAACCATAGCCCTCCCTTTCACTCACTATACAAATCTTGATAAAACGCTGCTATTTTGATTTTCTTTAATCTATGATTGAACTCAGATTTATAATTTATCAAATGAATTTAATGAAAAAAATAAGGGAGCTAAAGCTCCCCCTTATTCACGGCTAGCTAACTTAGCTTCAATCCATTGATTAATTTCCCAAGCTGACCAACCAATACGGTTCTGAGTGATTTTCACTCTCTTTGGAAATGTTGGATCATAATACGGTGAAAACTCATCCATCATTTCATAAATCGTTGAACGACCAACACCTGTAAATAAGACAACTTGCTTAATATTAATAATTTGATTCATTTGAAAAGTTTGACCTGTGAACGCATTCATGATGTTTACTCCTGATCATTGATGCGAGCGCTACTGCTCAAATAACCCCAAGGTCTGTAATTTTTTAACCTTTGAGCTCATTCAGTTCACTGCCCTCACACTCCCCTGCAATCCCTGCTGAATATCCTGCACAAACCCATCACCCTGATTAAAGTTAGGTTTAACTTTAGATTTTGACTCAGGTTGTGCTTGTTCAGACTCAGCAACTTCATCTGTATAGAACTCCTCCACCAAGTCCAAACCCTCTTCCGAATTCACCTCAAATCTTGCATTACTAAAACACTGCCCAGCCATCTGATCTAAAGCATTTTGATTAAATCCAGATGCTTTACACTGCTGATCAATCTCTTTTGCCATTTGAATAGCTTGTTGAAGATTCACACCATCTCTTAAAGTTAAGTCCACGTAATACACTGGGGTTCGATAACTTTGTGTGGTGGACTTGCCACGGAGTGTGAGTTGTAATGGTAGACATGACAGCAAACCATTCGATGCCGCATGGTAATAACACAAGCGTGCTGCCAAAGTCCGAATGCTGTTAAATCCAGTCGTTCTAAAAATAAAAGTACCGAGTTCATCCGATTCGTCTAAGTTGACATGCAAGCGTCCAAAGGGTTTACAGTTGCCTCCCTGTGCCAATGGACATAGCTCAGGAGATGGGCATGGATGTTGCTCAATGCCTTGATTGGTTTGTCTTTGACAAGTCTCTCCATTGCCAATACATACAGGTCGTCCAGTTTGGCGATCAAATAAGGTGTATTCCGCTCTAAGGTTGAGTTCATGATCGTTAAAGATCATCCGTACTGGAATTGTTCTGAGTTTTTGGTTTTGATTGGGTGCTTTGGCTCGGAGTTGTTCATCCAGTGGATGTTTAATCCAGCCATCTTTTCCTTGGATTTGGCTGGTAATGGTAAATTGGTCATCCTTTTCAGGCAGTCGTTTACCGTTCTTTTCAACAATTTTACCAATGCTGATTCTACCGAGTATGGGTGGTGTAATGGCTAAACCTTTGATCATGGTAATTCTCTCTTTTGAATAAATTAATGGGACATAAAAAAAAATCCCATACGCTCTGGCATGGGACTTTTAATTGTTTATTTCGTTTCAAATTACTTAGGCTAAATTCCTTTCAATCATCGTTTGTATAGATGTTGAAACGCCTAGCACCTTGTTTACTTTGTGGAAATTGATTGAGATATTCAGGGTACTGTTTGAGTAAAGCCTTAGTGTCCAAGACGATTGAATCCTTAGACTTTTTCCACGTCACTGAACCTGTTTTAAAGGTCGCTCGTTCAGCTTGTTGCATTTTGGCTTGTAGTTGATGTTTCATCAGATCGAATGTCTCTTGACCAGTTTCAATTTGATGGCGTGCTTGAATCAATTGCTCAAACTGTTGATTGGCTTGTTCATCTTCGGATAGGTCAGTGGTTGTCAGTGGCACATGTTCAGGATAAAGCTGTTGTAAGGCTTTAGCTGCTGATTCAGATGCATCAGCATCAGGTGGCGTATCTTTTTCCACACATTCCCAGAAGTGTCGTTCTGCATGGATGATGTGTTGGATCACTGATTCTGAACGAGTCACTTTAAAGATTCGGGTTTCATGCCCACAGATCAGGACACAGATATGCGCTGCTTTCTTACCTGTCACTGCCAGTTGATGTTGTACTTGGCAAAGTACATACAGAGGTACACCATCTCGCCAAAGCTTAGCACCATGTTCTCCTGCGGTTTTACATTCGAGAATTTGTACATCTGCATCACCCACCACCGAGTAATCTAAATTGGCTAACATAAAGTGTTTATCAGGTTCAGGGTGTTGGAGAACTGCATTGACCCGACGTACTTTATAGTTGGTGTGGAGACTGTAGTATTCAGCGACTAATAGTTCGAGACGTTTGCCCCAATAGAGCGGTGCATGCCCTTCACTTTCATCCTCAATGTTTTGTTGGATACGTCCTGTTTTAATCATCCACAGTTCCAACATCGACATATAGGGATTAAGTCCACAGGCTGCTGCACAGTCACTACTACCAATGCCTTGTTTTCTTACTTCAAGCCATTCGGCTTGGCTCATTTGTTTGGTATTGACCAAGCGTTTGGCACTAAAGAGCTTTGGGGCAATAAAAGTTTGAGCAGTTGTTGATGTGATGGGTCGAGTGGATTGAGGGTTGATATTGATGTGGTTATTCATAGTTTCATTCCTGTTATTGTTAAATTTTGGGCATAAAAAAACCACATCCGAAGATGTGGCTATAAAAGAGAAACTACAGGCGATTTAAGAATAAATCCGTATTGAGTGTCTGCTATTTTTATGCAATTGTAAAGTATTACTTCAACTAAAATTTCATTATTCAGATGGATTGAATAGTTGTTTAAGCCATCATCCTTAAAGCCTGTTCCAAACCGCGTTGTTTTAAGCCTGCGCCTGCACCAAACCATGCTGAATCGAGCCGATGATCCTGACTCATTGCACGACGTTCGTGATCAGCAAATTCTGTGATGGAGCAAAGTAAACCGTAGGCAGTATCTTTGGCTGAGGAAAGTGTTGCTCCTCGCCCTTGCCCATTAAACATGGTCATAACCTTAGACATGGCTCTTCCATTCGGTTCGGTTTTATTCGCCTCTGCTTGATTGGCAACATTACGATAAAACTGAATGATGCTTTCATCCTGTTCAGCAATACTTAGGCTCGTGTTGTTAAATACGGCATCGAAATAGGCTGCGGCTTCTTGTTGAGTCACTTTTCGTTGACTGAGCTGTTTCATTTCATACATGTGTTCATCCCATGCACGGATTGAAATACCCAATTGTTGTTTGACCTTTTCAGCATCAAATTTAGTGCTATGTGGGACTTTAACAACACCTCGACTTGTATCCTGTCCTTTTAGTGCAATCGCAAGCGTGTTATTACACACCACACGAATGGAAGTAAATTGTGCAGTGGTGGCTAAAGTACCATCACAAGCCGTGGCTAATAGAATATAGCCATTACTGACATCTTTGCCTTTGAGTGCTGAGGTCTGTCCTGTTCGTGCCAATGCCCAGAATTTCTTACCACCTTTGAGTACGCCTGCTGTTTCAAGTTCAAAGCCAGATTGTTCTGTTAAGTCTTTGTAGAAATGTAGAATTTCAAGGGGTTGGACTTCTTGATAACGTTGGCTGACCACCGATAAAGGTGCATAGGTATCTGAACGATATAGAACACGCTGTTCTTCAAAAGGCATGATGATACTTTGTCCACGGTCATTCTGTGCCATATAGCTGACATCTGAAGATTCTATTCTCCAGTTCATGCCTGCTTGTTGCGCCCAGATCTCAATAGGTTGGTTCTGCGTCAGTTGATTGCCCAAGCCATGCCAAGGGGTTTGCCCCACATAAGCCATTTGTTCAATAAGATGTGACATATTCATTTCCTTTTAGAATTAGATTAAATTGTTTAAATCTAAATTTGAGGCATAAAAAAGGCTTACTGAAGGAGTAAGCCAAAGTGTAATCAACCAGAATTTGATTTAAATCATGGATTCATGTTGATGATATATAGCTGAAATTTTTTATAATTCTTATTTAAGTAAGTGAATAGTATTAAATATATTTTTCGCTCCCTCATTTGATTGCGTTAACTCAATCTCATATTCTTGATTGTCCGCATCCCAAAATTTAATTTTTTTATTTAACCTTCCACTAATTGTCAAATTATAAATTTCATTCAGTGGAATATAAAATTTAGCATCACATAGATTGACATAAACAATTAAAAAGTGTGCAGTGATTACGATTCCTTGATCACCTTTTCCGAATACAGTTTCGTCATAATAAACAATGACATCTTGAGTTGTGAACATTGGACAGTTAGCAATTTTCTTGGTAATCGCAATAAAATTATTAATTTTTTTATTATCTAACTCATCAAATCTATAGAAGCTCAGATTTTTATCTGTTGGAGGAATATTATTTTTTAAAAAATCTTCTGAGAAGCTTTTCCTACCCCATCCCCCTATTTCAGAATCACGTCCAGAAACAGTTTTAATTGGTGTTTGCACATCGTCAAAATTATCTTGCTCATTCAGACTTTCAGTAATGGCTCGGGTCATTGTCGATGTAATCGCTCCTGAGCCTGCACTAGCGGTTACTACATTCTGAGTAACGTTTGTAGTTATTTGTCGTGTATATCCTGCGACTTCTACTCCTGAAACTCTTGTATAACCTGATACTTGCTGAGGCGTTTTGATTGATACTTGTTGAGGCGTAACCTTAAAAGAAAATATATTCCGAAGTGCTGACATGATGGAAATCACCAACATGATCAACAAAGGAATCGATAACAACATGATCGACACCCGAAATAGCACGCCCCTTGTATCTAAACCAGATTTAGAAAGACGGTTAAAATATGTCGTTGTAATGCTTAAATACAGAATGAATGCAACAATTGAACCGATGATATTCAGATCTAATAATTCTTTTGAACCGAGTAAAAAGTATATTGCTAAACTGTAGCAAGCCTCTGGAAATAAATTCTTTATCCCATCTATAGCCTTGGAAATATTGTATAAAATAAACAATATTAGAATGATCCAGCCAATAATCGGAATAATTGCCAAACACATGACGAGTACAGCAAGCAACATGTTCGCTAAAATCTTTTGGTATTCACCAGAGGAAAAAATATAGTAAATAAAATAAAAAAAAGAAAAAATGATCAACACGGAATAGGTATAGAGAACCGTCCAATCTGTATAAAAAAAATTAATCCCTCCTAAAATAGCCAATAGCCCTAATGGAGCATGAGAACTTGAAGGCAATGCTTCCTCATTGCTTGTGTATAACGTCTCAGACACTTTTGTTACCCCTTGTTTATATTTTATTATTTAAAAGTTAATAGCTTATTTAATAAATAATTCTTCATGAAGTAAAGCTAAATTCTTAAATGAAGATAATAAAAACCATCTATATATTCTATTTTCGTTCAATCGATTAGTCACATGTTGACTAAGCAAATTTCAGCATCTATCCTTTGTTTGCTGACCTACATTGTCAGTCGGTTTTGACAGACCGTTGTATATAGCGCATCAGATTTTACTTTCTGAGTATAAGTCTTATGTGAAACCTTCTCGTCCCCCTTTGCGGTAGAACGGGAGGGGGACGCGTCCGCGCGTGCTGGTTCTATATGCCCAGTCTGTCAACCCTCTTTCGTTCTGCCACCATAATCAATTGACAGTGATTCGGTAGAACTTCTATTGCATATAGGAGTAGTTATCATGACTCAACTTTATCTTTGTTTATTGTTTTCTCTAAAACCCTATCGGCTATTGCCCTACCTTTGGCAAAACAGCTAGTTTTTCATTCAACAGACATTCAATCTAAAGACTTATTTGTCCTTGGAATAGGACGCCTTTGTCTTTGCATTTTGTCATGCTGTTGAAATGATCAATTCCAAAATAAGCAATAACAATAAATTAGGGGGAATGATGAAAATTCAAACTTCAATTTTAATCATTGGCTGTTCACTCATAACACTCGGTTGTGCCAGTAAAGCTGAACGAGAGTTTCTTGGGGGTTGCCAATCTACAGGAATGGAGCGATCCGCCTGCAAATGTGTCTATCAAAAACTAGAGACTAAGTACGGAGAGGAAGGTTTTAAAAATAATCTTTACACCTTAAGCCAGACTGAAGCCTTTCAAAACGATATGGTGCAAATCAGTTTGCAATGTATGCGGGAGTAAGCCATGAGAGCTATTGCTGGAATCATCTGTATTGTTGCAGTCATTTGCTTTCTGGGTCTGCCATTCATCGGCATGATGATTGTTTTTGGTTTGTTTTACTTACTTGCTCAATATGCGTTTGGTGGAAATAAATGAATACATCTATTACTTCTTGGTTAATCCGTTCTTATTTGATTATGGGCTTACTGTTTGCAATTTATCAAAACTTTTGGGGTCAACATAGCTATAAATCATTTGCCTATCACTTAGGGCAAGGCGTGATTTGGCCAGCAGTCATGTTCCCATCTGTGGGTAAATTCATTGGTGGCGTACTTATTCTTATAATCATCGGTGGCTTAGTGCTTCGCTCTAAATAAATTCCAATCTAAAAATATCTATAGGATTTTCTCATGAAAAAATTCACATTAATGGCATTCATACTGTGCATGTATTCCACATCTCAAGCAGCGCCCAATATCTGGCAAGATAATTTTTCACAAGGCTTTAGTTTGTATTCCCTTCAAAATAGCAAAAACCAAAAATTGACCATTTCATGCAACAGTGGCGGTGTTTTAAACGTTGATCACTCAGTGGAACTCTCAACTGCAAGTAAAGCGTATGCAAGCTTTAATAAGCAATCATCTTTTAGCTTTATCATTGATGGAAAAGCACTTGAAGTACCCAATGAAACACGATCCAGACTGAATGGAAATGATTGGAACAAACTTATCGCTCATCTAGGAAAAGCCAAAAAAATTGATGTTTTTATTAACAATAAAAAAATGGCTTCATTCATATCTGCAAAAGCCAATAAAGCTTTTGCTAAAGAACTAGTTGAGAGTTGTGCTTCGCTATAATTCTCAAATTTTTAATCATTGCGCTCATTCGATTATTGCTTATATCCATGATCAAAAAGAAATAGGTATGCCTAGGCTTAAAAACCTAGGTTCCACTTTCCAATAATGATAAAGAATCATCCAAGCTAAAACCCTCGATAGAGGGAAGCATATAACGACTTAGATACATTAGCATGGTAGTGAACTGTTTGTTTTCTTCATGATCTATAGAGGATTATTTTTAATCTAAATCAGTGGCATCGATGCGTATAGTCAACAAAATATCAAAAGGATCATTACATGAAAAATCATATGCAACTTATCTTCAATGTGATCATTATTATTGCCCTTGCTGGAATAGCTTATCTTGTATGGAATCAATCTAAGCAATCATCAATCAGCAGCAACGTTCCATCAGATATTAATCCTGATCAAATACACGCTTCGCAAGTTGGAACAATGACAGCCCACCAACCAGACATGCCAGGAGATACTCATGAGGATTCTCTAAATCAAACAGAAATGACTGAGAGTATTCAAACCAATACAAATTCACCAATAAAAGTTCAATCTTGTGGTGCAGATGAATACAGTGCTGATTGTGAGAATCGAAAGATACCTCGTCTTTATTTCATGTACAGCATGAACCCTAAAAACCCTGCATGGGTCGAATTTATCACTTTAGGTAAACCTATTGAATATCCAGATATCTTGATTGAGGAAGTACAGATTACATCTAAAGATGGTCATTCCTGTATGGTCGATTCATGGGGACCAGAAGGTGAAACCATAACAGATAGCGATATAGACGTTTTAATCACCCCTGCTTGTCCTGAAAAGCAAATTAAGCATGTTGACTTAAAAATTGATGGGAAACTCTATCGATTCGTTTAATTTTTAAATTAAAAAAATTAAGTTTTTCTACTAGGATAAACCGATGCCTCTCAACACATCGGTTTATTTATAGTTCTCTTCATCATTCCTTATGACTTTAGAATATAAGAACAAAACTTAAAAATACACATGAAAACCTGTTAATCTTCTATCAAGTCTATTTTAAAGCCATGACGATCATCTACCAAATTCATGCATTAAAACTGCGATGGCAAGATTCACAATAAAACTTTATTACAATTCCTGATTCCGAAGTGCTATGTCTCAATTCAACTAAATAATCAATCAAGCCACTCAATATCACTTCTGCTAATTTCAACATCCAAGGTGATAATGATGAACCAGATGAAAGCCGCTTAATGAACATGGTTGCTAAGCCAAGCTTTGAGATGGATGTCTTATTTGAAAATAAATGAATGACTTGCTGCTGATGAGAAACAAATATTCGATGTACTTGAGTAGACTGGCAATATGGACAACATGTTGGCATACCAAACATCTCCAATGAAAAATATGAAAGGGTTTATTTCTATAAACCCTCATTTGCAATCACATAGATCGTGATCTTCATGTAGATGATGTATGACTCAGTTTTCTTTCATTAGCCGAATGTACGCATACGCTTTTTACATTTGACCCTTAAGTGCTGATCTTCTTTTTCAGGTCGAACTAAATATTTTATCGTGTTTAACATATTATTCACTTGATCTTGATCTTTACGATAAATCATCCCTATACCTAAAGTATCTCGATCAGAGAATTGCTGAAGATACTTAGGATCATGACAATTAAAATAACACCCTTTACCACTGGTGATATTTCCCCATATGTCACCTACTCGTTTGGCGATACCATAAGCTTTCTGACGCTCATGTCCTTTGTAGACCAATAATAAATGGCAGTGGTAGCCTTTATCCTTACCCTGTTCTAATGCCCATGCATATTCAATTAAACCCTCAAATATTCTATCTTTATCACGTAATCTAGTACGTAATACTCGCATATCCTCATTAAATTCTTGAATACCAACTTGGTCTTGATGTTTAAGAGGATAAGCTAAATCTACTCGAACCACTAAAATACGTGAATAATGATCAGTAATCCTCTCCATACGTTCAACTAAATTCTTCGTATTTACAGATTCACTATATTGATGATCACGTAATTGACGTAAATGCCTGCGATGGTGCTTTTTAAATCTTTCTTTAATTCCAGTAAAAGAAACTCGTTTTAATTGATCATATAAAGACTGCCAGTTATTTAGATCTCTATCAAAATCGATCAGCAATTCAATTAAAGCATCCACACAAGTAGAGTAATAGAAATCAGGATTATATATTTTATCGAGTTGAAAAATTAAATCAGTGAGTTTTCTGAAGAACCGGCGCGGTTCTCGGGATCTATTTACGACATCATCCACAAAGTCTTCGATTTCGATAAGGGTTCTAGATTCATTAACTTGATTATTCATGTTACACCTATGAGAATTTAATTCATAGGAATACACAGAGTGTAATTTTTTACTTAGTATTGATAATAAAAATTCTATTCAACTAGCTTTATTAATTTAAATAATATTAAAAACCCACCAAAAAAAATATTAATTCACAACTCACAACCACATAGCACCTTATAAGAAGGCAATACATCAAGGCAACACTTATTCGTTAATAAAAAATAAAAAATTACATCGATAAATCCAGACAACTAATACCATTTCTTAAATATACAACGAACTTATTAAATCACAATAATTCAAATCCATCTGTACAAATTTTATAATCTTTAAAGCTATCACCTTTACCTGAAAAATTTTGACCTTATAGCGTCTTAGCTATCGATTTTATTTAAATTTTAAAAATCTAAAGTTTCTCATACTTTTAAAAATCATCAAATTCACACCAAAAATTTCAAAAAATTATTGTAATTTCAGTTCCAAACACCTTGACAACAAAGGGTTTCGTTAAAAAAAATTTCAAAAAAAACCTTCAAAAATATCCTAAAAAAATGCTAAAATTTATTAAAAATACTACGCACAATTCTACAAGGAAACAACAATGCCTGGATTCAATTACGATTCATCAATAGCAGACCTTATCGACAAGGAATTAAAAAAATTCAATGATGAAGATATGTTATGGATTTACGATAAATTACTCATATTTGTCGATAAAAACCAATATTCATTCCATAGTGAAACAGATAGTCTACTTATAGGAAAACAGATAAATTTTAAATTTGATGACTTTAATAATATTAAAGAAATAACTAAAAAAATTAAATCTAGACTTGAAAAGATTGGGGAAATTGAAGAAGTTGAATATTTTTTCAAAAGAATTCAAAAATTTAATAATTTTGACAAAGAACTTTTTTCATTTTTAAAAACTAATAAACGTTTATGTAATTTTGCAATTAACTTTATAGAAAATAATTCCTTAGAAAATAGAAATAATTTACCAGAATTTAAATTTATTGAAAATAATTATTTATATACCATATATCAATTCACCTTCAATGAAATTAATTTCAATAAAGATAGTATTAATAAAGTTAAAGCTATATTTATTGATGTAATTTCAAAAGACTACCACAACAATTCAAAAAACTTTGAAGACGAAGATTTCCTAAAGTGGGCATACTCATACTTAATAAATAAAAGCAGAGATTTTAAAAGATTAAAATATCGACCATCAACAAATTCAGATTATTATAATTTAATAGTCTCATTTCTTGATTACATTTTACACTTTAAAAAAGATACTCATTACTCATTAACTAATCAACTTTATAAAGCTTGGAGTCAAAAAAAGTTTAGAGCAGCAGATAAAGTGAAAAAACAATATCACCTACCATTAACAAAGGGAGCAAAATCAGAATTAAAAAAACTATCCGATTTCAAGAATAAAACTGAAAACGAAATATTAGAGGAATTAATTCATCAAATGTATTTAAAAGAAATGTGTGATGAGGATGGAAAGTTAAAATACTAGCAAGTTCGTATAGATCGATTTTTGCATTTTATCAACAGTTAAAAGTCACCTTAAATGGCATAGCGGTGATACATTAAATTGAAAATACAGCTTCCTCCTCCATATCTGTTTCACGTTCCATAACTATTTAATCTCCTAAAGATAAGAGGCTTTTCAGCCTCTTTTTTCACGCTATAATTTTAGCAACCAATTTTTTACTTGCTCCCCATACCACTCCATAATCTTTACACGTTCGTCCCAATACTGCGCTCGATTATATGCAGAGCGAATACGGTTCTGTGGCACATGGGCAAGTTGCCGCTCAATAGCATCAGGATTGAATAAATTCGATTCATTCACTACTGTACTAAATAATGATCTAAATCCATGCGTGGTCATTCGACCCGCATAGCCCGACCGTTTAATCACAGCTAAGATTGATTCGCTACGCATAGGCTCTTTGTTATTTAAACGATGTGGAAATAACAGATCCTGATTATGTGTCAGTCGCAATGCCTGAAGTTCATCGATCATCATGTCTGTTAAAGGTACACGATGAGGTAAACCATTCTTCATACGCTCAGCAGGAATATCCCATTTACGCTCATTTAGATCAAATTCATCCCAACGTGCTTGCAGTAACTCACTTACTCGAACACCAGTAAGCATGATCATAATTATTGCATGGTGAGTTTGGGCATCTGCTGGATAAGTTTTAATTTTTCTTAAAAATTCAGGCATTTCACTTTCTGATAATGAAGCTAGGTTCTTCACTTTTTTATTTTTAAGTGCATAAACCAAATCACTTGCCGGATTATCGAATCTATAGCCATGAGCTATGGCATATTTCATGACCATACCACAACGAGACAAAGTACGCTTAGCCACCTCTAATGAGCCTCTAGCTTCGATCTTTTTAATGATTTGCAGAATCTCTGGAGCTTGAATTTGATTAATACGTTTATTGGCCAGAGCAATATAAAGCTCATCTAAAGATGCTCGCACATTACTAATATGTTTGGATGACCAAGTCTCTCTTTGGTTCTCAAACCAGTCTTCAGCCACCTCTTTAAAGAATGGCTTAATTTCCTCGTGCAACACCGACTTGGAATATTTGTATTTCAGTTCAAGTGCAAGCTCCCTTGCTTTCTTTAAACTCATATCAGGATATGGACCAAGTGACTCTGACTTACGCTCACCAAGAACAGTAAAGCGTATGTTCCAGTATTTTTGCCCTGATGGCGTTACGAGAAGTGATAGACCATTCTCATCCGAAAGGCGATATCGTTTTTCTTTTGGCTGTGCTTTTCTGCATTCTGTATCGGTAAGCTTCATCAGTATTTACCCTTTATCTAGACTAAAATAATTGGGTAAATTTTCCCAATAATTACCCAGAGAAGGCAAAAATTAGGTCAAATCAAGTCGGATGATATCGGACAAACAGGCAAATAAAAAAGCCCTTAAGTATTGAACTTAAAGGCTTTTTTACATTCAGTCAAACTTCTCTGAATTGAATTTTGGTGGAGATGGCGGGAGTTGAACCCGCGTCCGCCAACACTACACTCGAGAATACTACATGCTTAGATATCGTCAATTATTTTAACGCTAAGTGACCCGACGAACAGGGTACAAAACGCGATCCTCTAAATTTAGTACAAAGCCCCGAGGCTTAGCTTTATACGGACTTGTGTGCGTGCGCTTCGGTCGGGTTCACTGACCACAAGTATTCAGTGAAGCGGACAAACTGCCCTTAGGCAGCTAGAGCGTAAGATTCGTCGTTTGCGACTAAAATATGCAAATTTGATTTACGAGAGAAAATGCGCTCTCGGCATGCATCTATGAGCTTCATCATCAGCGTCGAAGCCAATAACATCCCCAGATAACAAGGTCATCATAACATAGATGTTGTAAATTAAGCAGATAATTCACGACATTTATTCTAAATGATGTGCCTAGTCCTATAATTGCGCTACTATCAGTTTTTTTCAAGGGACAAATATAAAAAAGATGAGCTATTTACTCTCACTTGATCAAGGAACGACCTCTAGCCGTGCGATTATCTTTGATGAGCATGGAAAAGTATATGCGTCAGCACAACGTGAAATCCAAATCAAAACCCCTCATTCGGGGTGGGTTGAACAAGATGCCATGGAAATTTGGACCACGCAGATTGCAGTGGTTCAACAAGCAATTGCCTCAGCCAGATTACTTGCCAAAGACATCAAAGCCCTTGGTTTAACCAATCAACGTGAAACCACTGTTGTTTGGGATAAAAGAAATGGAAAGCCACTTGCCCCTGCCATTGTTTGGCAAGATCGACGTGCAACAGATTGGTGTAATCAACTGAGCCAACACAATTTATCTGAAAAAATTCACCTAAAAACAGGATTAAGAATTGATCCTTATTTCAGTGCTGGAAAACTGGTTTGGCTTTTAGATAATGTTGAAGGATTAAGACAATTGGCAGAGCAAAATCATGTAGCCTTTGGGACAATTGACAGTTGGCTCATCTGGAATCTAACTCAAGGCTCAGAACATGTAATCGAAGCCAGTAATGCGTCTCGTACCATGTTGATGGATTTAAAAACCCAGCAATGGGACGAGGAACTCTTGGCATTATTCAATATTCCTAAAAGTATCCTGCCTCAAATTATTCAATCAGACTGCTATATTGCCAGTACAGCAACAGGCTTGTTGGGTGCAGAAATTCCAATTTGTGGTGTATTGGGCGATCAGCAATCTGCGTTATTTGGACAATCCTGTTTTGAAACGGGTACGGCAAAAAATACCTATGGCACTGGCTGTTTTATGCTATTCAATACAGGGCATGAGATCCAATATAGTCAAAACAAACTGCTCACGACCTTGGCATGGAATTGTCAAAACCAGTCTAGCTATGCATTGGAAGGTAGTGTATTTATGGCAGGCGCAATCGTGCAATGGTTACGAGACGGTTTAGGCATTATCAAAAACAGTGCTGAAGTTGAACAGTTAGCGTGCCAAGTCAATACCACTGATGGGGTCGTACTTGTACCGGCATTTACAGGATTGGGTGCGCCGCATTGGGACAGTGATGCACGTGCATTGCTCTGTGGCATGTCACGTGGAACCAATAAGTCACATATTGCCAGAGCTGCGTTGGAATCCATCGCATTTCAAGTTTCAGATGCATTAAGCGCAATGCAGTCGGATATTTCACAGCCTTTAAAAGAACTGCGTGTGGACGGCGGAGCGAGCCAAAATGATATGCTGATGCAATTTCAAGCTGATATTTTAAATGTACCTGTATTGCGTCCAAAGCTTTTGGAATCAACTGCATGGGGTGCGGCAGCTATGGCAGGTCTCAAAAGCAATATATTTAACAATCTTAATGAAATTTCAGAATCTTGGCAGCTAGATCGGGCTTTTGAACCGAATATGAGCAATGACCAACGTGAGTATCATTTAAGTTTATGGAATGATGCTTTACAAAGAGCAAAGTCGAAGTAAGACACACTCCCTAAAAACTGGGCTATCTGTTTACCCAAAGTAAACTTTTGTCCAGTTTTTTTTAAATTAAATTCGTTCGACGAAAAGCACACCATTTAAATGATCAATTTCATGCTGAACAATTCGAGCAGGAAAACCATGAAAGCTCTGAATTACTTTCTCGCCCTTTAAGCTAAAAAACTGCACAGTAATCTGTTCTGCACGAGCCACTTGACCTCGTTCATCAGGAACGCTCAAACACCCCTCTTCACCCAACACGGTCTGTGATGACTGTTCGATAATCTCTGGATTTACCATCGTAATGGCTTCCATTGCAGGTGCATCTGGATAACGGGGATTGGGGCGTGAAGCGACAATAATCACTCGCTTAGAAACATAAACTTGCGGTGCTGCAATCCCCACACCATTTCGTTCCAACATCGTTGCCTGTAATGCTTTGGCAAGCTCTTGCAACCATGTTGTTGAAAACTCAGCATCAGCGACTGGAGCCGCGATTAATTTTAAAACATCTTCGCCACGCTGAGCGATTGGTAAAATAATACTCATAGTCTCTTCAGATTTTTTAGCATACCGTGTCGTGATTTAATTTTAACATTCAGTCCTGCAATCTCAATTGCATTATTTCATACAAGCAATGCGTGTGCTTAACTAAACTTTCATTCATCAGCTATTAAATTTTAAACTGGCTTTTAATTTATTTTTAATCTTACTCTTGTAAATAACAGTCACTCAAGCATGAGATCATATCAATGAATAGTACAACCTTATTTCTCGGTTTGATTTTTAGTTCGATTGGATTAGGTTATTTTGTTTATGGAAAAAAACAAAGAATGACCATGCCATTCATCTGTGGCATCGCTTTAATGATTTTCCCCTATTTCTTTGAGAACAATCTGATGATCATTGCGATTGGAATCCTTCTTAGTCTTATTCCATGGCTTTTTCGCATATAACAGCTTATTAGTCTTTTGAGTTTTCATACAGGTTTATGGCTGATTCTGAGCTCTGCAATGAATATGATGATATGCATAAATTATTGAGTCAGCGTTATGAATAGTCTCCAATAACTAAATACTTGAGGATTTATATTGGTATCTCCCCCATTTAACCTAAAACATACATGCTAAATAACCCATAACAATTTGTTCTCACGATCAAAATAAAGATTGATTATTCAAGAAAAAAATTGTTTATTAAAATTATAAACTTTTAGTTATGACTATTTTAGATACTACAACATGGATGAAAAAATAAATCTTGATCCAGAAGATAAACGTACTCTTGCTCTCTCTTCTTTAGGAGGTGCACTCGAATTTTATGATTTTGTAATTTATGTATTCTACGCAAAAATCATTGCTGAACTATTTTTTCCTGACTCACTGAGTCCTTTTTGGGCGATGCTCAACACTTATGGAATTTTTGCAGCTGGATATTTCTTCCGTCCTTTGGGCGGTATAATCATGGCACATTTTGGTGATCTAGTAGGTCGTAAACGTCTATTTAGTCTCTCTATTTTACTGATGGCACTTCCCACCTTAGTCATTGGTCTTATGCCAACCTATGCTGAAATAGGTCTCGCTGCACCATTATTATTACTGCTTATGCGCGTGGTACAAGGTATTGCCATTGGTGGAGAAATTCCAGCTGCTTGGACTTTTGTTTCAGAACATGTTTCTGAAAAGAAAATTGGCTTTGCCAACGGTCTACTGACAGCAGGATTATCGTTAGGCATTTTACTGGGATCACTGACGTCTTTATTGATCTCAATCAAGTTCAGTGAAACAGAAATCCATGATTGGGCTTGGCGTATTCCCTTTATTCTAGGAGGTATCTTTGGATTAGTTGCCTTATATCTGAGAAGCTATCTCAAAGAAACACCTGTGTTTAAAGCGATGCAGGCACGTAAACAGCTCTCTAAAGGCCTCCCAGTCAAACAAGTTTTAAGCTTTCATAAATCAGCGGTTTTGATTGGAATGCTCTTTACTTGGTTTTTAACCGGATGTGTTGTGGTGGTGATTTTAGCGATGCCTAATTTACTCACAGCGACATTTGCTTTTCAACGTGCAGATGCATTTCAAATGCAAAGTGCTGCAATCTTAATGCAGATGCTAGGTTGTGTGATTGCAGGATCGCTGGCTGATCGCTTTGGTGCAGGCCATATTATGTTCTGGGGTTCACTGTGCGTTGCAGTTATTTCGGGTATTTTTTATAACAGTTTGGGGCATGGCACACCATCTACTATTTTTAGCTTTTATATGTTACTGGGTTTCTTTTCAGGTACGGTAGGTATAGTGTCTTATAGCATGGTTAAAATGTTTCCTGCTCAAATCCGTTTTTCAGGAATTTCTTTTTCATATAATGTTGCTTATGCCATCGCCGGTGGATTGACTCTCCCATTGGTACAATGGCTCAGTTTATATAGCGATATTGGCGCAATGTACTATATCTTGGTCCTTTGTGGCATCACCCTGATGACAAGTTTAATCTACCAGAAAAAATTTGAAATACATTAAATCACTCGCTTAGACTCAATTGAAGGGATAATTTTAATTTCGAGAAAATGACGGACTTGATTGCGTCCATTCTTTTTTGCTAAATATAATGCTTGATCTGCCTGACGGATAATTTCTTCTTTGGTAATGATAAAAGGATTAATCGAGGCAGCAACACCGAAACTTGCAGTAATGCTGATTTTGCGATGTGTATCCAATAAAATGACTTGTTTCTCAATTGCTTTACGGCATCGCTCTGCGATATCGATAGCTTTAACAAGCTGACCACCTCTGGTCAAAATGATAAATTCCTCACCGCCAAACCGTCCAACAATGTCCTCTTCATGGATATTTTCAGTCAAGATGCCGGCAACTTGTTGTAAAACGATATCGCCAATGTCATGACCATATTTATCATTAATATCTTTAAAATAATCAAGGTCTAATAAGACAATCGCAAAAGAGCTCTGTTGCTGTTTGAGCATATCAATATTCTCACTGATTTTACGGCGGTTAAAAATGCCAGTCAGAGGATCAATAATACTCACATGCTCAATCATTTTCTCCCGTTTGCGCCACTGACTGAGCAGAATTTCAAATAGGACCAAACTTGCAAAAAAAATAGGAATATAAAAATACAGCATTGAATAAACCCAAAACTCATTTTTATACAGTGGCATAGTTAATAATTTTTCACTGAAAATCGGAGCATAGGCAATTTTACCAGTCAGAGTCAACGCAATACTAATAAGAATAAAAATACTAATGGGAACAATAGTTAAATATACAACTCGGCGCTCAAATAATACCAATCCAACAGTAATGAGGCTGACAAAACCTGCAATTGATGCCGGACTGGAAATTCCAATACAATATGCACCATAAATAAAAATCAAACCAAAATATGCAATCGTTATATAAGGAATAATTTTGTCCATAAAAGCAATTTTATTTAAAGACCAAATTAAAAAAATAAATACAAAAAAACCAAATGTAGCTAAAGACAACATGCTGAGATAGGTTTGATAGAAATCTTGATTAATCCACTGTTGTATATCCGTTTTTCCTTGGCTGAAATACCACCATAAAATCCACGAAAAAACGTCAATGGCACCAAGCAATAAGACCAAACTACATTTTTTAAAATTACTCCAATTCAAGATCATACTATCATGTCTTAGGTTTTGTGCAGAGGAAGGTATAACGCCTCTATTTTTTTGCTTCATACTACCATTCACCCTTCAAAAATAGTCAATTACTCTCTATTTTTATTTTTCATATCGATGATTAAAATATAACACTTAGAAAACTCAAAGTAAGTCAATTTTTTAAATAATTCCATTTGTTAATTTTATTTATTTTAACAATAAGACTAAATTGAATAAAACACGATTATTTCTTTGATTTAGCTCAACTCTCATTTAAACCATCTGATATATTTAAACATTTGTATTTGTTTAAATATTAAAAAACAATAAAACAAACAAACCAAATAAAAATATAAAATTACAACAAACAAAAAACCAGCAGACAGCAAAATTAATTTTAAAAACATTTAAAATATAAATACTTACAAAAAATTTTATTTAAGTTTATAAAAATTTATTTTTTAATTCTGTAGTGGCTTGGAATTTTGGATCTTAGCAGAAATATCAAAATCAAAAATTATAATGTGTCGAAAACAGCTTCTTTTTAAAAAATAGATTAAAAAAAGACCATTTTTTATTGAAATATAATTAAAAAGCTTATCCAATATGATCAATATCGATCACAAATACGACAATCGCATGAACGAAATAAAACACCTAAATCATCATCATGTGGCTATTCGCAGATCGTATAACGCACCTTAATTACATCTTGTACTTCGATCCATAAAAATTGATTTTTATATTTGATCTGAATACAGAAATCTTCTGCACCATCATCAAGACCAGATACAGCCCATGTCGTTCCCAGAGGAAAATCATTGAGCCATTTCACTTTATAAAAATCGGATACTGAATCAAAATTAAGATACTTATCAGGTCTATCTACAATATTTTGTGCCAGATTTTCGAATTTTTGCTTTTGTACTCGAACAAAGTCAATCAACATACCCGACCTTTATATCAACTAGATTTGATTATACAACTGACCCAATTGTTTCTTTTTCACTTGTTCCCATTGCCACCATCCAAATGCTGCCATAACCACAAATATTGCATATAAACCCGCAGTCAAAAATAAATCTTTGTAAAGAAACATCGCCACATACACGATATCAACAAATACCCAAAGTACCCAAGTCGCAATGTATTTACGACTGGTCCAATAGGTTGCCAACAAACTAAATGCTGCCAGTTGAGAGTCTAACATCGGCAAAGCTGCATCAGTAAAATAATGCAGTGACAACCCAAATACCAACCCACCTAAAGCTGCAATCAACATTTGAATAAACACAGTACGTATCGCAATTGGTTCAATTCGAATTTCATGATCTTGCTGTTTACCTTTATACCAGTGATAAAAACCATAAAAATTCACCAGCATAAAAAACAGCTGTAAAATCGTTTCACCATATAATTTGAAGGTAAAAAACAGATAAGCATAGAGAACAAATGCAAAAAAGTTAAATAACCAGCACCACATATTACGCTTTATCGTTAAACCAACACCAATCACACTAATAATAACGGCAAAAATTTCTAATGCTGACATGATAAAAAGCGCATAAATATAAGAAAGCTTATTATGAAAAAAAACACTACAAATGCAAGAAAAATGACATATCAAGCTTAAATCGAGATGGGGCATACACCCAACAATAATGCTTTATGATGACAATACTTACAGCCGTTTCTTTTAAGGTGAATTGAACTCGTTCAGATATCTGAGTTAAAGGCTAAAGCAAATTTGAAACATATTTTTTATTTGTAATATAGAGCGCAAGTCATAGTTAAAAACAAGTTTTTTAGAAATTTAGTGATTTTTATCAATTCAATACAACACTATGATGTGCTTTTAATTTAAACTAATCAATCATCCACAAATAATGCGTTCAGGACATACTTGATTCAGATAAATGCTCAAGAATTCAGCTTAAACAAGACCTGATGAATACTTTTTAAGATATTAAAAAATAGCCGAAATCTGATTTTTTTAAAGCGCGTATTTATCATTCGTTAAAAAATATACACAGCATATTTGAATCGCCGCTTTATATATTACACCTTAAAAATATCTATAAAAAACATAGATTAAATTTGAGTATTATTCATTGATACTGGTCACATTTTGATCTTATTTACGAGATTTAACACTTGTTTACGTGAATACCAATGAATTAACAGACAGAACCGTCTACTATCACACTTAAGTTATGAATCTTCCCCAAAATTCATAACATTTCTCCTTAACCGAACTGTGAAAGCAGATTCGTTGTTCTACGCAATGATCACCCCAATCATTGCGTATTTTTTTGTCTACAGTTCCGTCTGTTAACTCCAACAGTTATAAGGAATCATTGAACAAAATGCAAGCAATCATTTTCAAGCAAATTTTCCACTATTAAAAATGATAAGATATTGATTTTAATTACAATCAAAAAATATTTAGTTGCAATATTTCGACAAAATCGATAGACTTTATTTATTAATTGAATTAATTGATGATAATTGTCGGATTAGTTCAAATTTAAAATACGATCCACAAAAACTTTTAACAATAATTTTGAGCAAAACAATTATGTGGGAATTATTTACACATTCATCGAACTTAGTTTTTAGTGTAAGTCTCTGCCTGATGTTATTGTTGGGGTTGGTCGAATGTTTACTTCTTATTATTGGTTCAAGTAGTCAAGGTTTTTTAGACCAATTTGTTCCTGATCAGCTTCTCGAAGTCCATCATCCAGATATTGATCTGCATACAGAACATGGTTTTGTTGTACAACTTTTGGATTGGCTTTATTTAGGACGAATTCCTGTCTTGATATGGTTGATTATTTTTTTAACTGTTTACGCACTATTTGGCTTTATTGCTCAAACCATTTTTTATCATTTTACAGAACATTATTTTTCTATTTGGGTGATTGCACCAGCCAGTCTTTTCTTATGTATGCCGATCGTTCGGCTATGCGCAGCATTTATCTCCAAAATTTTACCTCAAGATGAAACCACTGCCATTTATAGTGATGAGTTGATTGGTCGTACGGCACAGATTGTTCTAGGCGAAGCCAAACAGAACTACCCTGCTCAAGCCAAAGTCATCGATCAATTTGGACAAACGCATTATATTTTGGTGGAACCTGAATTAGACCAAGTCTTTTCACAAGGTCAATCCGTAATTCTCACCCAGCGAACAAAAGTAGGTTTTCAAGCAATTCTTGATTAATTTTTTAATAACAAACGAAGGCATAATAAAATGTTGAATTCAAATTTATATCAAATACTGGTTTTAGCGGGCATTGTGCTCGCAGCACTGATCATTATTGGCGTGATCATTGCCCGTTTATATAAACGTTCGAGTAAAGAAGTCTCCTTTGTTCGTACTGGTTTTGGTGGTGAAAAGGTCATTTTGAATGGTGGTGCAATTGTACTTCCTGTTTTACATGAAGTGATTCCTGTCAATATGAATACACTACGACTTGAGGTTAAACGTGCGACGGATCAAGCATTGATTACTCGAGATCGCATGCGTGTGGATGTAATGGCAGAATTCTATGTTCGTGTAAAACCTACCGCAGAATCAATTGCTACGGCAGCCCAAACGCTAGGCAAAAAAACAATGTCACCACAAGAACTAAAAGACTTGGTTGAAGGTAAATTTGTTGATTCTCTACGTGCAGTTGCAGCTGAAATGGCAATGGAAGAGTTACATGAGAAGCGCGTAGACTTTGTTCAAAAAGTTCAACAAGTGGTCTCAGAAGATTTATTTAAAAATGGTTTAGAACTTGAAACTGTTTCTTTGACAGGTTTGGATCAAACCAGTTTTGAATATTTTAATCCACAAAATGCCTTCGATGCTGAAGGTTTAACGAAATTAACCGAAACTATTGAAGACCGTCGTAAAAAACGAAATGACATCGAACAAGACAATGACCTTGCCATCAAGGCCAAAAACTTAGAAGCTGAACAAGCGCGTTTGCAAATCCTTCGTGAAGAAGAATATGCAAAAATGCAACAAGAACGTGAAATTGCCATTCGTAAAGCTGAACAGTCTGCTGAAATCGCGACCCAAGAAGCGGCAAAAAAACGTGAAGCCGAAGAGGCGCGTATTGCCGCTGAACGTGAAGTTGAAATCAAACGCATTGCTTCAGCACGCGATGTTGAAAATGAAAATATTCAAAAAGCACAGTTGATCCAAAAAGCACAAGTAGAGCAGAAGAAAACGATTGAGCTTGCTGAACAAGACCGTGCCATCGCGATTGCTGAAAAATCACGCGCGGAATCTGAAGCAAAAGCCTTGGCAGATCAAGCACGTGCGCAAGCAGTAAAAGCGGAAGAAGAAGTGACAACTGTTCGAGAAACTCAACGCGCTGAACGTTTGAAAGCAGTTGAGCTGGTGGCGGCAAAACAGGTTGCTGAAACAGATGCGATTGCTATCACTGTTGCAGCAGAAGCATCAAAACAAGCAGCCGTAGATGATGCAGAAGCTGTACGTATTGCAGCACAAGCTGAAGCAGAAAAAGTTCGCTTAAAAGCCAAAGGTGAAGCTGATGCAAAAATGCTACTTGCAGCCGCTCAAGAGAAACAGTATCAAGTGGATGCTGAAGGTACGCGTGCAGTGAACGAGGCCAATAATGTCCTTTCATCTGAACAGGTGGAGATGCAAATTCGTTTAGCCTTATTGAAATACCTTCCTGAAATCATTCGTGAAAGTGTTAAACCTATGGAGAATATTGATGATATCAAGATCCTTCAAGTCAATGGCTTAGGTGGTGTTGCAGGTGCAACAGGAACAGCTGAATCTGGTGAGCAAAATCAGGTTGCTCTTTCAGATCAGGTCGTCAACAGTGCCCTACGTTATCGCTCACAAGCACCTTTAATTGACAGCTTAATGAACGAGTTAGGTATCAAAGGTGGTGATATCAATGGTTTAACTCAATCATTAAAACCCAACAATGATTAATTGATCAGTTCGATATAGCAACATTATTGAGCTCCTGAATATAGGGGCTCTTTTTTATTGGCTGACATTGAATGCCCAAACACTGACGATTTAAATCTCAGTCTTGATCTAAATAAATGATGCTATAGCACAGATATTTCTTTTAGAATCGAGTGCTTGATCCCTTCAGTTTGGTCGAAATACCATGCCTATTTTTCAGCTCGATACTACAATCTAAAAATGACCTGGTTTATTTTTATTCTAGGTGCAATGCTTGCAGGCTTTATACAAGGTTTAACAGGTTTCGCTTTTGCTTTAATTGCGATGTCTTTTTGGGTCTGGGTATTGCCACCGCAACTGGCAGCCCCCTTAGTGGTCTTCGCTTCCCTATGGAGTCACCTGATTGCACTCGGACGAGAACAAAAACATACCTTTTCTTTTTCCTTGCTGCTGCCCTATCTGATTGCTGGATTAATCGGTGTTCCATTGGGCACTTACCTCTTGCACATGATAGATGGCAACAGTTTTAAAACCTTACTTGGGCTTTTTTTAGTGATTTGGTGTCCAATTATGCTTTTTGCACCTGAATTTCCTCGCATTCAGGCATTCGGAAAACTCGCAGACGGCTGCATCGGCTTTCTAGGTGGAGTGTTAGGGGGATTGGGTGGTTTTTGTGGTGCGGCACCTTCTGCATGGGTCATGCTTAAAAATTTACCTAAAGCTCAACAGCGCTATATTCTCAGGCACTTTAATTTTGCTATTCAGTTATTTACGATATTGGTCTATTGCTATCAAGGCGCGATTCAAAGTTTACATTTACCTTATTTAGCACTGATTATTGTTACAGTCAGCATCCCTGCAATGATGGGTGCTCAAATGTTTTACAAAATTTCTGAATTACAATTCAAACGTATCGTACTCAGCTTGCTTTTCTCTTCTGGGTGTTTCTTGTTATTCACATCGCTGATTTCACTTGCATCATCTAGATAAGACACTTTTACAATCTTATATTTTGAAAAAAGTGTCGATCAATTTACTTAAGCGGACCTCATCTTGCCCAATCCATTTTTTGTTTAAGCACATTCCTGTGTTGCATACGATGCATTACTTTGTTTTGCTCATTTTCCCTCACTCAACATGGCAACATCCATGCCGCCCGCGATAGCAATATCAGTTAAAACTGACTGGTAGAAAAAATCAAAGACCATTTTATATTCAGTGAATCCTACTGACTGTTATAACTTGATCAAATCTTGGAGGTTTTCGAACTCAAGGTTCACCCCCATTATGTTTGGCCATCAACGCGCCCATTCTAGATATAGGCAGATCACCTAGCACAGAATGGGCAGAATTTGATCCAGTAAAATTAGATTCGGGTTTTACTGAATTAGGATAGTTGTGAATTTTGACGCTCTTTTGGAGATACCTTTTGAGACAGGGATATCGCTGCTTGAGGGCTGAAATGATCATTTAACAATGCTTTTCTCAAACCAAACATATAGAGCAAAATAATCACAGAGAATGGCAAACCACAGAGTACAACTGCGCTTTGCATTGAATGGAAACTCCCTGCCAATAACAGACCAACACTGACCAATGTAATCACCACTGACCAGAAAATTCGTAACCAGATCGGTGAGTCGCTTTCACTACTTCCACCTTTGGTAGATAAATTCGCAATCATCAATGTCCCTGAACCCACTGGCGTTAAAAATAGGACAAAACAAATCACGACCACAATACCAGCCACATAAGGATTGAAAGGTAAATACTCCAGCAATTTAAATAAGGACAAAGCAGGATCGGTTAATACCATATCACCCAGAACTTTTTGTTTCTGATTCAATATTAAATCAATCGCAGTATTTCCAAAAATTGAAAGCCAAGCCAGAGTAAAACCAAGTGGAATAAGGCATACACCCAATACCACTTCACGAATCGTACGACCTTTTGAAATACGGGCAATAAACATTCCAACAAATGGCGCCCAAGCAATCCACCATGCCCAGTAAAATACCGTCCACGATCCCAACCATCCGCTTGCTTTTTGATTGTATAAATACACGTCAAAGCTTTTCACTACAAAATGATTTAAATAATCACCGATATTTTGCACCAAACCATTTAACAAATGGTTGGTTGGTCCAGTTAAAAATACGAAAAGTAATAAAGCATAGAGTAAGCGTAAATTGATCCGTGAAAGCCAGGCCAAGCCTTTTTCAATACCCACCACAGTAGTGATCGTCGCAACAACCATCATCACCAAAACAACACTGATCAGCGTAACATTGTTATCGGGAATCTCTGGAAGTAAATAACTGATTCCTGAAACAAGCACCAAAGCACCAATCCCTAAATTGGTGACTAGAGAAATAACGGTGGCTAAAATACCAAAGCCATCAACACAGTCACCAATCAAACCATAGATTTTTTCACCAAAAATTGGATAAAGTGCTGAGCGTAAGGCTAAGGGTAAATCTAGGCGGAAAGCAAAATAACCCAGAGTCACACCCAATAAGGCATATAATACCCAACCATGAATACCCCAATGTAAAAAGCTATACATCATTGCATCACGTGCAGCCTGAATGGTTCCACCCTCTCCTTCTGGAGGACGAAGAAAGTGATCAACAGGTTCTGCAACACCATAGTAGAGTAAGGCGATCCCAATACCGGCAGAGAACAACATGGATACCCAAGCCAGATAGCCAAACTCAGGTTTATCATCATCTTTACCTAATGGAATTTGTCCAACGCGTGAAAAAGCCAGCCATGCAACAAAACCAATACAGCCAACAATGACCAACATATAATACCAACCAAATAATTGATTGGTCTGCTCCTGTACATAGGTCAGCCAAAACTGGCTTTTTTCAGGAAACAAAACAAACAATAACCCAAAAATACCGATACTGACTGCTGAACTTCCAAATACAAATAAATTTAATCGAACATGCTCAGATTCCGATCCATCATGACTTTTTGACACCATGCTGTTGCTCCTTGCAAACGGTGTATTTTCTTAAAAAATAATATGATAGACATTTTTTCGACTTAGCATTTCAACCTCTCAGGAGCTTGAATTTGCCATTTAGATCTTCTATTGCCCATCAAAAAATTGTTGATTTTTGCAGATTATACTTTTTATTGATTGAACGTTCAATCAATAAAAAGTATGATTAAAATGCTATGATGCTCTATATCGAGAAATGTTAGATAAAAACCCTGTTATTGGGTGAATGGATAAACATGACAAAGCGTAGAGTAAAACCAGAGCATGTGCGACGTGAAGAAATTATCAATGCCGCATTTAATGTGATTTATGAAGTGGGATTGTCCAATACAACCATTGCACAAATCGCAAAAAAAGCTGAATTATCAACGGGTATTGTGAGTCACTATTTTGGTGATAAACAAGGATTAATAAATACCTGTATGCAAGAAATGCTCAACGTTTTGCGTCGAAAGACCGACCAATATAAAGCTGAAGCAGATCCGCATCCGGAAAGCCAAATCAAAGCAATTATTGATTCCAACTTTGATATCAGCCAGGTTAACAAACAGGCAATGCGCGTCTGGTTGGACTTTTGGTCCGCAAGTATGCACCTCGCTGAACTGGGGCGCTTGCAACAGATTAATGACCAACGCCTGTATTCAAACTTGAAGTTTCATTTCCTCAAGTTATTGGACAAAGATCAGGCAAGTATTGCTGCTCGTGGATTGGCAGCTTTGATTGACGGATTATGGTTGCGTGGCAGTTTAAGCAGTCATGATGAATTTGACAGCCAACTGGCACGATCCATTGCTTACGATTATGTAAAAACGCAATTGCAATTTGCGCAGAAACCTTTGCAGGAGAGACAGAATGAGTGATTCACAAGTTCATCAATTGTATATCCATGGTCGCTATGTTGCCGCGACCAGTGGTAAAACATTTAATAGTATTAACCCTGCCAATGGTGAGGTGATTGCAACACTTCAGCAAGCTGCACAACAAGATATTGAAACTGCTGTTCAAAGTTCGCAACAGGGTCAAAAAGTTTGGGCAGCCATGACGGCGATGGAACGTTCACGTATTTTACGCCGTGCTGTAGATATTCTCCGTGAGCGTAATCACGAGCTCGCCCACCTAGAAACGCTCGATACAGGTAAAGCCTATAGTGAAACCTCGACTGTGGATATTGTCACAGGGGCTGATGTTCTAGAATATTACGCAGGGCTTGCCACGGCGATACAGGGTGAACAAGTTCCGCTTCGTGATTCCAGCTTTTTTTATACCCGTCGTGAACCCCTGGGTGTGGTTGCAGGCATTGGTGCTTGGAACTACCCAATTCAAATTGCACTGTGGAAATCTGCTCCTGCCCTTGCTGCGGGGAATGCCATGATTTTCAAGCCAAGTGAAACTACCCCGCTTACTGCCTTTAAACTTGCAGAGATCTATACCGAAGCAGGTCTTCCAGATGGCGTATTTAACGTTGTACAAGGTGCAGGTCGTGAAATTGGACAATGGCTGACAGAACATCCTGTAATTGAAAAGATTTCTTTTACTGGCGGTGTAGAGACAGGCAAGAAAGTCATGGCAAGTGCTGCAGGTTCAACCCTGAAAGAAGTGACAATGGAACTGGGTGGTAAATCACCATTGATCATTTGCAACGATGCTCATCTAGAGCGTGCCGCTGACATTGCAGTCATGGCAAACTTCTTTAGCTCAGGACAGGTATGTACCAATGGGACACGCGTATTTGTACCTAAATCTTTACTCGCTGACTTTGAACAAGCAGTTGTTGAACGTGTAAAACGTATTCGCATCGGTGATCCGATGGCAGAACACACCAACTTTGGTCCGCTCACCAGCTTCCCACATATGGACAAGGTATTGTCTTTCATTGAGTCAGGCAAACAACAAGGTGCAAAACTGCTTATCGGTGGTGGACGTACAACTGAAGGCGATTTAGCCAAAGGGGCTTATGTCTTACCGACTGTTTTTAGCAACTGTCAGGATGATATGCGCATCGTTAAAGAAGAGATTTTTGGTCCTGTGATGAGTATCCTCAGTTATGAAACAGAGGAAGAGGTCATTCGCCGTGCCAATGACACCACATTTGGTCTTGCAGCGGGTGTGGTTACTCAAGATATCAGCCGAGCACACCGCATTATTCACCAAATTGAAGCTGGAATCTGTTGGATCAATACTTGGGGCGAATCTCCTGCGGAAATGCCTGTCGGTGGCTACAAGCAATCAGGTGTAGGTCGCGAAAATGGTTTGACCACACTCGGACATTACACCCGCATCAAATCTATTCAAGTTGAGTTAGGTGAGTATCAAAGCATTTTCTAATGCACTTATCTGGTAACTTTCAATCCATCCCATGTGCCATGTCATCACTTGATTGCATTGGCACCTTTAAAAAATACAAAAAGGATAATTATGAATACTCAATCCTATGATTACATTATCATTGGCGCAGGATCTGCCGGAAATGTATTGGCTACTCGCTTAACTGAAGACAAAGATGTCACTGTTTTATTATTGGAAGCGGGTGGTCCTGACTATCGTTTAGATTTTCGTACCCAAATGCCTGCTGCCTTGGCATATCCACTACAAGGTCGTCGTTACAATTGGGCATATTTAACCGATCCAGAACCCCATATGAACAATCGCCGTATGGAATGTGGTCGTGGTAAGGGCTTAGGTGGCTCTTCATTGATCAATGGCATGTGCTACATCCGTGGCAATGCGATGGACTTAGACCAATGGGCAACACACAAGGGTCTTGAAGATTGGACCTATGCAGATTGTTTGCCTTATTACCGAAAAGCTGAAACACGCGATATCGGCGGTAATGACTACCATGGTGCCAATGGTCCAGTTTCTGTGGCTACACCTAAAAATGGCAACAATGTACTGTTCCATGCCATGGTTGAAGCAGGCGTTCAAGCAGGCTATCCCCGTACAGATGATTTAAACGGTTATCAACAAGAAGGCTTTGGTCCTATGGACCGTACCGTGACACCGAAAGGTCGTCGCTCAAGTACAGCTCGTGGTTATTTGGACATGGCAAAAGGTCGATCAAACTTAACCATTGTCACCCATGCAACCACCAATAAAATTCTTTTTAATCAGAAACAAGCCGTCGGTGTCGAATATATTCTGGGTGCGGATCAAACCAACCTAAAACAAGCCCAAGCGAAACGTGAGGTATTATTGTGTGCAGGTGCGATTGCATCACCACAAATCTTGCAACGTTCGGGGATCGGTCAAAGTACTTTCCTGAAATCAATGGACATTGCTGTGGTTCATGATTTGCCAGGCGTGGGTGAAAATCTGCAAGACCATTTGGAAATGTATTTACAGTACAAATGTAAGCAGCCCGTTTCTCTCTATCCAGCGTTGAAATGGTACAATCAACCTGCAATTGGTGCTGAATGGCTCTTTAATGGCACAGGCATTGGTGCGAGTAACCAGTTCGAAGCAGGTGGCTTTATCCGTAGCTCAGACGAGTTTGATTGGCCTAATATTCAGTATCATTTCTTGCCAGTAGCGATTAACTACAACGGCAGTAATGCTGTTAAAGAACACGGTTTCCAAGCCCATGTTGGTTCAATGCGTTCACCCTCTCGTGGTCGAATCAAACTCAAATCGAAAAATCCATTTGAACATCCAAGTATTTTGTTCAACTACATGTCAACAGAACAAGACTGGCGTGAATTCAGAGATGCGATCCGTATTACCCGTGAAATCATGCAACAGCCTGCATTGGATGCCTATCGTGGCGATGAAATCAGCCCTGGCAAAAAAGTGCAAACCGATGCAGAGCTCGATGATTTCGTGCGAAACCATGCTGAAACGGCGTACCACCCTTCTTGCAGTTGCAAAATGGGCGAAGATGAAATGGCTGTGGTAGACGGTCAAGGACGAGTTCATGGTTTAGAGGGCTTACGTGTAGTAGACGCTTCAATCATGCCATTGATCATTACTGGAAACTTAAATGCAACCACCATTATGATCGCAGAAAAAATTGCAGACCAAATCCGTGGTCAAAAGTTACCACGATCTGAAGCGGGTTATTACAAGGCAGGAACAGCGCCTGTACGCCAGGCTCCTTTACGCCAAATTCATTCATAGAAATCTATATTGCGCCAGCTGAGTGACCACTGAGCTGACGCATTAATCAAGGACGGATAAGATGAAAAAGCAATTACTATTTCTCATTTCATGCAGCATGTACGTTCAAGGCATCTATGCAGACGAATCAAGTACAGTCACGACATCTCCGTATAGTGCAAATCTGACCATAGCAAGCCAATATGTTTCACGTGGTTTCCAACAGACTTGGGGGAAACCCGCTTTACAAGGTGGCTTAGACTACAACCATAGCAATGGCTTTTTTGCCGGAACATGGGCATCCACAGTCAGTGATGATTTTATCCGGGACGCAACTGTAGAATGGGATGTTTACACTGGATATCGACGCAGTTTCGGAGAGCTGACGCTCGGTACAAAAGTCGCGTATTACTATTATCCTGGTGCAAAAACCACAGCAGAAACAGCACATTCCCGATTTAACTATGGAGAAATCATTCCTGAAATTAGTTATGGTCCATTCAGCCTGAAATATGCCATCACCTATACACAAGATTATTTCGGCAATAACTCTGACACCTTGGCGATTGGAAACAATCAACACTCTCGTGGCTCTGGATATCTGGATTTGAATTGGTATCAGCCCCTCATCCAAGGTTGGTCTGTAAATGCACACTACGGTCATCAACGTATTCGAAACTTTTCTGATGCTAACTTTCAGGATGCCAGTCTGACCATCAGTAAACAATTACCTTATCAGATTGCAAGCAGTTTGAGTTATAGCAAAGCCTGGGATCAAGATGGTTTTTACCAGAGCTATAGTAATGGCAATCCAAATGCTAAAGTTTCCAATCCGATTGACTCAACAGTGACCTTTGCACTCACAAAAACTTTTTAGTTTTCCCAATCAATGATCATCGTTGAGTATTACTGCTCTATGAGAGCATTTAAAATCTAAATATTTTTTAATTCACTTCCCTTTTTAGCATGACTCATCCTCATGCTTTTTTTTATGAATCTATAGTGAAACAGCTAGAGGATTCTTACAGGTGATTTCATTTCAAAATTTCATATCCAATAAACTTTATATTTTTTATACAAATTGATTGCCAGAAGATATCGTAATTCATTTAGATTGTACTTTTCAGTCATTGCTGGTTTGCGATGATGCAGTGACATGAATGTCACCATGCCGGACAGCACGATATGAGCAAAAGCCAAAGCACTGCTGTGTTTACAGCGCAAAAATGCAGTTCAACAGAAATTGGTTGAGTAAAGTGAGGCATCGCCTGCTTAAATCACTTTGAACTTTAAGTTAAAGCATGGCAATAAAAGCTTTATGCCATCCCACAATAGTTTCATCGTATTGAGCCACAAAAAAATATATTTTAATGCATGAGTTTTTTAACAGATTGACAATATATGCTTTGCACCTTATCCCAAGATAAAACAGGAGCGTACCGATAGATCATAAATATAAAATAAATCGTTAAATAACAAAATCATACAAACATTTCACTCATTGCAGCTTTTGTGCTGCGCCGCTCTTTATAAACCAATGATCTCACTCTATTTTTTAGACTTTTAGATGATTTTATCGACAGTCTGACATATTTTGTGACGTGATATTCCCTATTTATTTTCAGGTTTTTTATCGTTTTTATGATTTAACAATGTATTCCTGCGAACTTTTACTTTAAAATACACCGACTATCTTTTCGTAATTCGTCACCACCTTGCGCCAAAGCAACTGTTTTATGCGTGGTAGCACGAATAAACATGCCTTTGAAAATTCGCGTGGCTAATAATTGTAATGACTCAAGCAACTCATCATCCTATGGAATCCATTTCCAACATCCGTGTATTGGATGAATGGCAAGAAGAAATTCCAGAGGATTTATACATTCCTCCCGCTGCATTCGAAATTCTGCTTGAACATTTCGAAGGACCGCTCGACTTTTTAATTTACCTGATTCAAAAAAACGGTTTTGATCTTTTACAACTGGATATCGCTCCAATTGCAACACAATATCTGTCCTATATGGACAATATGAAATCGCTGAATATTGAACTCACTGCAGACTACATGGTCATGGCGGCACTGTTAGCGGATTTAAAATCACGGTTACTGTTACCAAAACCAAAAACAATCCAGATTGAAAAAGATCCAAAACAAGAACTTATTGATCGTTTAGAAACCTATTTACGTATTAAACAAGCCGCCGAACGGTTAGGGCAAATGCCTGTTTTAGATCGAGACACTTTTGCCAGTCATGTCGCGATAGGTGAAATCCCTAAAGTATATGAGGGCTATGACGTCAACATGCTAAAAGATGCCTTGTACTGCATTTTTAACCGTCCCGAACCGATTACCCACAAAATTGAGCAAGAGCCTGTACTGCTTGAAGAACGTATTGCCTATATTGAATATATGACTCAATCAGGTGGGGTGCTCAGTTTCCAAGAATTGCTTAAACCAAACCAAGGTCGTATGGGCATGGTGGTGACATTTATGGCAATCTTAGAACTGACGCGTCAGCAAAAAGTACAAATTATTTCATCTGGTGTCGAAGCTCCTCTTTCCATTCAAGGTGCAAACGCATGACCATAGATCAAAATAATGTATTTAATGTTGATGAATTACATCATGAAGTTCTCATGCAACTTGAAGCGATTATCTTTGCAAGTGACGCCCCTGTTTCTCTAGCACGTTTAAAAGAAGCATTTCAAAATCAATATTCCAAACAACAGTTGCAACAGTATTTACAGCAGTTGTCCGTTTTACAACATGGTCGCTCCATTGAGTTGATTGAAACCGCTCAAGGCTATCGTTTTCAGGTCCGTGCAAAGTACCGCAACATGATTGCACAGGTTTGGCCTGATCGACCAACCCGATTATCTCCATCACTGTTGGAAACTGTTGCAGTGATCGCTTATCATCAGCCTGTAACCCGCGCTGATATTGAGCAAATACGAGGAGTGACAAATAATAGTCAAATACTCAGGACTTTATTTGATTGGAACTGGATTAAAGAATCTGGTTACCGTGAGCTCCCAGGAAGACCCGCGTTGTTGATAACGACGCCACAATTTTTAAATGCCTTTGGTCTAGTGTCTTTGGATCAATTGCCTCCCCTACAGGACGCCAAGGAAGCTTTTATGGCTTTGGATGCGCAAGCGCCAAAGTCTTAAATAGGTGCACTGTTGATGATTATTTCTAAGGTTATGCTGTCATGAGTGAAAAATTGCAAAAGGTGCTCGCACGAGTTGGTCTGGGCTCTCGCCGTTATATGGAAGAGGTCATTGCCGCTGGTCGTGTAAGTGTCAACGGGCAGGTTGCTCAAGTGGGTGAACGTATCGAACCAGGTGATGAGCTTCGCATCGATGGTCGTAAGGTTCAGTTCCAAATTGAAGATGAAATCCGTCGTCGCGTATTGATTTACTATAAGCCAGAAGGTGAAATCTGCTCGCGTAATGATCCAGAATCTCGCCCGACCGTGTTTGATCATTTACCGCCAATTGCCAACGATCGTTGGGTCATGGTGGGTCGTTTAGACATTAACTCTACCGGTTTATTGCTTTTCACAAACGATGGTGAGCTTGCCAATCGTTTAATGCATCCCTCAAATGAAATCGAACGTGAATATGCCGTTCGTGTCATGGGAGAAGTCACGCCTCAACTTAAAAACAACATGATCAATGGCGTTGTTTTAGATGATGGTCCAGCTAAATTTGAATCTTTCTCTGAAATTGGTGGTGAAGGGATCAATCGCTGGTACCAAGTCGTTGTGAAAGAAGGTCGTAACCGTGAGGTTCGCCGTATTTTTGAATCACAAGGTTTAAAAGTAAGTCGCTTACTCCGTACACGTTACGGTACTGTGATTTTGCCTCGTGAACTTCGTACAGGTCGTTGGATGGAACTGGATAAAACTGATATTGATAATTTAACCAAAGCGGTTGAATTAAAACCACGTCAAGGTACGGGTCTATTTGGTATGGCAAAACGCCGTACAGAACGTATGCAAGACAAACCTATGGCTGCACGTCGTGGCGGTTTCCTTCGTCAGCAACGTCGTGACAGTGAAGGTGAACAACAATATAGCCATAATGAACAGCGCGACTTTAAAACAGGTTCAAACCAATATGGTCAAAACCGCAGTGAAAACCGTGCTGATCAGCGTAATGAACGTTCTGAAAACCGTTTCAATAAAGTACGCTCGAGCGGCAACAGCTACAATCACGATCGTGCTGATAATCGTGGGAACAGCTTTAACAGCAACCGTTCTGAAAATCGCTATGGTACGCAACAAAACCGTAACCGCTCAGATGAGCGTTACAGCAATGATCGTCGAGACTATGCAGACCGTCAAGAACGTAATGAACAACCTGAAAAGAAAAAACCTTTTGTCGTGACGAAAGGTTTTAAGAAGTTCTAAAACACTCGAATACTTCAATATAAAAAGCCACTCAATTGAGTGGCTTTTTAATTAAATGTAAATCAAGACAGATGTTCAACCGCAGCTTGAGGAATTGCACTCAACAGACGTTTGGTATATTCATGTTTTGGTGACTGATACAATTCATCAGAATTGGCGATTTCGACAATATCACCATGATTCATCACCATGATTTGATCAGATATATATTTCACTACAGATAAATCATGTGAAATGAAAATATAGCTTAATCCAAACTCATCCTGTAAGTCTTGAAGTAGATTTAACACCTGCGCTTGTACTGAAACATCCAATGCGGATACCGACTCATCACAGATCAAAATTTCAGGCTTCAGTGTTAAACAGCGGGCAATTGCAATCCGTTGACGCTGCCCTCCAGAAAACTCATGGGGATAACGATCGAAAGCTTGAACCGGCAAACTGACTTTCTCTAATAACGCTAAGGCAAACTGCTTACGTTCTATATCGTTTGCACCAATGCCATGAATCTGCATCGGTTCCATCAGGATCTGTCCAACGGTAAATCGTGGATTCAATGAAGCATACGGATTTTGGAAAATAATCTGAATTTTACGTTGATATTGGGTAAATTCTTTTTCAGACATTGCCAAAATATCTTTTCCTTGAAAAAACGCCTGACCGCCCGTTGCTTGCTGTAGACGCATGAGCAATAAACCAATTGTAGTTTTACCGGATCCTGACTCACCGACTAAACCTAAAGTCTTTCCTTTCGCCAATTGAAATGATGCACCTTTCACCGCTTGATATTCTTCTTTTCCAAAGAATCCTTTACGGCTAAAAAATGACTTTTTTAAGTCCTTAACTTCTAGAATAATTTCTTCACCACCCACCAAGCCACGCGTTCTTTCCAGCATTTTTGTTTCTGCTAAATCACCATCTTCAAGCGAATGTGGTTCTTGCCGCTCAAGAAAATCACTGATGACAGGTAAACGAAATGGACGTTGAGACAATGTTGGTCGGCATAACAATAAAGCTTTGGTATATGGATCCGTGGGGTGTTCAAGCACCTCTCTGGCTAAACCTTGCTCACGAATTTCGCCATGACGCATCACAATCACTTGATCCGCAATCTCACTCACCAAAGCCAAATCATGAGTAATGAATAGCATCGACATTTGACGGCGTTTGCGCAAAGCCTCTAACAAATCTAAAATTTGCTTTTGGATGGTAACATCTAGTGCTGTGGTCGGTTCATCCGCGATCAGTAATTTAGGTTCACATGCAATCGCCATTGCAATCATGACCCGCTGCTGTTGTCCCCCCGAAAGCTGATTGGGATAAGCATCGATCTTGGTTTCTGGGGATGGGATCCCCACTTCAGTGAGTAACTCGAGCGCACGTTGGCGTGCTTGTTTTCGCCCCATATTTAAGTGAATGCGTAGAATTTCAGCGATTTGATCCCCCACAGTAAACACAGGATTAAGCGATGACATCGGTTCCTGAAAAATCATGGCAATATCTTTACCGCAAATCTTACGCATTTGTTGGGTTGTCAGACACAGTAAATCTTGACCTTCAAACATAATTTTACTTTTTTCAGCAATATAAGACTGATCTTTGGGCAAGAGTCCCATTGTTGCCAGAGACGTTACTGACTTACCGCTGCCCGACTCTCCCACCAATGCCACTGTGGTATTGGCAGGAATCTGAAAAGAAATGCTTTTTACAGTTTCAATGAGTTGCTTATTTTCCCCCTTAAAACTCACACTGAGATCTTGAACACTCAGCAGTACAGGAGGTATCACATGTTGTTCTGACATCTATATACTCCTTATTTTATTTTAGGGTCTAATGCATCGCGTAATGCATCAGTAAACATTGAAAATGCTGTAACCAGTACTGCCATCGCGACTGATGCTGCAACCAATTGCCACCATTTACCGAGTATGAGCTCGCTCTGTGCTTCATTCAGCATACTGCCCCACGACACAACTCCGACAGGAACACCAAAACCCAGAAAACTTAAGATTACTTCGGATTTAATAAACCCAACCACTAAAATTGACATTTGAACCAATGCAATATGACTGACGTTTGGAAAGATATGCACGAACATTCGCCTGAGATGGCTAACCCCAATAGCTTTGGCGGCCAGTACATACTCACGTGAGGTATGTTTCATATATTCAGCACGAATTAAGCGAAACACACCTGTCCAACCGGTTAAGCCCAGAATCAAAACGATAGATAAAATCCCTTTCTGCTGTAATACAGCTGCAATCGCCAAGACCAGTAATAAATAGGGAATAGAGGTAAAAATACTGTAGAACCAATTGAGTAGATCATCGACCCATCCGCCAAAATAGCCTGCAATCGCACCTAAAAATGTACCAATAACCACAGCCAACAATGCAGAAACCAGCCCAACCACAATTGAAGTTTCAGCGCCTTTAATGGTCTTTAGTAAAACATCCTGTCCCCACTTGTCTGCACCGAAAGGCAAGGTTTTTTTCAATTCACTTTGCTGATCCAGCAAATGTCCACCCAATTGCTGATCAATGACCTTCATATCCTCGGCAAGTGGATCTTGTACACCATAATAATCTACTGTACCACCTGAAGCCTGCTCAGTGGCAATTTGGGCATTCAGTTCTTTGATCACGTCTTTTAAAGGGTCAACAGGGTTTTCAGGTAATGCTTCTGCATTGACTGCTTTTTTAGCTGTATTTTGTAGTGTTTGATCTGCTCCCATAAAGGTAGGAGGTGCATAACTTTCGGCAACCTCTTTGTTCCAGTTAGAAGCGATGACACCTGTCATGGATAAAATCAAGATGATGAAATAACAGAACAATACCCCTAACGACACCATGGCAACACGATCAGCTTTTAATCGTCGCATAGCCAAGCGCCATAGCCCCGGAGAAGCTTGCTGTTGTGTTTCTACTTTTTTAGATAAAATTCCAAGCATCATCCCACCTACTTCAACTGTACGCGTGGATCAACCACTTTATAAATCAAATCAGCGATGAGATTAAAAATCATGGTTGCGGCTGCGACATACACAGTAATGGCTTTAATCACAGGAAAATCACTACGCTCAACTGCAATGATGATTTCACGCCCGATCCCTGGAATCCCAAAAAAACGCTCAATTAAGAATGCGCCGATTAACAAACCAGGCAGACTTGCCATCACATCAGTGATAATCGGAATTGAAGCATTACGAAGCACATGAATCCCCAAGATACGTCCTTCCCCTACGCCTTTTGCACGAGCAGTTCTGACATAATCCTGATTGACTTCATCTAAGACGAAACTGCGGTAAAGCCGTAATGTTGGTGCAATGCTGACCACCAACATAATGAGAATCGGCAATAAGGCATACTCAAATAAATTCTCAGTCAGACTGTCACTCCAGCCTTGTACTGGGAACCAACCTAGCTGATAAGCCAGACTATATTGAAATACGATGATGTAGACCAAAATACTGATCGACATCCCAATGGTACACAACAGCATCACCATTCGATCCGTTAAAGAACCACGGACCGATGCAACAGCCAATGCCAAAATGATTGAAATCACAGTTTGTAAAATCGTCAACGGTATAATGATGGTCAGTGACGGTCCTAGACGGGTCAAAATAATATTTGAAACGGACTCACCTGTACTCCAACTAAAACCATAATCAAAGGTGACAATCTGTTTAATAAAAATCCAAAGTTGGATGTAATAGGGCTGGTCGACACCCAATTGCTGTCGAATGTTTTCAATTTGTTCTGGATTCGCCATTTTCCCCGCAAGAATATATGCCGGATCGCCCCCAACCCAATTGAATAAAAAGAAGATCAGCAACACAACTCCCAACATGGTGGGAATCATCTGCCATATACGACGTATGATGTATGCCAACATAGTTCTAATTCCCTTTAGTTACGTTGTCCCGTAATTTCCTGAAAAAATGCCCTGTTATCCGGTGCTCTGCCCAGGAAATCGACCACCAATTGTTCAGCTTTCTTTTGCCCACCTTGTGACAGAATTGTTTTACGATAGCGTGCGCCAACTTCAGGATTATTTAAGTTATCGCCAAATGCGGAAAGCATGTCCAAGGCCAAGACTTCAGACCACATATAACCATAATAACCGACCTGATAGCCCCCCATAATATGACCAAACTGACCCGGGAATTCTGTTGTAGGCACATAGCCTAGAGCCGTTTGGGCTTCAAGATTTTTCCAAACATCCATGGGCTGGGTTTTTAATGCATGGGCAGTATGTAATGCCATATCGTATTGCGCATATAAGGTCTGACGTGAATAGAACAAGCCACGCCCATAGTTTTTAACCGCTTTGAGTTTTGCAATCAGTTCATCATTAATGCGTGGACATGCAGGTTTACAATAATCTGCCAAGGTAGAAAGCGTTTCTTTACGACGAGCCCATTCCTCGTACATTTGGGAAGGTGCTTCCACAAAGTCACGCTCTACAGAAGTTCCTGACTGCGAGGCATAACGCGTATTTGACAGAATGCCATGTAAAGCGTGACCAAACTCATGTACAAATGTTTCCAGTTCATCACTGTTTAAGCCTTTACGGTTAAAGTTGGTGACCAAAGCAGAAATGGGCTTTCGCTGGGTCAATGTACTTCCGCCTCTTACTCCCCAAACCGCAGCGTGACCATATTTACCTTCACGTGGAAACTTATCCATATACAGACCACCTAAAAGTTGACCTGTCTGCTTATCGATTACATCGTAGTATTCAACTTCATCTTGCCAAACATCGACTTTGGCAGGCTTAAACTCGATTCCATATAGGTGAGATGAAATGGCAAATAACCAGTCTTGCGACGCTTGGGTTGGAAAATACTCACGCATTTTTTCTTGATCAATTTGGTACTTATGCTGACGTAATTTTTCACTCCAATACGCCTCACTCCAACGGTTAATTTCAGCTTTTTCTACAGGAATATTCAAGGTTTTAGCTTTGAATTCGCGAAGAGCCTGTACTTCTTTTTGTTCCAATGGAGCAACGGTATTGTGTACCTCTTTGAGAAACTTATTTACTGTTTCAGGATTTTGCGCCATGCGATTTTTCAATGCCCAATCGGCATAACTGGCTTTACCAAACAGTTGTGCCAATTCATAACGCAAATCAATGGCTTGTTTAAGCAGGACTAAATTCTTTTCTGTTCCACGGCGTGTATAGGCGATTTGATAGCGTTTACGGGCATCATCACTGTCTGCCAACTCCATAAAAGGACGATATTCAGGATAATCAAACCCCAATAAATAGTCGCCCTTTTCACTTTTCTTTAAATTTGAGATATAACTTTCGGGTAAACCTTTCAGCTCGGCAGGTGTGAATTCTAATTTTTCTGGATTATCACGAATGTTTCGCGCATATTCTTGTTGAATCTTGGTCAATTCATCCAAAATCACTTTTAAACGGGCTTGTTTTTCCGTCGAGAGCTGAACGCCTGTATCTTCAAAACCATCCAAAATATCTTGGCGATATTTACTGTCAATCTCGTTCGTGGCTCTGGTTTTTTTAATCTGCTGATATAGTTGGGCATCTTGATAGACTTCCGTCTGGAATTGGCTAATTTTAACCTCACAATCCTCAGCGGCTTTGCGTAATGCTGCATCGGGATCGACATTGCTCATCAAATTGATCGGTCCATAAAAATCTTCAAACTCAGCAAAAATCTGATCCCATTTTGCCAACACATTTCCGGCTGGTGCATTGTTTTTGAGTTTGAGCGTGGCAAATTCAGCAAGTTTGCTTTTTACATTGGCAATTTTCGCATCACACTGAGCTGGAATATCTTTTGCTTGAAACTTCGGTAAAGTACTGCGTTCAGGTTGTGCATATGTCCACTGTCCCCAACTGACCGATAACATACATAACGCACTCAGCTTAAATATCTTCATTTTCATCTTTTCTCCAATCTTCAATTTATTTTCAAAATTCAATCTGTTTATTTTTTCAGCCACCGCTAAACATTACTTTTTCATATCAAAATACATCCATTCTGAGGGAAGAATGGGATGCTTTTTAAATCCAATCACACGCGGTTGCGCCAAAGCATTTCGGTAACGTGTCGATGCCATTTGTACAGGCATATAGACTTCCAATATTCTTGCCATTTTGCGATAGAGTGCATCACGCTCAGGACCTGGCTTTAACTTTTGAGTTTGTTCATACAGGCGATCATATTCAGGTATTTTCATGCAGGCATTGTTGGTAGCATGAATATTCTTGCTGTAGAACAGTTGCATAAAGTTGTCAGCATCAGGATAGTCGGCAACCCAGGCAGAACCTTTAAACATGGTTTTACATTGTTTTTCAGCTTTTAGACCTTCTGCAAAAGGCAAAGATTTGGTGGTCATTTTAACTTTGATATTGTCTAAGGTTTTTTTCCAAAATTCGGCACTCTGCTGACTGCGTGCACTGCCCCCATAAACGGCTAATTCAATCACCAACGGCTTACCATCAGGCAGGGTTCGCCAACCATCTGCCCCCACCTTATAGTGATAACGATCGAGAAGTAAATTGGCTGCTTTGACTGAATAAGGAATACTGGTTTTATAATTGGGATCATGTCCCACTACGCCATAAGGGACGGGGAATTGTAATCTTTGTGCATCACCTTTCATTAAAATTTTAATCTGATTGTCTGGTGAATACGCCATTGCCATGGCACGACGTAAGGCTATTTTTTCCTTACTTAAACCACCGACGATAGGGTTTTGCATATTCCAGTAATAATAATCAATCGAAGGATCGACAATTCGGGAAAGTTGAATGCCTTTTTTCGCCAGTTCAGGCTTGAGCTGACCATCCTGAATCGCTTGAACAGTTAAATCACCATCCAGAACAAACAAGTCTGTTTCATCTTTGCTAAACGACAACCAGCGTGATTGCGCTTCTTCCATCACTTGAATATCAACCACACCGATTTGTGGCATCTTTTTGCCTTTCATTGCATCGACAATTTTCTGGTCTTCGGGCGTAGAAGCTTTGAAATCCCAAACATAGCCACGGTAATCAGGATTTGCCTTTAAAATAATACGTGAGCCAGGAATCCACTTGGTCAAAATATAAGGACCTGTACCTACCGGATGAGCCATGGCAAAACCCGATTTATCGCGATAATGTTCAATTACTTCCCGAGCCACTGCACCTGCGGGTTGATGTGCCAAAAGCATGGGAAAGTTTTGATCAGGCTGTTTTAATTTAATCACCAAGGTATATCGATCTGTTGCCTGAAGTCCCGCAACGGGTTGATCATAATCAAACTTTCCGGTTTTTTTGGCTTGCTCAAGAACTTTATCGATCCCCACGATCTTGTCATCCAGCAACCAACTATTGGGTGAATGTAAACTTGGATCTAATAAACGCTTGTAGGAATAGACATAATCTTGTGCAGTTAATTCTCGCGCCTTACCTTTAAACACTGGATCTTTTGCAAAGTAGATGCCTTTTTTAATTTTAAAAGTATAGGTCAACCCATCCGTACTCACATCTGGTAACGCGACAGCAGTACGCGGCACCAATTTGGCAGGCGATGCCAGATAATCATAGGTATATAAGCCTTCAAAAATTGAATTATGCACATGTGCAGAATAAAGATCTTGTGTCCCGGCTGGATCAAACCCCGTTTCAGCAACAGGAAAAACATAACGTAAAATCTTATTTGGATCTGCGGGATTTTTGGCAAAAATGCTCACCGTGCCTGTAAGCATCATACTGCCCAACACTACACTTGATCCAATCTGTTTAAGTTTCCGACTTAAATTATCCTTCATCATTTCCTTCAACTTTATCTGTTATTTTTTGACTGGCTGTACATCAAGATATTGCCAAACGGTGTTCATCATTGGATGTGCTTTATAGCCTTGAACTTGTGGCTGCAATAACCAATTGCGAATTCGGGTGGTATGTATAATCCAAGGGTTATCTGCTTCAATCTGACGACTGATTTTTTCATAAAAAGGCTGTCGTTGTTGTGGCGGTAAGGTTAAGGCTTGCCGATAAAGCGAATCGTAAGCTTTCGACTGATAACAACTTAAATTACCTTTGCCTGAGTTAGGACCGTAAAGCAACTGAGCAAAATTTTCACCTTCTGGGAAGTCAGCAATCCATGCTCCACCCCAAATCATATGTTTACATTGCATCGCTTCTTTTAAATTATCAGCAAAGTTACTGACTTTGAATTCAACACGCACGCCTATCGCATCCAAATTTTTCTTCCATAATTCAGAATGAATGACTGAACTTGAGCTATTTTCTGTATTGTATTTCAATATCAACGGCTGCCCATTAGGTAAAGTTCGGTATCCATCTTTTGCTTTTTTATAACCAAATCGATCCAGTAATCTGTTCGCCAACAGAGGATTATAAGCCACGCTACTGCGATATTGGGCATTATGACCCTGTACCCCATCTGGCACGAGCATTTCAGCTCGCACAGCTTGCCCCTTATAAAGTTGCTTAATCGCTTCATCTTGGTTATATGCCAAGGTAATCGCTCGACGCAAGGCAATTTTCTCTAAACTGTAGCCTCCTACAATTGGATCTTTCATGTTGAACATGGTGTAGGTAATTTCGGGGTCTTTATTGGGAAAGTGTTGAATACCTTGTTTTTTTAATTCGGGTTTTAATTGTGTGCCATTGAGTGCCTGTGGAACAGCATTAGAAGTTAATTTATCAAAATCCAATTGCCTAGACTTAAACGCTAGCCATCTGGATTGTTCCTCCTCAATAATACTCACTACAACCTTTCCCACTTGGGGCATTTTTTTGCCTGTCATTTCCTTGACCAACTGATTATCCCAAACTGTTCCGGTAGATTTATAGTTCCAGATAAAACCACGATAGTCAGGGTTTGCCACCAGTTCGATTTTACTACGCGGTACATATTTACTGAGTTGATAGGGTCCAGTACCTACAGGATGTTGTGCTATACGCTCTCCATAAAACTCAATAACTTCTCGTGCTGTTCCGCTAAAAGTGACATAAGCTAAAATATAAGGGAAATTATAGTCAGGACGAGTAAGGGTAAATTGCAATGTATATTTATCTAAAGCTTTTAGTCCTGAAATGGGCGTATCATAATTAAATTTTCCAGTCTTTTTGGCATTGGCGACAACTTGTTCTAAACCTTGAATTTTTCCATCAATAAAAGAATATGTAGGGGAATGGTTTTTAGGATCACTGATACGCTGGATTGAATAGATATAATCCTGAGCAGTCAATTCACGCCGTTTTCCCTTAAATGCAGGATCTTCAGTGAAATAAATTCCAGGCTGAATTTTAAAGGTATACACCTTGCCCTCTTGTTCTATCTTGGGTAAGGACTGTGCTGTATTAGGCACGAGTACTACTGGACGAGCCAAATAATCATATTTTAGCAGAGGCTCAAATATCGCTTCTGCGATATTGCCACTGTAGTAATTATAGGTTTTAACCATATCAAAACCATCATCTGGCGCTTCAAAAGCCAAATGCAACATTTTATTGGGTTGTGCAGGAGTTTTCGCAATGGCGAGTTCCCCACAACCGATTGCATAAGCGCACAACGCAATACGTAAAAGCTTAGATTCCAAATTCATACCTATGTATTTTTATAAGAGTAGCAAACCTTGAAAACGCCTCAGCTCTGAATCAGATCATATGAAACAATAAGCTAACGGTACGATCATCCTGTACATTACCGCTTTGGTACGAAACCAAATATCAAATTAACAATAGTGAAAAACTGTACAAGATAACAGCCCCAAATCGAAAGCGAATTTCATGCCACCCATAATTATTGTTGTAAATTTTGTTTCTTTTTACCGTAAAAAATTAACAATTATTAAAGATTTATCAACGTTCAATCTCTCAAGATTTGCACGATGAATATTATAAATATTAAATTCATATAACCTTTATCAGAATGACTTATATTGCACAATTTAAATACACGAGTGTTCCAAAATTGCTCACTTATTTTATCAATCACTCTAAAATAAATAATAAATATATGATTATTATAAAATAATATAAAAATATTAATCATAATAAATTTATATACAACTCATAACTTAAATTAAACATTTGATTTTAAAGATATTGATAAAACACAATCACTATAAATTAATACTTTTTTTTACAATGATTTCATCTTTACTTAATACTTTTTCATATTTTTTCAAAAATAGATTTTTTCAATCAAGTCTTGGAAGAATAAGATAATTCGACACTAGTAACGCAAATTATTAGCAATTTTTTGTATATTTTTACAACATATAATTAGATAGTTGGCACTTGTATTGCTAGAAAGCATTGCAGCAATATCGCTAAGTACAAAAAAAAACGGATGTCTGAAAATATGAAAATGAACAAAGAGTTTCGTTCTTTGGAGTCGCCAACAATGGGGAAAAATATTCTTAAATTAAGCATACTTAGTTTAAGTTTGATGTACCTCACTACAGCAAAAGCAGCAGAAAATGAAGAAAGCTCCCAAACAACCAAAGTGGCAAAAGTGACCGTGACAGGCTCTTCAATCAAAGGAGTTGCTGCTCAAAGTGCATCACCGATTACCATTATTAAAGGTGATGATTTAGCCAAACAAGGGGTTACCACAGTTGAAGAAGCATTGACCAAAGTCAGTTCAAACCAAGCAGGATTTTCAACTTCACAGAACGTCGGTGCAAGTAATACCGAGGGCTCTTCTGCCAACCTTCGTGGTTTAGGAACAGATAAAACATTGGTATTGCTCAATGGTCGTCGTTTGGCGTATAGCCCTTTCAGCACCTCAACGACCAATCTCAATATTATTCCAATGGCCATGGTTGAACGTATTGAGATTCTACGAGATGGTGCTTCTGCCGTATATGGTGCAGATGCAATTGGGGGAGTTATTAACTTTATTACTAAAAAATCTTTTGAGGGACTCAATATTAGTGTGGGTGCAACTCAACCTGAAGCCAGTGGAGGAGATAAACAAGACATTTCTATTTTTGGAGGATATGGCAATTTAGATGAACAGGGCTTTAATGTTTATGGTGTAGTAGATTACCGCAGAACCAATAATATCATGGCGAAAGACCGTAAAATCAGCCGTCGTGGTGGCGTCATCCCTGAACTGGGACTAGATGCCAGTTCAGCAAATGCCTTTCCTGCAAACTTTTTTGATCCTACATCCAATATTCTTGCCAATCCATATGGCAATGCAAATTGTAATAATACCCCCAATGTTATTGCCGATGAAGGCTTATGTTATCTCAACACACAGGCACTGATTGGTATCACACCAGAAGTAGAAACAATTTCAGCACTGGGTCGAGGCACATTGAAACTTACTGATCAATTTAATTTGATTGGAGAGTATATTTTTTCTCGCAATGAAGTAACAACCTCGATTGCGCCTGATGTATACAGCCGTTCCTTAACACTCCCAAGTACAAGTCAATATTATCCTGGGAAAGGAATCACACCCGCAGTGACTGGCTTGAATGATGCAGATTTACAACTTTATCTGCGTTCACAAGGAGGCAATCGTTCAGGCAAAACGACCAATGATTCACATCGAGCATTTGCTGGAATTGAAGGTGAAGCTTATGGATGGGACATTAACGCAGGTTTAACCTATGCAAAAAGTGAAGCAACCGATAGCTTTAATGCCGGTTATCTCAACCAAAGTAAAGTTCAGACTGCGTTAAATGATGGTTCACTCAATCCATTTGGACCTTCAGCAGATGCGAATATTTGGAAATCTTTTGAAGTGAAAGGAGACACCAACAAAGCAAGTTTAGATTCAACATCAGTTGATGTGACCGTATCTCGTCCAATCTACAGCTTAGCTGCCGGTGATGTTGGTTTTGCACTAGGTGGAAGTTTTACCAAACAAAACTGGGATCAAAAAATCAATGCCGAAATTGTGAAACAAGTGCCTGGCAGTGGAATAGATCCTAATAAGCCTGTGAGTAAAGGTGATCGTGATATTTCCGCCCTGTTTACTGAATTTCATATTCCGATTTTAGCCAATTTGGAGGCACAACTTGCAGCACGTTATGATGACTACAGTGACTTTGGTGATACTTTCAATCCTAAGGTTGCGTTACGGTGGGAACCCTTAAAACAATTAATGTTCCGTACATCCTATAGCACAGGCTTCCGTGCACCAAGTTTATACGACATCAATGCACCTCAAAGCCAAACCTATACAGGTTCAAGATACAATGATCCCGTACTTTGCCCCGGCGGCAATGCAACCTCACCACAGTATCAAACAGAATGTAATGTTCAGTTTAAACGTATGCAAGGTGGAAACCCTGATTTAAAAGCAGAAGAATCAACGTCATATACTGCCGGTGTGGTATTCGAGCCGATTAAAAATCTTGTATTTACCGCAGATTACTACAATATCAAAGTTGATAATCTGATCGATGCCATTACAGATTCAATTGTTTTCGCAGATCCAGACAAATATTCCAGTCTCTTTGTGCGTGACGCAGATGGTCGAATCAAATATGTCAGTACCACGTTGATCAATATGGGAGGGATCAAAACGCAAGGGGTTGATTTAAGTCTGAACTATCTGACCCCTGTGACCAAAACTGGTCGATTTGGCTTTGGTATTGATGGTACATATGTCATCAAATATGACAAACAAGAAGAAAAAGGCGGTGAATGGGTCGGTCGTGTGGGGAGCTATTACAACCAACAAGTTTATACACGTTGGAAACATGTTGCCAATATAAATTGGAGCTATGACAACTGGAAAATGATCTTTGAGCAACAATTCAACCGTGGCTATAAAGATTCAAATTCAACTGGTGAAGCCCAGTATGACAGACATCGTGTCAGTGACTACACCCTATACAACATCGCAGGTACATACAGTGGATTTAAGAATCTAGAACTCACTGCAGGAATCAAAAATATTTTTGATCAAGATCCACCTGCCTCAAATGTCACAGATAACTTCCAATATGGCTATGACTCAAGTTATGCCGATCCAACAGGTCGTGCATATTACCTAAGAGCGACCTATAAGTTCTAACTGGATATTTCACAAACATCAGCTCAGTTCCATCTGTTGTTTGTGAAAGTAAATCGTTCACACCGCCAAACAGAAAATTGAACACAATTTTTATATAGCCTATTTTGCGCTATTTATTGTTTGTCTCTCATTTGAGGAGTCGCAATGGGCAAGAATTTTTCAGCATTAGAACATAATTCTGTCAAACGCCTGATGGGGATTGGAGCTGTAATTCTTCTACATCTCATCCTCCTTTATGGACTAGTGACAGGATTATCGAAAAAAGTGGAAAAACCGACAGATGAGCCAGTTGAATTGCTCATCATTCAGGATAAAAAGCCTGAATCAGAAAAACCAAAACCTATTGAAAAACCACCTGAGCTTCCAAAGTTAGTGGAGAAAGTATTAAAAACACCTGATCCGAAGCCTCGTGAAAAATCTGTGGAAAAGACCAATCCTGATCCGAAACCTCAGGAAAAACCAACTGATAAGCCAACACAGAAAACCTCTGAAAGCCCAGAGCCGACACCAACGCAAAAAGCTGAGTCAGAGCAAAAAACGAATCCTACACCGAAGCCTCAGCCAGCAGGTGAAACTCGAGGTGTATCTCGTGGTGAAGCGGGCTGCAAAAAACCTGATTATCCAAGGGAGTCTTTACAGAATGAGGAACAAGGCGAAGTGCTTATTTCAGTCTTTGTTGGTGGTGATGGCAAAGTGAAAGAAGCCAAAGTTAAAAAATCGAGTGGCAGTAAGGCTTTAGATAGAGCCGCTTCCAAAGCTTTCAGTTTATGTACTTTTAAACCTGCCTTGAAGAATGGTGAACCTCAGGATTCTTGGTATGACATTCCCTATGAATTTGTAATGAATTAATTAAAAAATTGGAGATCGTGAATGAATAAAATGATGAAAACTGTGCGACTTTTTGCATTAACAAGTATTTTAGCAGGTACGAGTATACTGCCTGTTTCCAGTGTATTTGCAGAAGAAACAGTTACACCAACAACAGTTCAAACCACTGAAAATGTAAACAATAGTGCCCATACTCCACCGCCTCAACCAGCGTCTACCCAAGTGGTACATAATCCATATGGCCTAGAAGCGTTATGGCGTGAAGGAGATATCGTGGCTAAATCGACCTTATTTATCTTGGTCCTGATGTCGATTGGTACGTGGTACATCATGGTGACCAAGTTTATCCAACAAGCCAAGATTAAACGTCAGGGCAAAGAAGCTGAAGCGAAATTTTGGGATGCCGATTCGATTGATCATGCAGCAGAAATATTAAATGAAACAAGCGCATACCGTTTTATTGCAGAAAAAGGAATTCATTCAACAAAAAAACATGGCGGCAATTTACTTGAACGAATTGATTTCAATACTTGGGTCACGATTTCGATTCAACGTGCCATTGATAAAATCCAGAGCCATTTAAGTGGTGGCTTGGCATTCCTGGCGACGGTAGGTTCAACGGCGCCTTTTGTGGGGTTATTTGGCACAGTCTGGGGAATTTACCATGCCTTAACCGCAATCGGAATTTCAGGACAGGCTTCGATTGATAAAGTTGCCGGTCCTGTGGGCGAAGCCTTGATCATGACGGCGATTGGTCTTGCTGTCGCAGTTCCTGCCGTGCTCGGCTATAACTGGCTCACCCGTCGTAACAAAGCCGTTTTAGACAATGTCCGAACCTTTGGTTCTGATCTGCATACAGTGTTACTGAGTGGTGAAATCAAAAATACCAATGACCTTAAATAAGATAAGAAACAATACGAGGTATTCACCATGGGAATGACCGTAAATTCAGGGGATGACGAAGATGATGTAATTTCAGCCATCAACACCACACCGTTGGTTGACATTATGTTGGTCTTACTGATTATCTTTTTGATTACAGTGCCGGTTGCCATACATACTGTTCCAGTCAAATTGCCTGAGGAAAAAAATACACCTTATGTGACCAAGCCCATCAATATCCAAATTGCAGTCAATAAAGCAGGTGATATTTTCTGGAACGAAAAATACATTGCCAATAAAGAAACTTTAGTCAGTCGCCTACAGGCTGAAGCTCGAAAAAGCCCACAACCAGAGGTGCATATTCGGGGTGATCAAGTTACTAAATTTGAAGCGATTGATGAGGTTATCAGTGCAACAAAACAAGCCGGTATTGGAAAAATCGCTTTTGTCACTACTCCTGTTGCAGCTCCCTAACTCGTAAAGAGGAATAAATTATGGCGATGAATATTGGTTCCAATAAAGATGATGATGTGATGCTGGATGTCAACATGACCCCGCTTATTGATGTGATGTTGGTCTTACTCATCATGTTCATTATTACCATACCGATTCCCAATAATGCGATTAATATAAATCTACCGAATGGCACACCTCCCCCCAATAAAGATCAGCCACCAGAACCGATTCATTTGAGAATCGATTCACAGGGTAAAATTTTTTGGAACGAGCAGGCAGTTGAAAATAAGCAAGCTTTAGAAGCATTATTGACGAGTGTCGCGCAGAAGTCTGATCAAGATCAAATTAAAGTACAGGCTGATCAATCAACGGAATATAAAGATGTTGCGATGGTTATGGCAGCAGCACAACGCTTAAATGTAAAAAAGATAGCAATTACAGCAAATCACTAAACCCTAAACTTAAAAGATCAACACTTACAGGTTAGGCTGTGTGTGTTGATCAATTTCGTGGAAAACATTAACAAGAAATATTTTAAAATTTTGAAATTAAATCACTTAAACTGCTGTTTCTGCTGCCAAATCTGATATAAATGAAAAGGAATATCCAATTTTAATTGGATAAATTGTAATCCTGATTGCTGTTGTGGAGGCTGTCTAAGTTGCACAGCCACCTGTTCGGTCGATAAACCATAAGGTTCCGCATCTAAATTGGAATAGGCGTAAACAATTTTCTCCACGCCAACCATACGCATTGCAGCCAAACACATTGGGCAGGGTTGACCGCTTGCATAGACAACACAATCTTTTAAAGACAAGCGTTGTAGTTTTTGACAAGCTTGGCGTACTGCATTAAGTTCTGCATGTGAAGTTGGATCATAGTGAGCTAAAATCTGATTGACACCTGTACTCACCACCTCACCTTGATAAACAATAACAGCACCGAAAGGACGACCACCTTTTTCAACATTTTCTTTAGCGAGATTCACGGCGTGTTGTAAAAACTCAATATCCTGCATGCTTTCCTCTTTCCTTATATCGCTTAAATCTCGGGCAATATACCATCAACAAGACATCAAACTTTTTTAACAAATTCAGATTTTAATTTCATTTGACCAATCCCATCGATTTTACAATCAATATCATGACCATCACTACTGTCCGTGAGCAAACGGATACTTTTAACTTTAGTACCCACTTTTACTACTGAAGATGAACCTTTGATTTTTAAATCTTTAATCACAGTAACAGCATCCCCATCTGTTAAAATATTACCTACGGCATCTTTGATGACAACCTGCTCTTCAGCTTGTGCTGACTCACCTTCTTTCCATTCATAGCTACATTCAGGGCAAATCAACAAATCACCATCTTCATAGGTATATTCAGAACTACATTTAGGACAGTTAGGCAATGACATAATTCACTCCTATAAAATTGAAAAAGAAGCATCATAACATCTATCTACTTTTCATCAACTTAAAAACCATAACAAGTATAGGGAATAGTAAATATCATGCCCTTAACGGAGGATTCAATACCTCAATCAATACGGTCAGGTGATTATGATCTTCATTCTTCGCAGCAGTTAATAAAGTCATTGGACCCTGTTGAGCCCATTGCCGTAATTGCTCCAGATATACTTGATGTTGCTCTAATTCAGCCTTATATTTCAGTCTAAATTCGTCCCAACGGTGCTCAATATCTTGGTGATACCATTTTCTTAAATCATTTGAAGGTGTTATTTCTTTGAGCCATACATCAATATGTGCATTCTCTTTTTTTATTCCACGCGGCCATAAACGATCCACAAGAATACGTTTTCCATCTTTCTCAGACACTGCTTCATAGATACGCTTTGTATAAATTGTCACTTTTATTCAACTCAACGGGTTTTTTTATTGATCTGGAATGGTTGGATTGACTAAAAGACCGAGAAGCTGCAGCGATTCTTGCCAGCCTAAATAGCAAGCTTCAACAGGAATCACCTCTGGAATACCAGACTGGGTAATATTCACTTCCGTTCCGACCAGTACGCTTTTTATTTCAATGATGACTTCAATTTCACCAGCCAGTTCAGGATTATCAAATCGATCAAAATAGCGTATACGTTGATTAGGAATAAGTTCCGAATAAGTTCCGCCAAACGAATGAATTGAACCTGTTGAAAAATTGGTAAATGACATTCGATATGAACCCCCTTCTGTGGCATCCATATGATGTACTTTGGCAGTGAAACCATGCGGTGGCATCCATTTGACAAGTGCATCTGGATCTAAAAATGCTTTATAAACACGTTCAGCTGGCGCACTAAAAACACGATGCAATTTTACAGTATTACTCATCCTCTACATCCTTGATTATTTATTCTTGTTAAAGATCTAGTTTAGCGCTGTAAATTACTGCTATTTGTATGGCTTTAGTAGTTTGAAACTTAAAAAACAAGAGCATATCTCTTTGGATATGCTCTAAAAAATAATTGGCTTCAATTTAATTATTGATCTTCGCTGTCTTCTATATCAAACACATAGGTGGTACATCCCCAACCATCATATTCACCATCGAACTGTTCGGCAATCTTGGTAAACCACTGTTCCAAATCCACAATATCCTCATATTCCGGATATAGATTGACATAAATCGTAATCACCCATTCACTGGGTTGTACTTCCTCATCTAAATACAGAGATATTTTTTGTTCTTCAAGCAACAGAGAAATCGCGCATTTTTCAGCGAGTTCCTGTGTCTTAAAATACATCGAGAATTCAAGCTCATGTATTTCATCTAAATCATCACCATCTTCGTGCATTTGCCAAAGTAGATTACCATTATCATCTTCTGGAAATTTTTCGAAATCACGAGTCATGGCAGCGTCCTCTTAATAGGGTTTTAAAATAGGATGACTTTAAAAATAACAAAACATGATGACAGTTTTAAAATATTGCGTATTCGCACACAAATTACTACTTTTATTTGGCATTGTTTTGTAATAAAAATTATTGAATTCTATGATTAATAAAAAGTTCTATGGCTTAGTATTAGTGACTGAGTCATGCCTAAACCGATAATGAAAGGTGAAAAATGACACATTTCAATGAACAACAATTACAGGAAATTCGCTTACTTCTTCAACAAAACCGTAAAGTTGAAGCCGTTAAATATGTTAAAGATCACTCTGATTTAGGTTTAAAAGAAGCTAAGGATTATGTCGATCAATTTCAAAATCAGGCACAATTTTTTGCAAATCAGTATGCTTCTCAATCTTCTGCTGATTCAGATACACCATTACAGACTCATCAGCAAGAACTCCAATCCCTCATCCAACAAGGTCGTAAAATTGAGGCAATAAAAATAGTGATGGATCAAAGCCAGCTAGGTTTAAAAGATGCCAAAGATTTGGTAGAAGAACTAGAAAGAAATCCTCATTTAGATTTTCAACATTTTCAATCTGATCAGGATTTTTATCAGTCTGCACATTCCCATTATAAATCTATTCAAACCAACTACAGTACAGGTGAAATTTTTATTTTATACCAGGATGGTCGTAAAGAACGCATTGATGAACATCACCCTGACTGGGATGATATTATGGATCAATTTGGTGGAGAATCCTATGATTCAGCAACGGATTATCTTACTGCCATGCAAACACGAATGCAGCAGAACACCCCTGATTCCACACGTCATGCACACACTCGTCCAAGCGCCTCAGCAAGCCCGATGGTAGGAATTGAAGATCAATCCAAGAAAAAACGTTCATCTCTGTTTATCTTTGCTGTGGTAATTATTATTGCTTTGATACTCTATTTATTGAGCACCCGTTAAGAAGAACCTGCCTGCTATCGCTTTTTTAATGGAGTTTAAAAAATTATTTATCCATCTTTTCACGTCAAGGTTTATCGGTATTTTGAAGTTTATTGATTAGAAGAATTTTTAACGCGACTAAAACAGCAACGATATGATCAAGCTGAGCGACTTTTGATTGAGCAACTCCATTTATCCGCAACCACATCAAAAAAACTGATTAAAGCATTGAGTAAATCAGATGAAGTAATGAAAAGTTTTCAGAGAAATCCAAAAATTGTGTTTGCAGATTCAGCAGAATTCAATGAAGAACTAAAATCAGGGACAAGTACTTCTTTCAACTTTAATTTCTCTTCCAGTAAAATCAAAATGACCAACAAGGACGGAAAAACGGTTGAAATTGATGATCAACATCCAGATTGGCAGGAAATCAAAAAACAATTCAATATTGATTTAACTCAACCCGAAGCTTTATCTAAATTTGCAGAAAGTTTTATACAAGGACAAACGCACAATACAGCCACGCAGGAAACATTTCAACTCAAGATGTCAGCACCTGTCATCATTCACCCGGCACAACAGAAATTGAAAGCATCATCCATCAAAATAAATCCAGCGCAATCTGGCTGCTGTTGGGATTTATATTGTTGATTGGGGGCACCTTCTATTATGTTAGGACCTGAACGCATTTGGAATTAGTGTAATTCAATAATATCAATGGTTGGAGGAACTCTAAAGCGAAATGGCACACCCACCATGCCAGTCCCCACACTGACAAAAACATCTGCATTTTCATGCTGATATAAGCCACGTTTATGCCCTAAGATCGACACCTTTTTCATGACATAGCTGGTTAACCACGGCAACTCAACTTGCCCACCATGTGTATGACCAGACAACATTAAAGGGCGTGTGGGTAATTGTGGAACCATATCGACAGTATCAGGATTGTGCGACAAAATTAACCAAGGTTTATCTTGAGGTAATTCAGGCATGTAACGCATATCGGCTTTACCAGCCCATAAGTCTCCGATTCCGATTAAACGAAAGTCATCAAACTCAACAATTTTTCCTTCAATGTCTATGACATTATTGGCTTGCAGAGCTTGAGCCAATAGCGCTTGAATAGGTGGTCCTGGATACTGTTCATCATGGTTGCCATTCACTGAGTAAATTGGTGCTTGAATCTCTTTTAAAATGGCGAGTTCCTCGACCAGTTTGTTTTCAGGCTCATAGGTCCAGTCACCCGCAACCACAACAAAATCAGGTTGTGCCAAATTGACTTTTTTCACAATCGTTTTGAGCTGACGTTCATGCCCTGAAAAAAGCCCGATATGCAAATCTGCCAACAATGCAACTTTAACAGGTCGTGCAAAAGGTTGTGATTGACCTAGCGAATAAGATAACCGTTTGACATGAACTGTGTGAGGTTCGATAAATCGCGCATATATCAACAAGGCACTCAATAAGAAAACAAAAACACTCTCATGTAAGGAGAATATCCCATACCAACCTGCATAAATGCTAAAAAACAACAACGGAATTAATAAATAAGACAGGTAAAATGCCAAAAGATGGACAAAGGATTTAAAAGGATGGATCGTTTCAGTTCTAGATTGACTTAACCATGCCTGACTAACGCCCCATATGGCAAGCACAATGAAACAGAGATAAAAAATTGAGGTCATCGTTAAGGTTGGAAGCATATTCAATCTCTCAAGTACCATGTACTTGTCATCTCATTATTTATCTTTTCGATGAAGGCAATTATACTCTAGCTCTGAGAAATCTTAGAAAATATTATGCAACGAACGATCAATCGTAATACTCAATTACAGCAAAAAGATGACAATCAGCAGACTAAAAACTGGCTGATGATCCTAAGCTCGTGCTTGTTTCTAAGTCTTTCCGCCTGCTCTACTTTGCCAAAACAGCAAAATATTAAGCCAGAATATGCCTACGACATAGACACCAAAGACACTTCTTTGGCAAAAATTATTAACCCGTTAAAAAGTCAGAATCCAGAATTAACAGGTTATCACGTTCTGTATGATCCGCTTGAAGCCATTGCAGCGCGTATTAATCTGATCGAAAAAGCACAAAAAACATTAGATCTACAATATTACATCTGGGACAATGACAAAATTGGTTCATTGGCTTTATATAAAATTATTGAAGCGGCAGATCGTGGTGTTAAAGTTCGTTTATTAATTGATGATAACAATGCCAAGCAGATGGAAGGTGTCTATCTAGCATTGGATCAGCATCCAAACATTGAAGTTAAATTATTCAATCCATATCGTTTTAGAAGCCTGCGCCCTATCGACATGGTACTGGATTTAAAACGTATCAATCGCCGAATGCATAATAAAACCTTTACTGCTGACAATCAGATTTCTTTGATTGGCGGACGTAATATGAGTAATCAATATTATAATGTCAGTGACAATTACCAATTTTCAGATGTTGATGTCATGTTGGTTGGGCAAGCGGTCGATGATATTACTCATTCCTTTGATGAATATTGGAATCACAGTTACGCTTATCCTGTCAGAAATATTGTCAATCATAATACTTACACCCTGCGTTATGACAACTTAAAACAGCAACTCACCCACCATTATCAAGAAATAACGGTGCAAAATTATTTAAATTTAAGTAATAGAACACATGCTTTTGATGAATGGCTACATCACAATATCCAACTCGATTGGGTTAAAGCCGAAGTGGTGAAAGATGCACCTGATAAGATTCAGGCAAAAGCAAAAAAAGAACAACATCTCAACTTTCAGATGGTCAAACGTTTGGACACCCCCACGCAAAGTGTAGATCTCATTTCTGCCTATTTTGTACCGCAGAAAAAAGGCGAAGCAAAGCTGATTGAATTGGCACAAGAAGGTGTCAAAGTTCGTGTTTTGACCAATTCATTTAAAGCCAATGATGTTGCGCTAGTTCACGCCTTTTATGCTAAATATCGTGATGATTTACTTAAAAATGGTGTTGAACTATATGAGTTTCTTCCTGCTGTCTCTGAAGAAAACTTATATGCCAATTCACAAGAAATTTCAAAAAAAGCCAAAGTGAGTTTAAAAGGATTAAGCCGTTCAAGTTTACATGCCAAACTGATGGCGATTGACAATAAGCAGGTGTTTATTGGTTCTTTTAATTTTGACCCACGTTCAGCCAATTTAAACACGGAGATTGGGGTCATTATCAATAGTCCCCCATTGGCCAATGCAGTGCATAAAACCATGGATGAGCATTTAAAAAAATATGCTTATAAATTGGTTCTAGACTCACAAAACAAAATCAACTGGCTCAAAGAAACACCTCAAGGCATTGTTACCCTTAGAAAAGAACCTAAAATGAAATGGTGGCAAAAAGCTGGGATTAAAGTGATTTCATGGTTGCCGATCGAAGGCTTTATGTAAGTCTAGAAAATTGTTAAACCTTTTTATTGATTCATTTATTTTGTACTTTGGAATCATAGACGATCTTTCTATCATGAGGTGACATGAATGTTGCCATGTTGAGCGATGTATATGAATAAAAAACAAAGCGCTGCTTGGTTTGCAGCGCAAGAATACACTGAAATAAAACATGGGTTAAGCAAAGCTTCGCCTACGCAAATTTAATTAATGAAGAAAAATACAATAACCCTTGAAAACTAGTCGATTGTAAGAACTTCTTTCTGTAAGTCTTCTAAACCTTGTTGCATCATCTCTTGCACTTGTTTAGTCAAACTTTCTACCGTATGCCCTTCTGTAGAAATTGCAGGAAAAGTTTTTAAATGTGCCACAACTTTTGGCATCTCCAAAACAGCTTGTACATGTTCAACGAAACCTGTTTCACCAATAAAGGGAACAACCGTATCTAATTTCCCTTCTTGATTGACATAGCAAATCACGCACACCTGAACAGGTTTTTTAGCCTCAATCGCCGCGCCCAGTATACGTCCATGGACTTTCTTGACTTTTGATCCATCTGTGGTGGTGGCTTCAGGGAAGAACAATACTGGAATATCTTTGCGCAAAAACTCAGCAATTTGTTCACGGATACGTACAGAATCCCCAGAGCCACGTTTAATAAACAGTGTGCCACCGCCTTTGGCCAGATTACCAAACACTGGCCAACTTTCAATTTCAGCCTTCGCCAAGAAAAATACCCGGGCGCCTGAGCCAAGAACCGCGATATCCAACCAAGAAATATGATTACTGACCCACAATGCTGGTTCACGCGGAATATCACCATGAACGCGCACATCCACATTAAAGACTTCACTCAAACGGCGACAAAAATATTGAACATAACGGGTATTTTTTGGATTATTCGGATCTTTATATAATTGATGGCGATAAACCAGATAAAAGCCTTCTGCAACAGCAGATGTGCTGGATACTAATTTTTTACCATATAAAAACACTTTAGATAAAGCACTTAAATTCGATGATTTTGACTTTTTGATTGCTTGTTGTTGAGTCATAGACATTCACTAAACAGAATATATTTCATATTAAACCAGAGCTATTGTATACAAATCATATTCAACTTGCATTGATCTTAAATCGCTTTAGCAAAATTTACCTGACTGCTGATCATCCGAATCAGTAGCATAGCCTTTTAATGAGATCAGATTTTCTCAAGTATATGATCTATGGATAACTCCAGTTCATCCATTTCCTGATCTGTTAAAACGGACATCCAGCTTGTTGTTTGCAATTTTATTTCAATACACTGACACTGAGTCAGGATTTAAACTGCAATATCCTTTAGAATGAATTTTTATCCAAGTCATGGTTGAGTTGTATTATCTGTGGAATATGTTGATCAAAGTCAAGGTGGTGAAAAAACCATTCTAGTCACAGTAAATGTTCAAATTTTAGAAGATTTAGATTCAGAAGAATTTCGCTTGTTGGCCAAATCTGCTGGAGCAGTGATTCTAGACCATTTAACCGTACAGCGGATTAAACCTGATCCAAAATTCTTTATTGGTACAGGAAAGGCGGAAGAAATTGCGGAGCAAGTCGAGAATGATGAAGTTGACTTGGTGATTTTTGACCAGGCCCTATCACCTGCTCAGGAACGAAATTTAGAACGCATTTTAAAATGCCGTGTTATTGACCGCACTGGTTTGATTTTGGATATTTTTGCACAACGTGCACGTACACATGAAGGAAAATTACAGGTTGAATTGGCTCAGCTGGACCATCTGTCTTCTCGTTTGGTTCGAAGTCGAAGTAATTTAGATAGCCAAAAAGGCGGAATTGGTTTACGTGGTCCTGGCGAAACATTGCTGGAAACAGATCGCCGCTTATTGCGTATTCGTATGGAGCAGCTTAAAGATCGTTTAGAAAAAGTTCGTAAAACACGAATTCAAGGGCGTGCAGCGCGCCAAAAAGCCAATATTCCCACCGTTTCCTTGGTCGGTTATACCAATGCAGGAAAATCAACGCTGTTTAATATTTTGGCAAATAGTGATGTTTATGCAGCAGATCAACTCTTTGCAACATTAGATCCGACATTACGTCGTTTGGATTGGGATGGAATTGGTACCTTGGTTCTCGCTGATACGGTTGGTTTTGTGCGCAATCTCGCTCATTCTTTAGTCGAATCTTTTAAAGCCACTTTGGAGGAAACCTTAGAGGCAACTTTATTGCTACATGTGATTGATGCCAGCAGTCCAGACATGATGGAGCAAATCGATGCGGTTGAAACCGTATTAAAAGAGATTGGCGCTGATATTCCAACGCTTAGGGTGTATAACAAAATTGACCAGAGCCATGATGAGGCAAAAATCATCTATGCAAAACCGCATCAACCCGAGCGTGTTTATGTTTCAGCCCATACCAAACAAGGCTTAGACCTACTTCGTAGAGCAGTGCATGAATGTTTAATGGGGCAAATTCAAAAATTTGAACTGCGTTTAAAACCTGCTTATGGGAAACTTAAAAACCAGCTTTATGAACTGAACGTGATTGAATCAGAACATTATGATGATGACGGTCAACTCCATTTGAGTGTTGCCATCGCACCACATAAACTTGAGCAGTTGATTAAACAGGCACATTTACCGATTGATGAAATTCTTGGAGACAAAGCCCAACAGTTTAAAAGACCATTAGAAGAGTTTGAAATAAAGCGCTAAATCGGTTAAAACGTGAAAGATCAAATTTTATAAATAAACACACATGGATCAGTTAAAAGGTATCGATTGGCAAGCTTGGATTTTCACATTAGGACTCATCATCTTTTTTCGTGAAGCTTCTGTATTCCTCATGTCGCAGTTTAATCACCCCGAACTGGGCAATTTAACAGGCTTATTAAGCTTATTGGTTGTTCTGGTTGTATGGCGTAAATTCAAAAGAATTCCTGCGCGACTGGTCGATACCAATAATAAATTAATGAAAGAAAGTGGCTTTGCTTTTCTGCCTATCTGTGCAGGCTCATTGATCATGTTGGTCAGTATGGGCAAAGAAATTCCATTATTTCTAGTGATCATGTTTGTTAGTACATTAATTCCATTATGGATTTATGCAAAAATGGCAAAAAAGTGGTTGTAGGAGAAACAGATGTTAAGTGTACTGACTGGATTTTTAATCACTTTAATTGCTTATCTTGCTGCAAAACCCATCAATAAACGTTTTCCCCAAGTCCCATTATTGGTGATTGGCATGTTTTTTGTCATAGGGATTTTAATGATTTTTAAAATTCCCTATGAAAAATACAATACTGATATGAATGGGCTATTTAGTCACCTCTTGGGTTATGTCACTGTTGCGTTAGCCATCCCTTTGGCTGCAATGCGTTATGATGATTTACCCTTAAAGTCTATTGTCGGGATTTTAGTTTTTGCCAGTATCAGTGCTGTTGCTCTACCTATGAGTCTGGCTTATTTACTACATATGTCCGAACCGACGATTATGGCTTTTGCAACACGGGCCGTAACGACCCCGATTGCCATTAATATTGCAACTTTATTGCACTCACCAGTCACTTTAGTGATTTTGATCGTCATTTTATCAGGAGTGATTGGTGCTGCATTTTCATCCATCATTTTACGCAATATAAATGACGAACGCGCGTCAGGTCTAGCTTTGGGACTAGCTGCACATGCAATTGGAACTGCACAAGCATGGCAACGTGGTGCGGTTGCAGGTCGTTATGCGGCATTTGGTATGGCTGTCAATGCGGTCTTTACCGCAATCTGGTTGCCAACCTTTATACTTTTTCTAAAATAAATGTGATTTATTTAACTTTTCACGTGATTGCATAGGGTAATTATTCAGCTTAAGATGAACTATACTTCCCCATTTTGATAAGGAATCAAGAAATGAGGTTTAATAAGTTTATTTTAGGGACATTATTTTCCATTTTAAGCTGTAGCAGTATGGCAAAAGATATCACTGGGATTTGGAAAAATATTGATGATAAAACGGGTTCATCAAAAGCCGTTCTTGAAATACGTAAAGAGTCTAATGGAACCTATACAGGTAAAATCATCAAAGTGACGCCACGACCAGGTTATACACCAAAAGAAACCTGTGTAGATTGTCCTGAGCCTTACACCAATAAGCCAATTTTAGGTATGGACGTACTGAAAAATTTAAAGCAAAGCAGTGATGAAGATTATGTTGGTGGTAAAATTATTGACCCACTGACAGGTAAAATCTATTCAATGAAAGCCAAACTCAGTCCGAATGGTAACCGTTTATTATTAAGAGGTTATGTTGGCGTTTCTGCACTGGGTCGCAGTCAAACCTGGATCCGTGAATAATTTTTTACTCACGGCTGATCTTTTCTAGTTAAAACAATATGATATAGGTATGCTTATGAAAAAAGGATTTTTCTGTTGTATGCTCTTTGGACTCATCAGCTGGGCACATGCAGCTGATATTACGGGAACTTGGCGTACTGTTGATGACAAAACAGGTTTTGTGCGAGCACACATACAAATTGAAAAGCAAAAAGATGATACTTATGCTGGAAAAATCATTAAAGATTTTCCTGCACCTGGTGAAGTTGCATTAACACAATGCCATAACTGTCCTGCTCCATTTACCAACAAGCCTATTATTGGATTGACAATTTTACAAAAAATGAAAGTTGATCCCAAAGATCCCAATAACTATATCGGCGGTGAAGTTCTCGATCCTCGTGGAGGCAAAATTTATCATGGTAAGGCACGCCTAAATGCTAGTGGTAACCGACTTACACTACGTGGTTATATTGGTATATCGATGATTGGTCGCAGTCAAACATGGATTAGAATGGAATAGTTATTCTTTCAAGCCCAATTCAATGTGCTGATAAATAATGAACCACTCATTTGATTTAAACTCCAAACCGCCGGTCATTTCATCTCAGCAGGAGTAAAGCCCTGCTTGATGTTTATCTGACATTAAAACATTGTCTAGATAAGACAATATAATCTTTAAAGAAAAAAATATATCACCACATAAATCCGCCATGATTTCAAAGGAAAAGATAAGCTCTTTTATTCATTATTGATAATTTTACTTTTCTACATGTTGAATTATTATCAGATCCAGAAACCAATTAACAATAACCACTTGTCGAGTGCATTGTTTTGAAGGTCAACCTAAATTTATCGAAGTAGATATACAAGATCAGTTTAAAAACGAATATTCAAATATCTATGACCTGAGCTGGACTTTACAACCGTTCACGGTTGACTTAAAAAATAATAGTCCAGTGTGCTTAAAAAAACCTATCAGATTGGGCATTCTGCTTGAACTTTCTCAAACCCTTTGTCTAAAGCATGCTTATAGTCGAGTAGACTTTTTAATTACTGATGAAAATATCTATTTCAGTGAAATCACACTAACGCCGAATGCAGAAAGAATGATCATCAAACCGACTGAATGGGATTCAAAGCTGGGGGAATATTGGCAATCATTCTAAAATCCATGTGTTATTTTCAGGAGATGAAAGCTTTAAGAACAGTGCTAGAAATGTTGTGTAGACTGAATCTTCCTTATTGTCTGATAAACAATTGCTTCAATCGAAAGGCTCTTGAAAATTTACACTGAGTCAAAAATAAAGCCACTCAATGTGGCTTTATGCAGATTACATCACTGGATTATCAACTTTAAAAATTTCTTTATCTTCGAGACGATATGCAATCAACTGATGCCCCCATACACAACCACCATCCACATTTTGAATTTGTGAACTGATGTTTCTACCTTGCAAAGCCGCCCAATGTCCAAAAATAATCTGATGTGTTTGTGCAGCCTTTGATTCAAACTCAAACCAAGGTTGAAATCCTTCAGGCATGGGTTCATCCAAAGCATCTTTAAAACTAAACTCCAAACGACCTTGAGCATCGGTCAAACGCATGCGGGTAAGATAATTGGTAATACAACGCAGCCGTGGATTACCCTGTAAGTTATCTTCCCACAATGCAGGTTCAGCACCATACATCTCTTTCAGGAATGAATCGAGTACGTCAAAATCATCATGCGCCAATACCGTTTCTACTTCTTTTGCTAGCGCAGCAGTTTGTTCTATATTCCAAATATGAGGAATACCTGCATGCGTCAAAATGGTCTGAGGGTTTGGAAAAAGACACAAAGGCTGTTTACGTAGCCAGTCAATCAGCTCATCACTTTCCAAAGCATGAATGACATCGTCAATACGATCTTTGTCTTTAAGCTTTTTGATTCCACGAGCAACTGCCAGTAAATTTAAATCATGGTTACCCAAAACTGTTGCAGCGCAGCCTCGCTCGCATAGTTTTTTAATAAAGCGTAATGCACCTACTGAGTTTTCACCACGCGCAACCAAATCACCTGCAAACCAGATGTAGTCTTGATCAGCATCAAACTGTATTGCTTTCAATAACGCTTTCAGTGCCTCAAAACAACCTTGCACATCACCAATCACATAATTAAATCTGACATTTTCTCGTGTCATTTTTAAGCCACCATTTGATCTGATAATGCAACAAACTGGGCCAAACTCAGTGTTTCTGGACGAGCCATTGGATCAACACCTGCTCGCTCAAAACCATCTTCAACCAGCATGCCCTTTAAACTGTTGCGTAAAGTTTTTCGACGTTGGGTAAATACATGCGAAACCAAACGTGCCAATGCTTTTTCATTTTTGGCGATTATTGGCTTAGTTGCATAAGGTTCTAAACGAAAGACTGCAGATGTTACTTTTGGTGGTGGATTAAAAGAGCCAGGCGGTACTTCAAATAAAAAGGTGGGTTTGCAATAATATTGGATCATCACAGACAACCGACCATATTCTTTGGTGTTTGGCTCAGCAGTAATACGATCAACCACTTCTTTTTGCAACATAAAATGCATATCTTTGACTTTGTCCCCAAACTCTAACAAATGGAAAAGCAAAGGCGTCGAAATGTTGTAGGGCAAATTCCCCACCACACGTAATGGGCGGTCTTGTTGGAACAGCTCAGAAAAATCATATTTTAATGCATCTGTTTCAATGATCGTTAAACGCTCTGGATGAGGCACACGACCAGGTAAACCCGCAGCCAAGTCACGGTCTAGCTCAACCACAGTTAAAGCATCACACTCACCAATCAAAGGTGAGGTTAGTGCTGCAAGACCTGGACCAATTTCAACAATATTGTCACCTGTGCGGGGTGCAACAGAACGCACAATTTTTGCAATTACACGTTGGTCATGTAAAAAGTTTTGACCAAAACGCTTTCGCGTATGATGCCCTTCATCTTTTGGGTTTAAGGCATTAATTTGATACATAAAAAATTTCCAACGCGGTATATAAGTTTGTTTACCAATTAATTTGATCGGGCAAGGTCAAGTGCCAAATCAACTGCGACATGTAAACTTGAACTCTTTGCAAGCCCAGTACCCGCAAGATGTAATGCAGTACCATGATCGACAGATGTACGAATAAAAGGTAAACCTAAAGTAATATTGATGGCTTCACCAAACCCCTGTGATTTTAACACAGGTAAACCTTGATCGTGATACATCGCTAAAACTGCATCCGCATTTTTTAAATTATCTGGCGTAAACAAAGTATCTGCCGGCATACTTAAACTGAGCTGGACGCCTTGAGCACGATAGCTTTCAAGTACTGGATTAATCGTCTCGATTTCTTCATGCCCTAAATATCCCCCTTCTCCTGCATGAGGATTCAGTCCACAGACAAGAATGCGCGGCTGGGTAATTTTGAACTTCGTTTTTAAATCATGAAGCAAAATATCGATAATTTGATGAAGACGTTCTTTGGTGATGGCGTCTGCAACGTCTCTTAATGGAAGATGCGTGGTGACCAATGCCACTCTCAAGGTTTTGGTGGCAAGCATCATGACCACACGATCCACACCGGCATACTCTTGATAATATTCAGTATGCCCACTGAAATATATGCCAGCATCATTAATAACTGACTTTTGTACAGGTCCTGTTGCCACACCGACACTCGAACCTTGCATCGCGTAATAAGCTGTACGACGTAATTGTTCAATTACATAAGCCGAGTTTTGTGGATTAAGTTCACCTAAAACAACATCCTGATTTAAAGGAACATGTTCGACATAGAGTTGACCTACAGTCACCCCCTGTTTTTGCCCTTGATATTCAATCAACTGAATTGTCTTATTTAAAATTTTGGCACGATCCCTCAACATATTGATATCAGCCAATACCACTACTGGACGATCATCAACACGATCTGCCAAATCCAAACAAATATCTGGTCCAATGCCAGCAGGCTCACCGCTGGTAATATATAAAGGAAGCATCGAGAACTCTTTTAAACAGACGTTGCATTGATAGTATACATTGGTTCTAAATCATCATTTCCTATTCAAGTTAAATTTTGCATCAATTTGATTGAAAATATATAAAATGAAACTTAAAGTTGTGCATGCATCGTACAAAATTCATCACTATTGGCGAACATTACCGCATATTGAATAATGGAAATTTAAAATAAAAAGTAATTCAAAAAACAATTTAAATCATGCCATAAGTCAAAAACTAAAAATCATGCTGCACGTACATCAATTGTAAAGGAGAAATATTGTGTCTGATAGGAAAAATATCATGTTGATAGCCCTTAACCATTATGAATAAATCACCAGGTGAATGCGAAAAAACTAATAGATATTTACGGCATATACATCTTATTTTGCGCCAACAACTTAATTGAACCATTAAAATCGTTTAATTTTCCAATTTTCGTTCACAGGCATTTATTTAAATAAAATATTACTTTTACAGTGATGACACATGGAGTTAAATCCAAATGAAAAATTGATAGACCAGGCATTCATTCCCCCTATTTCTTAAAAATCCAATTTCTTTGCGCGCATAATTTCTGGCTGTGCTTGTTTATGATCAATGACAGCTGACGCCGGCTGAAGTCCTAGTTGACTATCGTTACAATAGTTGAGATCAATATGTTGATTAAAAACAATCCTGACACGATGATCAGGTTCGACTCTTCCATACACTGTATAATCAATGGCTTGATCATCCACATGATTTTTTGACTCAATCACCATCTCTATTTCCTGTCCGATCTCAATATTTTGAGTTTGTATCAATAGTCCAACAGACTCACAAGGAAAAACATTATCAATTTCCCGAGTAAAATCAGCAGACATCCACTTCACATCAAGCACTGTATCTGGTTCATCTTGTTTGTGTTGATTGATTGCCTTTTTCTCAGATTGCTTTATTTTTTTATTTTCCAATGGTTGTTTCAAACCGAATTGAGTCGGCTCTTTTTCTGCAATCTTTAATTGATTTGCTGTTGGCTTGAAATCGTGGAACATTTCTGGTTCACACATATTAAAAACGACTCTAACGATACCATCCATAGCAACCGTTTCCCTGAGTTTATATTGTTTGCCATTTTCATCTTCTGGATCATATAAAGTCAGTGGAATCGTTGAACCTGCAGCAATATCTTTTGTAGCGACTTGAATCCCCAAAGGTTGGCAAGTGACAGCAACACCATCTTCTAATTCCGTTGAAAAATCTTCTGTCATCCATTGAATAGAAATTAATCGATCTCCTAGTTCAGCTTGATTATGATAATCCACAGGCATAGCTGCATGAAGTTTACTCAATGATCGAGCCTTATCTTCAAAGTCTGCTTGGGCGAAACTCAGATTTAAATTTACAACGCTGAATAGAATGAGAAGACATTTTATCGAACTTCTTATTTTCATTTTTGCCTGACTTATTTTCTTTATATGGGTTTAATTATTCATGAAACTCGTCACAATTCCAACCACGATCATGATCTTTTGTAGCATTTAGATAAAACTAGGCTTTGCTTTTTTTAGCAGCACTCAATATAATCATGCGCTTGAAATTGAATATTTCGATTGTGAATCTATCTATTTTCAGCTAGAATTCGCACTCCTTTTTGTTTGGACAGATTCCATAGTCCAAACCAACTATAATAGGTAGTGGTTTAATGAAAACTCTCAGCGCTAAGCCTGCTGAAGTTCAACACGACTGGTACGTTGTTGATGCTTCTGGCAAAACTTTAGGTCGCCTTGCGACTGAAATCGCTCGTCGTTTACGCGGTAAACACAAAACTTCTTATACGCCTCACGTTGACACTGGTGACTACATCGTTGTGATCAATGCAGAGCAAGTTCAAGTGACTGGTAACAAATCACTTGATAAGAAATACTATCGCCACACTGGTTTCCCTGGTGGTATCCGTGAAACTAATTTCGAAAAATTAGTTGCTCACAAACCAGAAGAAATCTTCGAACGTGCTGTAAAAGGCATGTTGCCAAAAGGTCCTCTTGGTTATGCAATGATCAAGAAAATGAAAGTGTACGCTGGTACTGAGCATCCTCATACTGCTCAACAGCCACAAGTTTTGGACATCTAAGGGATACAGCACATGGCTACTAACTATGGTACAGGTCGCCGTAAGACCGCAACTGCACGTGTTTTCCTATCAGCTGGTACTGGTAAACTCGTAATCAATAATCGTACTCTTGAACAGTACTTCGGTCGTGAAACTGCTCGTATGGTTGTTCGTCAACCGCTTGAGCTTTTAGACGTAACTGAAAAGTATGACCTTTACATCACTGTTGCTGGTGGTGGTATCGGTGGTCAAGCTGGCGCTATCCGTCACGGTATTACTCGTGCGTTGATCGCTTCTGACGAAACTTTAAAACCTGCTCTTCGTCAAGCTGGTTTCGTTACTCGTGATGCTCGTGAAGTTGAACGTAAGAAACTTGGTTTACGTAAAGCACGTAAACGTCCTCAATTCTCTAAACGTTAATTCGTTTACCGAATCGGACAAAAAACCTCGGCATTTGCCGAGGTTTTTTTATGGATTAAAACTATTCAAAGTTTCAAAGTTATTTTGTTTTATCTCGTTTAGAACAGTCCATGACAGCATCGGCAATCCCGTCGGCATATTTTGATTCTGTGATCGTACAGCCATTTTCCTGATAAGTTCGAGTTTCCTTAGAAAACTTATGATCTTTCGGAATCGGTGCATCACATGGTTTATTGGTCTTTACATTGACCATTTTTACAGGTCCATCATTATAAATCGTGACCTTACAACCCTTAACAACATACTCCTGTTCGATTCCACCGTACCTTTCATCCTCTGAAACAGCAGATGCAACATCACAAGCATCATCAGCACTACACGCGGCTTCTGCGTCACTAGCCACAGTAGCTTCAGCTCCGGCAGCTTCCATAGCTTCAGCAGCCGCTTCCTGCACTTGAGCATCTACAATTTGTTTCTTTGCATATGTATTTGAAAGATTCATCATAAGAAAAACAGCAACAAGCAACTTACGGCTGTTATTGATTAAATTCATGAGTTATTGATACCTTATATTGATTTAAATTCGGCGCATACCGTAAGCTTATTAAAGTTAAGGTGATTTTATTGCCTATTTTTAGTATCCTAGTTTATTCATTTTTTCTAGTTTTTGGAATATGTCAGTCGAAAATGCGCCTCAACAAGGGATTACGTTGTATAGCCACGAGGATGACTTTCGTTCACATTGGATCAGATTTCTGCTGGCAGAAAAGCAGATTAAACACACTTTAATTATCGTTGAAGAAGATGACGAGGATTTGGCAAGCCTTAATCCCTACAATCAACTGCCGATGCTGATTGAAAATGATTTAAAATTGTTTAAAACCCAGATCATTTCTGAATATCTAGATGACCGTTATCGGCAAAATAAACTGTACGCCGATGCACCCGCACCCCGTGCAGAACAAAGACAGTATATTTGGCGCTTTGAGCAAGATTGGTTTAAGCTTGCAGATATCATGCTACGTCATCCAGATACGCTCAACGCAATGGAAAAGAAAAAGGCTCAGCAGCAGCTTAAAGATACTTTGGTATCTTTAACGCCGCTCTTTCAGCACTATCCGTATTTTATGTCTGATAACTTTACAATTTTAGATTGTATGTTAGCCCCAATTTTCGTACGGTTAAAACATATGGGAATTGAGTTGCCTAAACAGCAATGCCGTCCAATTTTACTATATTGTCAACGGATTTTTAGCCGTCCAGCTTTTTTGAAGTCAATGACCTTTCAAGAGAAAAGCCGATATAGTGAACTTTTGGCAAAACCCTAGATCGCAAAACAATAGAGTATTTTCCAATGTCTGAACCAGAATTGAACTTAACCCCGACTCGACCATACCTTGCACGTGCAATATATGAATGGATTTGCGATAACAATTTAACCCCTTATCTACTTGTTGATGCGACGCAACCTTATACTGATGTTCCTCAACAATTTGTACAAGATGGGCAAATTGTTCTTAATCTGGCACCTCATTCAGTTCATATGTTAAATATGAGTAACGATGCAATTACTTTCTCTGCACGTTTTAGTGGCGCATCTAAAGATCTTTATATCCCCATGAATGCTGTACTAGGACTGTATGCACGTGAGAATGGACAAGGTTTATTCTTTGATCCTGAGGAATATGCCAATGTGCAAATCGAAGAAGATGCTTTAAAATCAAATAAAAGTGAACAACCAGAAACCACGTCTGATGCGCCAAAGAAAAAATCGAGCTTACGCATTTTAGAATAGAACAAGGAGAACTGAATGGCTTTTGATCTCGTACAATACTTTGCTGAGCAGATAAAGATTCAAAAGCCTCAGCTATTATCACAACTCGAAGCTGTTGAACGAACTGCGCATATTGAAGAAATCAATGCCCTCACTTTAGGCAAAATCATTAGTCTGTGGCGTAAGGATGATGATGCGCTTTATCAGGAGATTCTTTCGCAAGATCATTTATATAGCCAAGAAATTGCACGACATCTCACGACATCACCACAGAACAAATCTGATTTAGAACGAGCTGTGCTGGAATCTGCAACGACTGAAATCCTTGAACTACAATTTGCTGAATTAAAACAGTTAGATACTGCTGGAAGTTTAGGCAAAAGAGGTTTGAGAGAACTGGTGATTGGGCAAATTGAACACTTATCTGGTCAAGCGAAAGATTGGGTTTGGTCAACAAACGAGCTAACTGAACTGATTGGCTCTCAACCTACTGTTCAAGAAGAGATATCATTAGATGAAACGATGAAGGAGTTTAATCAAATGGTCAATGTTCAAAATACAGATATACATGTAGATCACCCAGAAGTCACTGTTTCTGAAACAGCACAACCCACTTGGGCAAAAGTTGCTGAACCTGTAGTTGCACTTTTTGTGTTATATATTCTTTTTGAAGCTGTCAGCAAAATTTTTGCTTAAGTTTTACTGATAATCAAAATTTATTAAAAGCGATCTAAATGATCGCTTTTTTTCATGTAAAAAATATTTAAGTTTATTTAATTATTATAAGTGACAAATATCACAATAATAAAGTTATAAATGATTAAATATGCATAATAATAATAAAATATCTAAAAACTTTTAAGTTAATCTTCTATTTATAAAAATCATTTAATTTTTTTCTTATACAAGATAGATTTTTAATAATAACTAATGTTAAGTTAAAGCAATGAAATTCTCTAAACTTTAAATAAAATTAACAATTTACAAGGGAGGATACAGCATCAATAAATAAAATGACTAAATGCTATACATTTGAACATTAAAAAAATGTTTTAACTGGAAAAACAATAAATCTAGTATTAATTTAAACACATGACGACCGTTAAAATGTATTACACACTTTAATCTTTTAATCTCAGATAAGTGATATTATGAACAATCAATGTATCAATATCGCAATTTCAGGCTTAGGTTTAACTACCTCAGATGATCTTAAAATCAGGCTGCGAAAAATTTTACCAACCCATATTGGTATAAATTGGATAAGTGTTTCAGATCAAAATATCAACTGTATTTTGATCAATGAGCAGTTTTTTGAAAATGATAATATTCAGAATATTATTCAAAATAAAAATATTCCCTATTTAAAAATATCGAAACACAGTGAGCACACAGAAAGTGCTCAAGATAACTTACTTTGCATCCCCATTTATGATGAATGTACGCTTAAAGATTGGGTCAATATCAAATTACTTCAACAAGCAGATTCGCCTGTAGCCAATTTAGATTTATCTTTGGACGAGACTGAAACTCAACTTGCAATCAAAGAAATTGATTTCTTTGCTGATCTCTATACACAGGACAGTCGTAAAGTCATTCTCAGTGATCATCTAGGAACAATTGCCATTATAGATCACCATGCACATTTGGCTTGGCTTGAGGCGACACGTGATGAGTTTCAAACTGACCGTTCAATACATTACAAAGCAGCACTCACTTCCGACTTTATTAAGGTTTCACGTAAACGCCAGTTCAACTTAGAAGACTGGTTGTTTAATTTGATCTGGAAAAATCCTCAAATCATTACTGTGCCTGCAGCTGATAAATATTATCGTTTGAAATTTTGGGTTCAACCGAATCAACTCGATAAAAAATTGTTATTACAACTTTCGGCTTGCTTTATCTATGGTGCTGAAATTCAACATGTTGCAAATAAGCTCAATATTCCTGTTACAACCGTTCAGCATTTTGTAGCTGCCAATCTAGCCATTCATAATGCGGAGATCATTTCAGCGAAAGACAGCCAGTTCGATAAATCTCAGAGCGATGAACAACACACTGAAAATAAAGGAATCTTAAAAAGCTTTTTTAACAAGTTAAAAAGTAAGTTTAAGTTTTAAGGGATAGGTACGCGATGATTATTCAACAATACAAAATTGTTTTTGCAGGTTCAATGGGGGCAGGAAAAACCGAAGCGATTAAATCGCTCTCTGAGATTCCTGTATTGGCGACAGAAGCCTTTAATACTGATGAACATAGCCATAAAAAGCTCAACACTACAGTAGGGATCGACTATGGAGAAGTCACGCTTGATGATGGCAATAAAGTTGGTCTTTATGGAACACCGGGGCAAGGACGTTTCGACTTTATGTGGGGTGTGATCTGTAAAGGGGCTATTGGCACAATCCTCTTGATTGATCATAGTTTACAAACACCTTTGGACGAGTTGGACTATTACATCAACACCTTTAAACAATACGGCGACAACATTGTGATTGGTATTACCCATATTGATGATGATTTGGCTAAACCGACTCACCAATATCGACAATGGCTATTAGAACGGCAACTCAACTTCCCTGTTTTCTTCATTGATGCACGAAAGAAAGCAGATGTACTCTTGCTTTTGGAGACATTGATTACCGCATTAGAAATTAAATATCTATAACCCATCATGAGGTGCCTATGAATTTAGCTGAGCGACGGGCAGCACCAGAAGCATTGGTTGCATTTGCCAAACAGCAGATACAAGAAGTGATCAACCATGTTAATCATATTGAGTTCATTATGATTTGTTCAAGTGATGGTTTTGAGTTAGCTTCAGTAAGTAAACGCTATCAATTTCAATCCAGCAAACTGGCAGCGGTGAGCAGTTCAATTTTAGCGATGGTCAGCGCTTTTTTATCAGAAATCAATTTGACTGGCTGTCAAAGTATCAGCTTAGACGCTGAAAATGGTAAAGCCGTATTAACAGCTGTGCCATGTACCAAGCATCCTATGCTCATCGTCACATTAAGCAGTAAAGAGGTATTATTGGGACAATTGCTCTATCACTTAAAAGAAGCCAGCCAAGCCATTATCCAACAAGATCACCCCTAGAAAAATGCCCCCATCTTGCTTAAACTGCTCGATAGTCTTGTTAAGGGGTTGCATAAATTGTGGTTTGCGATTTGCCATGTACTTTGGATTGATACATCAATAGATCTGCTTGATGAGTAGCAGCGTCAATATTTTCAGGCAATTCATCATAAGTTCGAATTCCCATACTAAAATCAATACCAAACTGCTGTTTCAATCCACTTAGCAAAAAGCTTTTTCTTAGACGTTTTTCATAATCTTTAATCGCATGTAGATCAATGTCTTGTAAGATTACAATAAATTCATCACCGCCCATACGTGCAATAACATCTGAATGCCGTGTGGTCGATTTTAACACCTGTGCAAACTCAACCAATACATCATCCCCTTTACTGTGTCCGTAGGTATCATTGACGGCTTTGAAACCATCTAAATCAATAAGACCAACAGCAAAGGTTTGTTCTGTTTTACGATATCTCTTTTTTAATGCCTGATAGGCTAAATTAAATGCCCGCGTATTATTCAATGAGGTTAAGGGATCTTTCATCGCCATAAGCGTCATTTCATTTAAGTTTATTTTTATTCTACATAGTAAAATCGCCACAATACTAAAAAAGCCCAGTCGTACACATGCATTCCAAAAAGGAATAATCGAATTGGTGTACTCATGTCCTGCACTATAATCTGCATATAACCATGTAAGACCAGATAAAATTACAGTAATGATGACAACATACCTCTGGTCATACCATGCTGCAACCGAAACTGGAATTAAATAAAAAACTGCAAAAGAATATTCATAGCCTGTAGAGAGATCAATGATTCCCAAAACAATAATCATCAAAAGTAAAGTAGCACGCCGAACAATCGAATTCATAAATAAATACGTTTCCAAATGTTTAATCATAGGATCACAATCCTTTGTGTTATCATTACAATATCGTATAGATTAATTTAAAAAATCCAATAAATTAAAAATTTAACTGCATATCAATAATTCCGTGTTTTAAATAAATTTAGTCGTGTTTTTGAATTAAAACTGGATAGTATTTACTGAGTTAAAATTAAAATAGCCATGAAAGTAAAGTAATATAAAAGGATAAATACTGCTATAAAATAGAATTCTTTGGGTGTTAGGGAAAACAACTGTGGTTTACTTCAACGATTAAAACTTTATAAGTTTTAACCCTATTGCCTATAAACTTTTGGTCTATAGCGTCCTAAGCCGAATCGAGACCTTATGGGTAAGTACTACACGCACGTTGTACGTTACTGGTAGCAATCTACTCTTTTCGATCCCTGATCACCCTTGCGAACCATATTAACCAAAGCTATTGAGGATTATTTTCCTAAGATGGTGTCTTTTGAGCTGAATTTAAAAAAATTTCCCGAAAAAATAGCAAATTGAAGAATTTTTATATCCTGCTCTATCTAATTCCTGTTTTTTCCAAGTATAAGCGCTCAAAAATAGCAATCCTTTCTTTTTCAGTTTTAGTAGAGATCAATGACTCAAAACTATTTTTTCTTATTCATTTCTGACAACAAGTCCAATTGGATTTCCTGAATTTTTGCCAATTTATCCCATTGGTGCATTAACAAATGGTCTATTTTTTCATGTAAATGTCGAATTTCGAGTTCAGCTTTTAAATTGACTTGATAATCATTTTGCGAACGTAGGCGATCTTTCGCTTCTTGACGATTTTGACTCATCATAATAATGGGGGCTTGTACAGCCGCCAGACAAGATAAAATAAGATTAAGTAAAATAAAAGGATAAGGATCTGCAGGCTGTTTGACCATTACCACTGTATTCACAATAATCCAGATTGCCAAGAAAAGGCTAAAACAAATTAAAAAAGCCCAACTTCCTCCAAAAGTGGCAATCTTATCTGCTAAGCGCTCTCCCAAAGTCCAGTTTTCGTCGAGTTGATTTTCAGTATTTTTAGTGATGAGTTCGTGCTGTTGCATGCTGTTCAGCACTTCATAAGCTAAACTTGATACTTCGCCTTGTTCAGATTGCAATAGAGATTGCACATATTGCATACGGTACTTGGTTAAATCAGCTCTACAAATATAATCTTGTGCAGCCCAGTCTGGAAAATCTTGTGCAATTTCTTCTGTAATCACTTTGCGAATGGTACCCATTGGAACCACATCACGGTGGGAAAAACTCTTTTTACACACAAAACAAATATGATTCTCAAGTTTTTCGTTCATAACGCTACTCTTATCGTGGTTCTTTTTAATCCCTGATTAAGACCAAGCATAGAATATATTTGAGTAGCGTTGTATATGAAGCATATCTTGGTTAGATGTTTTTTCTGATATAAGAAACAAAGTTCAATAGATTTATTTGATGAAATACTTTTAGGTAAATATTTTTATTGAATTTTTTGGATGAGCGGGAAAACAACTGTGGTTTACTTCAACTATTAAAACTTTGTAAGTTTTAACCCTATTGCCTATAAACTTTTGGTCTATAGCGTCCTAAGCCGAATCGAGACCTTGTGGGTAAGTACTACACGCACGTTATACGCAACTGGTAGCAATCTGCTCTTTTCGATCCCTTACATCCTTGAAAATAATATTAATCAAATTGCTTCGGAATTATTTTCCTAAGATAGATTGATTTTTGTCTTTTTCAGGAAATTTTTTCTTTAAACCAATCAATATAAAAAATTTTTCCCAACTCAGTTAATTAAATGATTTTTTATTGCATAAATCAGAGAAAAAATGCAAATTTAATTTCTAAATTTGCATTTCTAATCCAACACAGCAACATTACTTTTTTAGCTATATGTAAACATGTCTTTCAGCTGAATACTGATTTTCTTAATGAGCTTGTTTAATTTGAGTGAAAATGTCTTCTAAAGCTGCTCTATCCTGATTTAAGAACGCTGTTAAACTCGTCTTAATCTGCTCAAGTGTACTCTGCTTGATAGCGAATAGCGCTTTATTCTTTCGTATCATTAATCCAAATAATTCACGTTGCGGAATAATCAAGGTAATATTACTTTCTACCTTAAACTCGAAATCTTCTGTTTTAGCATAAGCATTCAGCGTTATGGTCAAAAATTCATTTGATGTAGGATGAATCACCTTAAACATCGTACTGAGACCCTCTAATTGCAATTGTAAAACGCGTTGGCGTCGCCAACTGATGCTTTCAAATTTCGTCAGTACTTCTGCAATCTCAAGATTGCTGATACGTTCCATATCATGCTCACTGGTGTGATTTGGATACTGAATGTGAATTTCAAAATTGCTCATTACTCTAAAACGCATACACTTAAAATCTTTTTGTAGTGTAACAATACTCTTCAAAAAACATAGAGAACCAGATCATACTTTTAAAACTAAGTTATTTATTTTTAAATGTAAATTGTGAAAAATTTCACTTTTTTTATTTTTTACATGCACCAAGTTTATTTTACTCATTGGTCAATTATTTGAGTATTTGCATTTAAAGCAATTAAAAAATCAGGAAGCTTTGACTTCCTGATTTTGTAGATTTCGTAAATCTAAAATTAGGCTAAACGATGTTCTTGCAACATTCTTTTGTGCATCAATTGCCTATATTGTTCTGTCATTTCATCAATTTGCCCATTTAAAAAAAGACTAAGTTGTTCTGAAACCTGTGTTTGATTCAAATTCTTATACACCACATCATATTTCTTTTTGCGTGTTAAGAATCCTAAAAACTCTTTACTTTCTACAGTCAATTGAATATTACTGTCAATTTGGAAGACAGGCTCAGCTTTACTCGATTGCGTATTTAACTCTATATGCAAATATAACTCTGTTTCCGTATCTTGTACTGCAAATGAGATGTCTGAATCAGCAGCTTGAAGTTGAGTCAGAAATAAACGACGCCAGTTAATCGCATAAAATTTTGCACGAATCTGTTCTATATCTTCAGCTTCAAATGATTCCACTGCTTGTGCAGGCAAACTGATTTCGACATCGAACTTTCTCATTGTTCTCACCTATCCATGTGATGTTGATATTATGATTAATTAATAGCATTTATATCATTGTTTTAAAACAGCTATTATCATTATTTTTTTAAATTGATTATTTTCAATACAACATGGATCACAACAATTCATCTAAAATTTGAAGTAGTCCATAGAATGTTGTTTGATCTAAAATGTGCATCTAACATTTCAATATCCCTTCTACTTTGAGGATAATAAATCTCAAGCAAACACTTATTTTGGATCTCTTCTCTTTTCCTATCACTGTATTAGATGATGAATCAACATCATATTTTATAGCGAAATCAAAGCATCCATGCGGCATTTGTGTAATGTTCCAACATAGATGCAGAATTTATTTCAAATTCTAAGTTCCTGAACAGCAGTGTATACAAACTTTAATTTTTTCTCTTGGCCAATTCATCTTTGCCCGCTTTAACGCCAAATCACTGGTCGCAAAAAATCCTAAGAGATTTTGCTGAGTGATATGGGGTAAATAATTACAACCTAGAGTAGCATTATGTACTTCATACACCCCATTGGCTTGCGGATTTTGATTGATAATAAATTTGTCCATCATAAAGTTTCCCCCCTATTTATTCGTAAAATAAACGAATAAACCCATAATTAAATTATGCCTTTATTAATTCCATAATAAAAATATGCCTTTCTTGTATAAAAATCAATCTTTTTATTTTTGTCCTTATTGATTTCCCACCACTAGTCTAAGCATTTAATTTTTACAAGTATTTTAATGATCATGTTTATCTTTAAACAGTTGAATGATTTGTACTTTTTTGTTTTTTTGTTTTAATCCAACGGATGACAAAAATCACCGCAATGATTCCCACACACACCACCAAAACAGGAACAATGAGCGATAATATTGAAACGACAATAGCTCCAATCCATTCGCCTGTAGACACAATAGGATTCGCAATACCGCCTGTGGTTGCTGTGGATAATCCCCGAACTGCAACTGTTCCCATTTGTACTGCTGTTGCTGTTCCTCCACCTACAATAATTGCAGCCGCCCAACTGGCAAACTGTGACATTTCACCACTATTCACCGCCATGGTAGTGAGTGTTCCTGCCACCATGGCAGCAGGCGTTGCAATGGTGTCTAAGGCATTGTCTACCCAAGGAATATAATACGCACCGATCTCACAGACAGTTGCAACAGCTAAGCCTATGCACACAGAGGGAATTGCTAACCACTCAAAACCTTTCATAGGTTCAAACCATCCCATCAATGATGCAATGCTCATGACTAAAAGTGGAACAAACACACGAAAACCGCAGGCTGCGCTTAAACCAATGCCTATACATAAGCTCAGAAGTGTTTCGATCATGATATTTCTGCCTGTATTTTCATTATATTTTTAAACTTTTTATTAAATTAACAAAAAAGCCCTATTGGATGATAGGGCTTTTTCTTAAAACTGCGAGTAGCTGTTTTGTTGGTGCTGCTTAGGCATTCTTGTTGTTGAATTGATTGCCAAGGCATTTGGTACACGGAGGTAAACGATCTGTACCAATTTCTAAGTAAACGCGATGTCCACATTGGACACAAAAATAGAAGCCTGTTCCAGGTTTTTGACCAGCAGTAACCATTTTTGTTCTCCATAGGTTTTAGAAATGGTGAATAAAGTATAGCCAAATTTTAATGTAAGTCTACTGTCTATTTTAAAAAATGATGGTGTCATTTTTGCAAGAAATGATTTCAAAAAGTAATACGATTTTTCTTCTAACGACTTTCCATAAATTTGAATCCACAAATTAATTAAATTGCTTCTCTTTCTTGAGGTGGTTCATCAGTTCTATCTTCCTCATAAAAATCATCTGGCATTTGTGACAATACATTAAAAAGGCGTTCAGCTGTTATTGGTTCTTCCATCGTCATAAAATCCTCTACTCAAATATTTAATTTCATAAGTAAAATCTTTAAAGATGTTTAACAAAGCAAATCCGTATTTGATGTGAAGACTAGAGCTATTGTCTAAGTAATTATAGGAACTTCAATAGTATTTACAGTAAATAAATTTAGAATATCTTCTCTATCCATAAAAATTATTTGGCTTCTTCTATTAGCATCTAACTTATTTCCTAGCCAATTGCGTGCAGCTTTCGTAATTTCTCCACCTGCCACAATATAAGCATGATCAACTAAGACCCTTTTATTAGTTTCAGGATCGAATATCTCATGTCCAAGCATCATTGTTGTCTGATTATAAATTTCAGCCATATTATGATTACCTGTTTTTGTCATACCAGATGAATCTAATTTTCCTTTTTTTACTTGAATACCAAAATAAATTATATGTTGTGTTGGTAACAGAAATTTCATCCAAATATCTTTACCATACTCCAATGCTTTATCTTTATGACCAGCTACTGTAATCCTTTGAAATCCCAATATTCTAAATAAAGGTAATAAAATTTTTTCAATTAGGTCATCCTCGGAACATTTATCTAAAAAATCTATAAGAAACTTTCGCTTTTTTAATTCTTCTTCTGAAAATGGCCTATGCGGATTTTCATTCGGTTTAATGAAGTTATTAGTTTTAAGATTTCTTATATATAAATTATTATCGCTACCATAAAAGGCTTCGAATCCTTCTCTACTTAATGGCTTATTGAGTTGACTCAATGCATTTACTCTATAAGGATCATGTTCTGTTGCATCAGATTTATGCATTAAAACTCTTAGAACATGTACAAATTTATCAGGCAATGAATTCGTTGGGCATGGCACCTCTAATAATTCTTGTAATCGTTCAGAAGTCCATGACCATCGAGTAGTACCATTATGTTTAAAGGGTAAATCACACTCTTCAAAAAACTCAGTAATATAACTACTACTACGATATGGGAAATGTTCCTTATCACCTATAATACACTCTGCAATTTCTTTTAAATTTCTTGATTTAAATTTCATTTTTTCACTCAAAATAAAACCCCACTTAACAGTAGGGTCTTTTTACAACACTATCAATTACTTTTTTCTTTAATCTCCCCAAATACAAAGTAATACTCACTTATGAAATGCTGAAAAGCTCCCTCCTTTTTCAAAGGTGAGGAATATATTACGTAAGGGGAGGATTAAAAAATGCAACTCAATCAAGCCACGCTGCCTTCCAAGAAATCCTGTGCAAAGCGTTGTAAAACACCACCCGCTTCATACACATGCACTTCTTCTTCAGTATCCAGACGACAAGTCACAGGAACTTCAATGACTTCACTCTTACCGTCAGCCGTTGCACGCTCAATCACCAAAGTTAAATCTGTGCGTGGTGCAATATTTCCGATCACACTATAAAGCTCAGTACCATCAAGTTTTAGAGTTTTACGATCTGTACCCGTTTTAAACTCCAACGGTAAAACCCCCATACCGACTAGATTGGTACGATGAATACGCTCAAAACCTTCAGCAACAATCGCTTCAACCCCAGCAAGACGTACACCTTTTGCAGCCCAGTCACGGCTAGAACCTTGACCATAATCTTTGCCTGCAATAATGATCAGTGGTTGCTTACGATTCATATAAGTCTCAATCGCTTCCCACATACGCATCACTTCGCCTTCAGGTTCAACACGGGCTTTAGAACCCTGCTTAATGGTACCGTCAGAACGAACCACCATTTCATTAAACAATTTTGGATTGGCAAATGTTGCACGTTGTGCAGTCAAATGATCGCCTCGATGCGTTGCATAAGAGTTAAAATCTTCTTCAGGAAGCCCCATTTTATGCAGGTACTCACCTGCGGCAGAATCCATCATGATGGCATTCGATGGCGATAAATGATCCGTGGTAATGTTGTCAGGCAAAATTGCCAGTGGACGCATATTTGATAGTGTTCGTGGCGCAGCTAACGCACCTTCCCAATACGGCGGACGGCGAATATAAGTACTTTGCGGACGCCAATCATATAATGGGCTTTCAGACTTTTCAGCCACACCTAAGTCGAACATTGGAATATACACTTTGCGGAACTGCTCTGGTTTTACTGATTCTTTCACTAAAGCATCAATTTCAGCATCTGATGGCCAGATGTCTTTTAAATAAATCGGATTACCGTCTTTATCATTCCCCAATGCATCCGTTTCGATATCAAAACGAATTGTCCCTGCAATTGCATAAGCCACAACCAATGGTGGTGAAGCCAAGAATGCTTGTTTAGCATAAGGATGGATACGGCCATCAAAGTTGCGGTTACCTGACAGTACCGCAGTCGCGTACAAATCACGATCAATAATTTCTTGTTGAATCTTTGGATCTAAAGCGCCAGACATACCATTACATGTCGTACATGCATAGGCCACGATACCAAAGCCCAGTTTTTCCAAATCATCCATTACACCTGCTTCTTCAAGGTATAAAGCTGCTGCTTTAGAACCTGGTGCAAATGATGATTTCACCCAAGGTTTACGTGTTAAACCCAATTCGTTTGCTTTACGTGCCAGTAAACCTGCGGCAACTGTATTACGCGGATTAGAGGTATTGGTACAAGAGGTAATCGCAGCAATAATGATTGCCCCATCTGGCATTAAGCCATCTGTACGGTTTTCAACTACACCTGCAATCCCTTTTTCTTTAAGGTCTGTTGTAGATACCCGTGCATGTGGATTTGAGGGACCTGCAATATTGCGTGTCACAGTAGAAAGATCAAAACGCAGTACACGTGGATATTCTGCTTGTTTCATATCCGATGCCCAAAGACCGATTTCTTTGGCATAAGTTTCAACCAATTTGATTTGATCCGCTTCACGACCTGTCAGCGTTAAATAATCGATGGTGTTTTGGTCAATGTAGAACATTGCGGCAGTTGCACCATACTCAGGTGTCATGTTTGAAATCGTTGCACGATCTCCCACTGACATACTGTCTGCACCCTCACCAAAGAATTCTAAATATGCACCGACCACACGCTCTTTACGCAAAAACTCGGTTAATGCTAAAACGATATCTGTTGCAGTAATACCAGCTTTACGCTGTCCGACCAACTCTACACCAATAATGTCAGGCAAACGCATCCAAGATGCACGGCCAAGCATGACATTTTCAGCTTCCAAACCACCGACGCCGACTGAAATTACCCCCAGGGCATCTGTGTGTGGTGTATGTGAGTCTGTACCAACACAGGTATCAGGGAAAGCAAAACCGTCACGATTTTGGATCACTGGAGACATTTTCTCCAAGTTGATTTGATGCATGATGCCATTACCTGCTGGGATGACATCGACATTTTCAAACGCAGTTTTAGTCCACTCAATAAAGTGAAAACGGTCTTCGTTGCGACGGTCTTCTACAGCACGGTTTTTCTCAAAAGCATCTGGATCAAAACCACCGTATTCCACCGCCAAAGAGTGGTCAACAATCAACTGGGTGGGAACTACAGGATTCACCTTTGATGGATCACCACCTTGGTCTGCAATTGCATCACGTAAACCGGCAAGGTCGACCAATGCTGTTTGTCCAAGAATGTCATGGCACACGACTCGTGCTGGATACCATGGGAAATCGTGATCTTGCTTACGATGGATTAATTCTTTGAGTGACTGTTCGAGAATGGCAGGATCACAACGGCGTACTAGCTGCTCAGCCAATACTTTTGATGTGTATGGAAGTTTTGCATATGCGCCTTGCTGGATGTCTTCTACGGCTTGACGCACATCGAAGTATTCGAGCTGGGTACCTTGCAGGGGTTTACGATAATTTTTATTCATTGCCTTTGTGCCTCTTGCATCGTTTTTTACTGCGTGTCTAATGTTTGGCATAGTACACTGTCGAAAACCCATTTCCCAAATCGTTTATATTTCATGAATTTAGGTATAAAAACAGGGGTTTTAGAAATATTTAGTAACAACTTCATTAAAATATTTGCACTAAAACTGCTTTTTTTTGAAAAATAGCGGAAAATAAGATTAATTCTTTAGTATTAGATTTAAGACAAGCGAGCAATTCATGAGCGATCTAGCTTTCTCCTCTTTTACCTTAATCGGTGTTGATGCAGTCAAATTCTTACAAGGTCAAGTGACTGTGAATGTAGAAAATTTAACTGAAAATGTGAGCCAATATACGGCAATCTGTGATTTAAAAGGTCGTATTCATTTTGGCTTGTGGTTAAAAAAAATAAATCCTGAACATCTAGAAATTGTAACCACACAAGATCAAGCTGAAGAATTTGCTCAGCACATCAAAAAATATGGTGCTTTTTCTAAAATGAAACTTGAGTTCGTCGGGCAAGCTTTTCCAACACTCAACGGTTCTACAACTGACTTTTCTGCCACTGAAACTGATATTTCAGCGTGGGAAATTTTCGCCATCCAAAATGGTCAAGCCTATATCAGTAAAGTGACTGACGGTTTGTTTCAACCTCAGGAATTACGCCTGCATCAACGTGAAGGTATCAATTATGACAAAGGCTGTTATCTTGGTCAGGAAGTGATTGCACGTCTTTGGTTTAAAGCAAAACCTAAGGCTTGGTTACATGCTATTCAAGCTACGGGTGCTGTCCCTGCTGCTGCTGAACAATTAAACAAGGGCGTTCAAGTCGTGAATAGTGCAGCTTTTGAAAATGGCTATATTGCACTTGTGGTTGCCCGCCCTGATGCTTTAGCAGAGTTGGACGTGACTGTTTTAGATTTACCTGAGCATTTGAGTGGTGATGTTGCTAGACCGCAGTAATCATTTAATTTTTAGATAAAGATAACGTTAATCACGTTATCTTTATGCTTCGTCATTATATCTCCACTTAAAAAATCTCTTAACTTATTATAAAATGATCAAAATCATTATATTAATTTAACTTTTTTATAACTATGAATCACAGTTTCCAAGACTCCAAACATAAATTTATCGCCTTATATTATGGTATTTCTGCCATCGTTGGATTGGTCTTGATTACCTATCAACTCTTTACCAATCCCTTTCATATTTTAGTCTTCGTCTTATATGTCTTAATTTACATTCAACTGGTTTTTATGTTGTTTGGTGCACTTCAATATTGGGACAAAAGACAGACAGGTTTAAAAATCTTGTTTTGGATTTCTTTAAGTTTAATTCCAGCATTTTATACACCTCTGATTGCCTATATTCCCAAAATTACCTCAGGTTTGTTTATTTATTTCGAAACAGGCTTTGGTGCAAGTGGAGCTGGATTTGATGTATTTGCCTTCTACAATACAACGCTAAGAATTTTTAACGAAAAATTTTGGCGTATTGGTATTAATTTAATTGAATTTTTTATATTCTTACGTTTTTTAAATTTAGCCAAGGCACAAAATATTTCATTATCACCTTTTAGACATTAGATATGCATTCATAGGAAAAATTTTAGCTTAAACAATTTCCTCTACTTCAATCATCAAAATACATTGATCATTGAATAAACTGAATGAGATTAATCTCAATTTTAATACAACAAAATGAATAGATACCTTCAAACCATGACACCTCAAAGAATCATCGTATTACTTCTAGTCAGTATCTTGAGTATCTGTAGTCATGCACTGTCGCCTGAACTATTACAGCAACTCAAACAACAGCATATCGTTGATACGACTTCTACTCTAGACAACAATCAAATCGAAGCATTAAAAAATCAAAATAGACAGCTTTATCAGCAGAAAAATATTGATTTGAAAATATTAATGATCCCTACGATTAGAGATACATCAATAGAACAATATGCTGAACAAGTCTTTAATGAAATTAAAATAGGCAATGCTAAACTTGATAATGGTTTATTGCTCGTCGTGTCTAAAGATGACCGAAAAATGCGCTTTGAGGTTGGCTATGGTCTGGAAGGTGATTTGACAGATGTACAAATGGGGCGAATGATTCGCAATACTCTGGCACCAAATTTTAAAAACAATGATTATTATCAGGGTTTGTCTCAAACCCAGAAAATGCTTTTCAACCAAAATATCTCACTGAAAAATGTAGACGCAAAAAATCCAGAAATTGTTTTCAATCTCACCTTTTATGGTTACCTGTTTCTTTCCATTTTGCTTTGTATTCCAATGTATTGGGTCTATACCAAATTGGTTGTCAAACTCGGTACTGGAGGCGGATTAGCAGCCTTTGTCGCCTTTTTTATGTTAGAGATATTTATTCATCTATTGATTTTTTCTTATTTAAATCTTGCTAATTTAGGCTTCTTTTTGAGTGCGCTTATTCCAGTATATGCACCATTTTTAATTGCCGTCTGCATACCTAAAGATCAACACCATAAAGTGTTGAAATGCATTTTGTATAGCCTTCCGCTTCAAATTTTTTCAATCTTTGGATTAGGTAGTTTCTATCTGGTCGATTTCATCCCTGCAACTGCAGTTTTTCTATTGAAATGTTTAGCTATCTGCTTAATTTTAATCTTTTTACGTTATCTCCAATTCTTGTATCGCTTTAAACATCGCACTGAAAATCAATATTTAACAACTTACTACAATCAATATCTCAGAGAAAAAGAGCGACAAAAGGCACGTGAGGAGGCTTTTGAAAGAGTTCAGGCGTTACGGAAAAACTCCAATTCAGACAATAATTACTCATCAAATCATCATTCATCCTTTGATGGTAATCAAGATTCATCCTCCAGCAGCAGTTCATCCTCCAATGATGAACGAGATTCAGGCGGCAGTTCAGGTGGTGGTGGTGCATCAGGTTCATGGTAAGTGTTAATGTGCTTAAAATGTGATGGAGGAAGATTATTTCCTCCTCACATAATAAATTACACCGCCTTTATCATCGGAGAAATAAAATGAATTTTCATCAATTCGATAGATATCAGCAGGTCGAGCATAGACATTTTTTCCCACTAAAAAACCATCGATAAAGGTCTCCAATTTTTGTCCTTTACGCATAATTGCAATTTTGTAGCCATGACCAATTGATGCATCTGTAGCACCATGTAAAGCAACCAAAAAAGAATTTTTGATACTGTCATCCGTATCTGGATGATCAAAATAATCAAAGCCAAGTGCAGATGAATGCGCAGGGAAATAGGCGTAAGGTGTTAATACATTTTTACAGCCAGATGAACGTTTGAATTTTGGATCTGCAAAAATTTTACCATTCGACGAATAGCAGGACGGCCAACCATAATCAGCATCACGTTTGAGGGCATAAAAAGTTTCATCCGGCTTATTTTTACCTAAATGGTCTGCCCCCTGATTGGTGGCAAATAGCACTTTACCTATCCATTTCAAACCCACGGCATTGCGTAAGCCTTGAGCAAAAATTTTTTGTTCTGAACCGTCAGGGTTCATTTCTGTCACTGTTGCTCGAACTTGTTCTTTTTCAACACATGCATTGCAACTAGAACCAACTGAAACATAAATTTTTCCATTACCCCCTACAGCAATTGTCCGTGTTAGATGCCAACCACCATATTTGTAGCTTAAGCCATAGTCTGGAAAAGTAGCTAAAACTTCAGCTTTAGCCGTTGGTTTAGTTTCACCTTGGGTAAATTTACGTCGAGTGAGTTGGTCAGTTTCAGCTAAATATAACCAATCTTGTCCTGTATCATCCGTATAAAATTGAATTGAATTTGGATTTTTCAAACCAGTCATATAAGGAATTATTTTGCCAAATCGACCTGTTTCAGCATTCCATTGATCCAAAATATAGATGATGCCTTTTTTATTATCAGACAAATCATGCATATCCGTGACAAACATTCTGCCATCAGGGGCTTTTGTAAAAAAGCGGACTCGTTTTAAGCCTTCAGCCGCAGGAATGATTTCAAAATTTGCAGGTAAATTTAGAGAAAAGCGCTTTCCATTTTTCAAGTTGATTTGATAGGGTATTAGCTTTGGCTGTTGAGCTAAAACTGTCATTGGACAAATTAAACATAATAATAAGATTGACAGTATTTTGTTCATTTTTGATACTTCTCAGTTCATCTTATGAAGAAACAGCTTCTTTTTTGATATTATACAACTTAAATGATGAATACATAGTCAAAGGCTTCTGAGAAAATCGACATGGACAATTCTTTCATTTGTAAAAACTCTTTTACCCATACCTCTCTCCATTTAGAATTAACTCAATAACTTAAAAAACATAAAATATGCATCTATCCAATAAAGCCATTTATCAACAGTTCATTCTTTTAGCATTGAGTTTATTGTTGAGTATTAGCAGTCATGCCCTATCACCACAAATTCTAGAAGAATTAAAGAAAGACCATATTTTAGATACCACACAGACATTGACTACCGCTGAAATTGAAAAGCTCAAGCAGAACAATGAAGTTATTTTTAAACAAAAAAAAATCGACCTTAAAATTTTAATGATTTCCTCTTTAAGTGGCGAGCCAATCGAAAACGCGGCACGTGATATTTTCAACACCATCAAAATTGGGAATGCTCAACAAGATAATGGCGTGTTGTTATTGATTGCCAAAAATGATCGAAAAATGCGAATTGAAGTGGGTTATGGTTTAGAGGGCGATCTAACAGATATAAAATCTGGTCGCATCATTCGAAATATTCTCGCACCGCATTTTAAAAACGATGAATACTATACAGGCATTGCACTCGCACAGAATGAAATTGGCCAATCGCCTAACTTAGCGATCGAGGTTGCCAATCATCAACAAAAAGCTGAAGAGCAACCGCTAGCCATTACTTCAACTCAAAACACTTATCAATATCCAACACAACCAGAAAATCCACATGTCATACGTCTAGACCAGCCTTCAAAGAATTTCATCAATTATTTCATTGTTTTTATTTGGAATATTATGGTGAGTTGTATTTTAGTCATCTATTTTGCGCCAATTTATCAAACGCTTAAAAAACAGCAAATCAGAATCAAAGGAATTCCTTTATTTATGATCGTGTTTTTACCTATACATCACCTATTTTGCTGGATTGTCACAGGACTAAATTTCTTTTTGCTTTTTGGCTTATATATTTTAGTTCTTTGGATGGTGGCTAAATTTAATCATTATCGAGATATTTATAAGTTGATAAAATTATCGACTTTGCCTAAAAAGATTTCCAAAAAATACGCTGTTTTATTCATCGGCATTCCAATCATTTTGGCGTTTATTCTGCCAAATCATTGGATGCCCGTATTGATGTTTTTTATTTTCTGCCCATTTATCCTGCTTTTGATCTGGACACTGATTTATTCGATAGCCAAACCTTATCAACGCTATTATCCTGTTGAATATCAAAAATGGTTTAAAGAAACACCTTCAACCTCTGCACGTTCATCATCCTATTCAAGCTCTTCCTCAAGTTCATCGAGCAGTCGCTCATCTTCTTCTGGCACAGGCTCATCATCGAGCAGCGGGAGAAGTTCAGGCGGTAGCTCAGGTGGTGGTGGCGCATCAGGCTCATGGTAATCCATATTGAGCCTGAGAGCCTGTTTTACCTAAAAGCCATGAAATAACTTATTCATGTCTTTACATACATATTCTTTAAAGTGAAAAGCACGCGCATGTTTTGCATCAAACTTTGCAGTTAACCCATCTTTTTCAAACAGATAAACACGATCATCTTTGCTCACTAAAAACTCACCGCCCAACTTTATAAGCAAAGCATCAATCTTGTCTTCTTCAGCAATACTTTCGTCCTGACTAATTTTGTCATAATTCCGCTTAATCGCTTTAATAAACATGGTGTTCTCATCACTTTAATTTAATCATAATTATACCCTTTACATGCCATCCAAGTCTGTTCAAAGTACAGATGATCAATTCCATATAACTTGTCTGAATGAATCATTACTTATAAAATAAGCCAACCATGTGTTATCGCGGCTGCTGAACCCGATCAACTCATGAGTTTTACCCTATGGATATTACATCACCATTATTTGCAAACGATTTAAACAGAAACCGCGCTTGGAGACGTAAAGTCAATTTTTTACATCGTGGTCGAGATTGCAGGCATAGCTCTACCCTGTGGAAACCTGAAAAAGACTGGAAAATGCTTTGGAATAGATCATTAAAACGCTCTCGCTCCAAACAACTTGGGATAGAGTATCCTCGTATTTCCTCTGCAAAAAGACGAAAACAAGCACACTATGATTTTTGGATGATCACAGATTGAATAGCCTTTTTATATGTAGTCGTAATCAATGGCGTAGCCCCACTGCCGAGCGTGTCTTTGCAGTGGGCTATGGACTTTCCACTCGTTCTGCTGGAACAAGTAAACATGCCAAGCATACCGTTTCACTCAAAGACATTACCTGGGCGGATATGATTTTTGTCATGGAGCAGAAGCATAAACAAAACATCAAAGAAAAATTTGCTCAGCAACTCCAACACAAAAAAGTGATTGTTTTGGATATTCCTGATGATTTTCTTTATATGGATGAAGAGTTGATTGAGATATTAAAAGAAACAATGCTGCCTTATTTACCTTAAATAAAATAAATTAGAAAAGTGCTGTCATTTGGCTGCTTAAAAAGTTTAATTTACATTTTGCTGCATTTTATATTTGCAATCATCAATTGATCGTCAGCAATTTGATGCTGACTTCTTCCCCTATCGCATCTACTCAGCGGATTGAATTTAGTATCATTAACTCAACAGGTAGAAAATGTTCTACGGAACATGTCCAAATTGTGCAGCATACTGGAAAATGTTCCATGAAATTCAAATTCAGCAGTAAATTGAGTTTAAAAGCGGAATCTAAAACAGAGTTAAATCACCATATTGAACAATTACAACAGCAACCGGCACGACATCGGATCCACATCTTTTTAAAAAATAGACAGCACGTTTAAATTAGATATTTCAATTACATGATCTCAATATATTTTTAGCCCTGATTCAGTGCACAATATCGGCATTATTATTTTGAGTTTTATCATGAAAATCTGGTTATCTCTTTTGAGTTTAAGCATTTTTAGCTTTACTTCTGCACATGCTGACATCAAAACATTAGAACAAAATTTAAAAACTCAGTATCCTGAAATTGAAGTTAAATCAGTACAGAACTCACCGATCAAAGATGTTTATGAAGTCTATATGGGTGGTCGTATTGTTTACACCAATGAGGAAGCGAAATATTTCTTTGTCGGTAATTTAATTGATTTAAAAGAACAAAAAAATCTGACTGCCGAACGTGAACAAGTTTTAAAAAGTATTGATGTTAAAGCGCTGCCTTTAAAACAAGCCATCAAACATGTCAAAGGTAAAGGCGAACGCACTATTTATGTGTTTAGTGATCCCGATTGTCCTTATTGCCAACATCTTGAAAAAGAATTAAAAAATATCGACAACGTGACGATTTATTTATTCTTGTACCCAATCACACGTTTACATCCAAACGCTGAACAAGTATCGCAACAAATCTGGTGCTCTAAAAACCCATACCAAGCATGGCAAGATTATACCATTGATAAAAAACAGCCAACTCCAACCAAGTCTTGTAGTACACCTGTTGAAAAGAATATCGCCTTGGCTAAAACGCTGGGTGTAGATGGTACTCCAACATTCTTCTTACAAGATGGTTCACGTATTTCAGGTGCGCGTGATGCAGGTGAAATTGAGTTATTGTTAAAAGCGGTTAAATGATTTATAAAACGCGTAGTGAGATATTTCTTGATCTCCTACGCAACAATAACTTTAAAATCTGCTTAATTTATGCTTATCTATAAAAAATCTAAAACATAAATGCACCAAGCTATACAATTGGAATGTTTACATTCATAATTTTCAAATTATGATTAAAAAAGTCATTCACCCGTTCTACCACCATAAATGGAATTATGTTGAAATTAAAATCAGGTACAGTTTCAAAATGAAAAAAACACTTATTGCCACTCTTCTAAGTTTATCTTGTATTTCAGCATTTGCCGCTGATGCATCTAAATCTTATGTTGATCCTGCTTTTGCGAAAGCACAAGAACTCATTCAAGCAAAAAACTATCCTGCAGCCTATCAAGAGCTCGAACGCCTCGCTAAAACAGGCAATGCGCAAGCTTTATATAACTTAGGCTATTTAACTCAAACTGGGCAAGGTACTGCCAAAGATGATAAAAAAGCATTGAAATATTATCAGGATGCTTCAGCAAAAGGCTATCCAGTCGCAAGTTATGTTTTGGCTCAAAGCTATGCTGTAGGACAGTTAGGCTTAAGCAAAGATGAAAAGAAAGTGCGTGAATATCTCGAGAAATCATCATCTCAAGGTTTTGATGATGCGACTGTGGAATTAGCCGTTTTATTATTTGCCGAAGGTACGCCAGCATCAGACAAGTTGGGTTTACAGAAACTTGATCCTTTAGTGAAAAAAGATTTTGCCCCTGCGATTCATGCCAAAGCCCTGTATGACATCACGGATGGTTTGAAAAAGAAAAATGCGCCCACAGTGAACCAGGGACTGAATGCTATTCAAAACTTAGCCAAGAAAGGCTATATTCCCGCATTAATGGCTGTTGGAAATATGCTGACCAATGGCAATATCATTGATCAAAACTTGCCTGAAGCGCAAAAGATTTTCACTGAGCTAGCAAAAAATAATGTGCCTAAAGCAAAAGAATCTCTAGAAGTGGTCAATAAGTTGATTGCTGAAAAGGCTAAAGCACCAGCAAAAGCGGCAGCTGCGAAAAAATAATGATTCAAAGCCAAAAGCACACGATAAAGCGTGTGCTTTTACCACCATACACCAATCAATACACTGACAACAATAAAACTCAAAAAAGTACTTATCATCAGAGGCGTCAGCGCTTTTTCATTCAAACCATAGACTTGTCCAAAGATCCCAAATAAAGATGGCATGGGTAATGCTGCAATCAAGGTACCTGCATAAATCATTTTTTGATCCAAATCTGTAAAATTGGTAAATCCCAAATAAACCAAAAGCGGCATACAGATATTTTTTGAGATCACCAGATAAATGGTTTGCAGATTAAAGGATTGAATGGTCAGTCCGACCATTCCACCACCAATGATAAAGAGTGCCAGTGGCGAAGCTGTTTGTCCAAGCATGGCAAAAACAGAATCCAATAGATGTGGAATCTGGATATTGAAAATTGCGCAACTCATACCAATCATTACCGATAGGAATAACGGATTTTTAAGTAAAGTGATAAAAGTTATTTTTAGAATAGCGGCTAAATTAGCTTGCCGTTGACGTCCAATTTCTGCCAGAGTCAGCATTAGCGGCACCAGAAAAACACTTTCGATGATCACCACCAAAGAGATGTAAATCATGGCTTCATTACCCATCAGCAACGTTAAAATTGCAGCACCCAACAATCCTGTATTAGACATGGATGCACCCAATGAGAATACTGAGGCATGGGTAAAATGATTTTTAAAAATTTTCTGCCCAACCAAGAAAGCCAGAATAAATAAAGCAAAAGTGACACTGGCATAGACAAAGAAATATGCTGGATACCAAATTTCATGCAGATCTTTTGAGGCTAATCCATGCAGAAGTAAAGCAGGTAAAGCAATTTTGATTACAAAAGCACTCAAGGCTGTGATTTGTGCTTTGCTTATCAATTGGATTTTGACAGAGATAAAACCCAGAAATAATAGAAAAAATACTGGAAAAATTACCGAAAAAATCATTTAAACCGTTCCTTTTCCAGAACTCGTAAATAAAGATATATCCTAGAATATATCTTTGATCAATTTAAATACTTTAAAAGAATAATAGATTCAGTGAAACTGTGAATTCATCAGTATGCTGAAAACAAATCCTTTATTCCATGAGGTTGACAGCGTAAATATTGAGGTGCTATTGAGATTTTAGCCCCCAGTTTTGCGGCTGCATGCCAAGGCCAACGTGGGTCATATAAGATCGCTCTTGCCAATGCAACCGCATCTGCCTCACCCTGCTGAAGAATCTGTTCAGCCTGTTCCGCTTCCGTAATTAATCCTACCGCAATCACTGGAATATTCACTTGTTTTTTAATTGCATTGGCGAAAGGCACCTGATAGTTTGCACCAATCTTAATGTCTTGTTGGGCATGTAAACCGCCTGAGGAAACATGGATATAAACTGCTCCCAATTGGGCCAAGGCTTTAGATAAACCAATACTCGACTCAATATTCCAACCATTTTCTGCATCCATCCAATCAGTCGCAGAAAGGCGTACACCAATAGGATAATTGGCAGGCACTGCATTTCGAATCGCTTGAAAAACCTCTAAAGTTAAGCGAATACGATTTTCAAAACTGCCTCCATACTGATCCGTACGAAAGTTCGATAGTGGAGACATAAATTGATGCAATAAATAACCGTGTGCTGCATGGATTTCAATCAATGAAAATCCTGCCTCAACAGCACGGATTGCAGCCTGAGCAAAATCATCAATGATGGTTTGTATTTCATCAAGCGTTAAGGCATGTGGTGCAACATCTTCAACATTGAACGCAATATCACTGGCAGAAACTGTCTGCCAACCATGCTGATGATCTGCTGCAATTTGACCTTTGCCCAACCATGGTTTATCCGTTGAAGCTTTACGTCCTGCGTGTGCAAGCTGTACCGCAAAAGGCGTGGGCGCAATCGTTTTTACTTTATTCAACAACGCCTTAATTTGATCTCGCTGTGTATCATTCCATAAGCCAAGATCAGCATAGCTGATACGGCCCTGTGCTTGAACAGCAGTCGCTTCGACAATACACAAACTTGCACCAGACAAAGCATAATTTGCCCATTGCTGCTCATGCCAATAAGTGACCTCACCTTGATCAGTTGCAGAATATTGACACATGGGTGCAATAATTATTTTATTACTCAGTGAAAGTGAGCCAAATTGAATGGATTCAAATAACTTCGGTTGAGCCGACATAAATTATTTTCCCAGCGAATTAAAATTGTTTGGTGACGCTTAAACCGGCACTCCAGTTAATACCATCTGCAGGTTCAAAGAATCGACCATTGCCATCATTCACAATGACAGAACCCACATAGTTTTTGTCGAATAAATTATCTACTCGAGCAAAACTACGGACTTTCCAATCTTTGTTTTTCCAGATATAACCGACATTTAGGCTGGTGACTGTATAACTTGGTGCAGTATCTGTATTGAGATCGTCAACATAGATTTTATCCATATAACGAACATCAACCCCAGCATTCAAACCACTTTCAGGAAGCCAACCAAATCCAACAAAGGCTTGGTTTTTAGCAATACCGGGAATGTAATTTCCACTATGGATAACTTTTTTAGGGTCTGAGTTTGGAATGTCTGCATCAAATGTTGCATCGAGGAAACTATAACTGGCCTGTGCAGTGACATCTTTCCACAACTTTTTATTCCAAGACAGTTCAACGCCCTGACGCAATGTCTTGTCCGCATTTTGATAGGTTGCTCGACCATCCACTGATCCAGCAGAAACAATATCATCTCGTGTATTGCTTTGGAAAACTGCAGCCGTGAAATTACCCCATTGATTTTGTGCCTTTAAACCCAGTTCATAGTTATCACTGGTCGAAGGTTTCAGTGCAAAGTTAATGCCCGAAGTTCCACTGGTCGGATAAGCCATTTCGGTAAAAGTCGGTGTCTCAAAACCTTTGGCATAGCTGATATAACTACTGATCTCAGGCGTAATTTCCCATGTCAAAGCAGTTGATGGAAGCAACTTGTTATAATCTGTTTGACCACTGTCATCGCCATTAGAGCCCGTAATGTAATGATCTTTAGATTCATAATGAACATTGCTATAACGCAATCCTGTGTCTAGACGTACTGTCGGCAGAAATTGCCAAGCTACCTGAAGATAAGGGTCTAAATTCCATAAAGTATTTCGTTCATCACGACGTAAATTACCTTTTACACCATAATGCGGCTTATTATGATCTAAAGTAAAGTTTTCATAGCCTTGACGATCTTCATTCATGGCATCATAAGCAAGCCCTGCACTGATCCGCGTGTTCGGTAACAGGTCTTTACCTGTCCAACGTAAATCAGCCCCATAAAAATCTCTTGAAAAATCAATGACACCACCTGCATGGCGAGGGTTCTTTTGAGCAGAACTTGGAATAGACTGATATTGTGTGACCTCACGGTGACCTAAATAAACCATCGAATAGATTTCATTCTGGTCGTTGATGGGTTTGGTCCAATTGATCCCTGTTTGTGTCTGATTAATATCTTTACGGACATTATATTCGTTTTTACTGTCATTGACCTGTTTTGGATTCTGCTTCCACTGATTCCGACTGAGACCTTGTGGATCATCCGCATGAATATTTACATAATTGGTGATCCAATTAATTTTTGAGCCATCATCCAAATCCCAAGTGAGTTTAGCATTACTCAAGTTTTTTCGTGCCGCGCTATGATCACGATAGCCATCAGTATCAAAATACGAAGAACTAATCACATAACTTGGCTCATTGGCTTGATCCGCACCCCCTTGTAAAACAATATCAGCACGCCCTTTATTGTTACTTCCACCTGAGTATCCCAACTCAACCGAATCACGCCCTGTTCCCTCTTTGGTCTTGGTGAGAATTGTCCCCCCTGATGAATTTCCATAGAGTGATGAAAAAGGTCCACCCAACACTTCAATATGATCCAAACTGCTTAAGTCAATATTCGAGGTTTGACCTTGCCCATCGGGCATGGTTGCGGGAATACCATCCACATACAAACGGATACCACGCACGCCAAAGGTAGAGCGCGCGCCAAAACCTCGCATCGACAGTTGTAAATCTTGTGCATAATTTTCACGGTTATTCAGTTGTAAACCCGGAATACCTTTAAGGGTTTCAGTGAGGTTTACCCCCATATTATTCTGATTTTGTTGTTGTTCTATACGATAAACAGAAGCAGGGGTATTGAGTACGCTGGTATCTGAGCGTGTTGCTTCAACTTTAATTGTCGGTAGTTGCTGAGTGGAATCCTGAGATTCCGATTCAGCATAAAGGTTCTGGGAAATACAGACTGTTAAACAAAGTAGTGTGGTATTAATTTTTAAATGTTTCACTCTTTGCATCTAGGTTTCCTCGGATGTTTGTAGAAAATAGTTTTAGAAAATAATTTTAGACCCCAAGCCAATGACCAATGCATTGTCAACCTGATTGGTTGCACCAGGATGTATCACATACTGTACTAAAGGACGAAGCATGAACCATTTGGCAGGGTAATAGGAGTAATTCAACTCAACATTATACTCTGCATCTTCATTCAGCTGTCTTAAATTTGTGCCTAAGCGACTATTATTCACATAATCCGTATAGCGATCATTCAAATGTACTCTATTCACAGCTAAACCTAGAATATCATTGGGCTGGCTTTCAAATACCCCATAATACTTTAAACCCAGTTGTTGTGAATCACTGACAGCCGTTGTCGTTCGATCATGTACTGTGAAATTACCAAAACTATGTAGACCTCGTTTACCCCCACCTATTGAAGTCAATTGCTGTTCAAAGGCAATCCATCCCCCATATGTACGGTCTTCAGCTTTGGTCCCTGCTTTATAAGCCACATCGTACTGATTTTTAGCTTCCTCAGCAGTATTGTATAAAGTACCAAAACGGTAACTGCCTGGTAAATCATTGAGACCTTTCTTTGGAGACCACACCACTTCTGAAAGAATATTTACACCATCAGCATGCTTTGTATCCAAGTTCCAGCCTTGACGCTCCAAAGCATTCTCTGGGTTATATTCAAAAACACCCACTTGTGCGAATAACTCTGGATTGATTTGATATTTTAAACGTCCGCCCCATTGCGAGACAGGTGTGTTATACCAAAGCTTACCTTGCCATTTACCCATTTGTGCAGCACAAAATGCATTGCCTTGAAAATCACAAGCCATGGTATTGAATTCAGTGCCCAAACCCATTCGACCTACACGAATACTCAAGCCTTGTTCTTTAAAATTCTTTTCAATATAGAGCTCACTCAAACGGCTACCTGAATTACCTCGCCCCCAATTGGCTTGAGAGTTTGCCCACTGTGGTGCATCGGGTGCCTGAATCCCTCTCAATGACGTGCTTTCACCTTGGCGCGCCGTGACTAAAGCACGAATCGTGACATCATTCCAACCTGCTAATTTCCCCATATCCAAAGTAGTTCCAAGACCAAACTGGGTTGCAAAAGTTGGCGCTTGATGTGCATCATATCCCCCATCAGCAAGATATGAACCATCCATGGCAATCGTACCATCGAACTTCATCCCCCTTTCAGCCAGTTCAGTACGTGCGCCATTCCAGTCTCCTGTCAGGGTAGATGCATGCACATCAAAAGCATCTTCTGCCGATGCAACGGAGATCATGGTAAACGTAGAGATTGCCACTAAAGGATAAGCAATTTTTTTCATGGGGAAGCCTAATTTGAAGCGAAGTGCATAAGGATAAACTTGTTAATCTCAAATGCTTGATCTCCATAAAACCATTAGAAAAATCAAGCTTTAAAATTACAATCACGCCTAAATACTGTGGGTAATCCAAATTATTTTGGAGATTATTCACTAGAAATTTACACATTTTTTTACATATAACTATCAGATATTTTTTATCAATTGGAAAACTTTATTTTATTAATAAACTTTATTCGAAATAACAGATACTTATAAATAAAAATACAGTTTCAGCCAGTGATGCTAATGCTGACCTTAACCTAAAGTCGCAACCTCAACAGAACCACTCTTTAAAGCTGCCTCATTCTTGCATACAATAATGATCTACTCCCGTGATACGACAAGTACATGCCTGAATTACCCGAAGTTGAAACAACAAAAACCAGTTTAATTCCTTTGATCGGTCAAAAAGTTATTCATGTTCAAGTCCGTGAATCTCGCTTACGCTGGCCAATTCCTGAAGATATTGAGCAACTTCAAGGGCAAAAGCTGATTCGTTTAACACGTCGTTCCAAATACATTTTGGCTGAGTTCGAACGACATACGATGCTCTGGCATTTGGGTATGTCAGGTAGTTTTAGAATCTGTGACGAGCGTGAAGAACTGAGAAAGCATGATCACCTCATCATTCAATTTGAAGATATGCAATTGCGCTATCATGATCCACGCCGATTTGGTTGCATTATTTGGCTCAATGAGCAGAGCCAAAGCAAACTGATTGATACATTGGGTCCTGAGCCATTGAGTGATCAATTTGATGCTGAATATTTGTTTGAAAAATTGAAAAATAAAAATATCGGCACAAAAGTTGCAATCATGGATAACCACATTGTCGTTGGTGTTGGAAATATCTATGCAACTGAAAGTTTATTTAATTTGGGTATCCACCCTGCCCAGCCTGCTTCAAGTCTGTCAAAGCAACAAGTTCAAGACTTGGCGATTGAAATCAAAAGAATTTTAAAGCAGGCGATTGATTTGGGTGGTTCAACATTGCGGGACTATACCAATGCAATGGGTGAAAATGGCTATTTTCAACAAACCTTGTTGGCCTATGGTCGTGCAGGTGAAATGTGCATCAACTGTGAAACAACTCTAGAAAATTTAAAACTCGGACAAAGAGCCAGTGTTTTTTGCCCACAATGTCAACCGCTTAAACCAGTAAAAGCCTCTCCTAAAAAGACACGAGGAAAAATGAAATGAAAACTGCAATCGTTCGACATATTCTCGTCAAAGATAAAGATTTTGCGGAACAGCTCAAAAAGAAGATTCACGACGGTGCTGATTTTGCAAAAATTGCGAAGCAGCACTCAACTTGCAACTCGGCTAAACGCGGGGGTGAGCTTGGAGAAGTTAAAAAAGGACAACTTGTTCCTGTGATTGATAAATTGGTATTTACAGCAGCTGAACATGTTCTGCACGGACCTGTAAAAAGCCAATTTGGTTTTCATTTGCTTGAAATTAAATTCCGTATGGATTTTTAATTTAAAGATTTAGATTCTTGGTATGAAGTCGAAATGATATCGCCTTGCCTGGCAATTCCCGTACTCACACCTTGCTCAAAACTCATCCATGCCGTAGTAAGGGGCTGATTCGGTTGATTGATATATCCATACAATCCTTTACCTTGCCCTTGAATAATACAGATTGGCTGGTTTATAAATAACTTCCGAGTATTGCCACTTATCAGTTGAACTGTTTGCTCTATAACTGTTTCTGAATCGTCATTTCGCTCTAATGACTTAGAAATGTCTTCAGCAGAATTTATTGTCAAATGCAAAGGTTGATCAATCACAAGCGCTTTAAAGCGTTCAGGTAATGCTTGATAAGATGGTGATGGTTCTTCATCACCTTTATAGTGATGATAATCCTGAATATGACAATGAATCTTCTTAAATTGCGAACGCGCACTTCCCATCGTTTGTGACCATGACATTGAACTGGCTACATTCTCAATATCTTTAATTAGAAATGCACTTTGAGAGTTTTACAAATAAATAAAGTTTTCAAAATCTGAACTTTGGTTTGCAAAGGGTCTGTCTGAGTCATTTTTTCTGTTTTTAAAACGATTTGGCCATTTCATTTTTATATCTTGACCCGTTTGCAATTCAATATCTGAAACTTCATCCATAGAAGAATACTTGGCATCGTCAAAGTTCAATATTCCAAATCTATTGTTTTATTCCAATAAAGGTATATAAACCAAATGCATAGCGACTAAAACACCCCCCTTGAATCTGATCATTAGAATCATACTGTTCACATATCGAGATCACTTGAGGGCGTATTTCTGAGCTGAACAACTGAATAAACTTTTCATCAACTTTAACTTGGCATCCATGGATGAGAAAACTCGCCAAAAAATAAAAGTCTGAGTTGTTCTCATGAATTTAAACGCTATTATCTATTTGAATCACTTCATTCAGGTTTAAATTCATGGATAAATTTTGCATAATCATCAATATACGTCCTAAACATCTCTGCTCTAGTGGTAAAGTAAAAAATTTCATTGCCATTTCTAACAATATTTTCAGGCGATTTACCATTGCAATAACCACCTGCCGAATTGACTGCTGATTCGAGCATTTTAAAGCTTTGCACTGCAGTTGATTCATCCTTGAAACTAAATACCAATAAGATGAAATCCGGGCGATATTGCTGCTCATCCCCTAATTTTTCTTTGCTGATTGCTTTATATGAGCGAATTCCTTCGCCTTTAACTTGAATGATTTTATTGAGCGTACAGTCATTTTCAGACCATGACGATCCACTGTCTTTTTCGATAAACTCAAAGTTTTCTTTTAATAAACGTGTTTCCAAAGCAAGTAACAGTGCTTCATTTTCGTCTGTTGAATCTGTTTCAATGGTGGCATACGTGGTCTGTTCATTTGGCATGTCACTGAATGTCAAACCACTTGCAGGCTGCGCTTGATCTGCACGTTCAGCCTGAGCATTTTCTACTGCAAGCTGCTCTTTCGGGTGTTCAGAACAAGCGGATAAAGCCATGAGTATGATCACTATCCCTATGCTTTTATTCACTATTACGGTCATCCTTTTTATGGTCGTGCATAAAAAACGGTACTTTATCGTACCGTTTCAATTCGCATTTTTACAACTATTTTATATTTCTAAAAATAACTTAAAAATATGTAATCCTGCATATTCAATCAAATGTATTAAGCTTGTGGACGCTTCTTCAACTCATCACGAATTTCACGGAGTAATTCAATATCTTCAGGTGTTGCAGCAGGTGCAGCTTCAGCAGGTTTACGGATTTTATTAAGGAATTTAACCAACAGAAATACAACCCAAGCCAAAATCAGGAAGTTTAAGAAGATCGTGATGAAGTTACCATAGGTTAAAACATTCACACCTGCTTTTTGTAAAGCATCCAATGAAGTTAAATTATTCGGATTGTCCCCCAATACAATAAATTTTTGTGTGAAATCTACACCGCCCCCTGTGATCACAGAGATCAATGGCATGATCACGTCTTTGACCAATGAGTCAATAATTTTACCAAATGCCCCACCGATGATGACACCAATTGCCATATCCATCATGTTGCCTTTAATGGCGAACTCTCTGAATTCTGAAAGAATACTCATATTTTAACTCCAAGCCAATTTTAGGTATTTTTTATGTGACGAAGTATACATTATGTTTCCATGTACATTTCCGCTTAATTTACTCGTTTTTTGTTAAAAACCAAAAGCCTTTTACATTTATATAAAAAAACCGCAATTTATTAAAAAATTGCGGTTTTTTTTCTAGAAATGAAATTATTCCTAGTTAAAACACTTAGCCACGAGAAGCACGTTTACGTTCATTTTCAGTTAAGAATTTTTTACGAATACGAACAGATTTAGGTGTAACTTCAACCAATTCATCATCCTCAATAAATTCTAATGCTTGTTCAAGCGTGAATTTAATAGCAGGTGTCAACGTTAATGCTTCATCTGTACCAGATGCACGCATGTTAGTTAACTGTTTCGCTTTAGTTGGGTTCACAGTCATGTCGTCTGAACGAGAGTTCATACCTACGATCATACCCTCATACACTTCTAACTGTGGTTCAGCAAACAGACGACCACGGTCTTGTAAAGTGAACAATGCAAACGCTAAGCAAGTACCGTTAACCATAGAGATCAACACACCATTTTGACGTTTCGCAACTGCACCCTGTTTCGCAGGACCATAATGCGAGAAGCTTGAAGTCATGATACCAGTACCGGAAGTAATGGTTAAGAATTCAGAACGGAAACCAATCAAACCACGAGATGGAACAGTTGCTTCAATACGGATACGACCTTTGCCGTCAACTTCCATATTGGTCAACTCACCTTTACGGTTACCCATTTGCTCCATAACAGAACCTTGATGCTGTTCTTCAACATCAAATGTTACGTTCTCGTATGGCTCTTGCATTTCGCCATCAACTTCTTTCATGATCACTTGCGGACGAGAAACTCCCATCTCGAAGCCTTCACGACGCATTGTTTCAATCAATACTGAAAGATGAAGTTCACCACGACCAGATACTTTAAAGCGGTCTGGACTGTCAGTATCTTCAACACGCAATGCAACGTTATGAATCAACTCACGATCTAAACGTTCACGGATATTACGTGAAGTAACAAATTTACCTTCTTTACCCGCAAACGGTGAGTTGTTTACTTGGAAAGTCATCGAAACAGTAGGTTCATCTACAGACAATGCAGGTAATGCTTCAACATTTTTAGGATCACAGATCGTGTCAGAAATATTTAATGCATCCAAACCAGTGATACATACGATATCACCTGCTTGAGCTGAATCTACATCTACACGCTCAAGACCATGGTAACCCATAATCTTTAAGATACGACCATTACGTGTCTTGCCATCTTTATCGATCACAGTCACTGGTGTATTGGTTTTTACTGAACCACGTTGAATACGACCCACACCGATTACACCCACAAAACTATTATAGTCAAGTGAAGAAATCTGCATTTGGAATGGACCATCAACATCCACTGAAGGTGGTTCAACAATATCTACGATTGTTTCGAACAACGGGGTCATATCTTCAGCAAGTTCTTCTGGAGATGGACCAGCAACACCACGAAGACCAGAAGCATAAACCACTGGGAAGTCTAATTGTTCGTCGCTACCGCCTAAGTTATCAAACAAATCGAATACTTGGTCGATCACCCAGTCTGGACGAGCGCTTGGCTTATCTACTTTGTTGATGATCACGATTGGCTTCAAACCACGCGCAAACGCTTTTTGAGTTACAAAGCGAGTTTGAGGCATTGGACCTTCTTGTGAATCAACCAAAAGAAGTACACAGTCAACCATAGACATTACACGTTCAACTTCACCACCGAAGTCAGCATGTCCCGGGGTGTCGACGATGTTAATGCGGTATTCAGTGTTTGTACGTTTGTCTAACCATTTGATTGCAGTGTTTTTTGCAAGAATGGTAATACCACGTTCAGACTCAAGCGCATTCGAATCCATAACACGCTCAATCTCACCCGCGCGGTCACCGAGTGCACCTGATTGTTGTAAAAGTTTATCTACTAGAGTCGTTTTACCATGGTCGACGTGCGCGATGATGGCAATATTACGGAGAGTTTTAATATCAGACATGTAAATTCGATACGCTTTAAATTTGAGGGCAAATTATACAGAAAAAAGATAACTTTTAGTAGTGACAGTTTATTGACAGTTACAAGTTTTTTTCACAACTGCAGGCTTTTTATTTTGTAATAGTGTGTAAAGCGATTAGAATAGCGCCATCTCGCAGCTTCCTCATACTGTCACCATGTCTGATTCTCATACCTCTCCCGATCAAAAACAGGGTCAAATTGATCTGATTTATGGTTTAAACGATCGACCAAAACCACTGATCGCTTTTTTTGCGGCATTACAACACCTATTGGCAATTATCGTTCCTATTGTGACACCGGGATTGCTCATTTGTTTGGCCTTGGGAGTTTCACCACAAGATACCAATATGATTTTATCGATGTCTTTGGTGATTTCAGGGGTAGCCACCTTTTTACAGTGTAAAAAAATTGGACCTTTTGGTGCAGGTTTATTGATCGTTCAGGGTACAAGTTTTAACTTTATTGGACCGATGATTGGGATTGGCTCAGCAATGGTCGCAGCAGGTACGCCTGTTGAAGCAGTCATGGCGTCTATTTTTGGTGTGGTGATTGCCGGTTCATTTATTGAAATGGGCGTATCACGTATTTTACCTTGGGTAAAAAAACTGATCACCCCATTGGTGACAGGAATCGTAGTATTGTTGATTGGACTGACCTTAATTAAAGAAGGTCTCATCAGCATGGGCGGTGGCTATCAAGCAATGGACAGCCACACTTTTGCAAGTAAAGATAATCTGATCATGTCATGTACAGTATTGGCGATTATTATTTTGCTCAACCGATTTAAAGTAGTTTGGGTCAAGAGTTCTGCCATCCTGATCGCTTTGGTGATTGGATATATTGTTGCAGGCTTTATGGGCCATTTAAACTTTTCAGGCTTGAAAGATGCTCCATTAATTCAAATCCCAACACCAATGCATTTTGGAATCAGCTTCTCTTGGAGCTTGTTTATTCCAATGGCATTCATCTACCTCGTGACCTCTTTAGAAGCGATTGGTGATGTCACTGCGACCTCAAAAATCTCAAACCAACCTGTTGATGGTCCTGTTTGGATGGAGCGAATCAAAGGTGGTGTATTGGTCAATGGTGCAAACTCATTTCTTGCAGGGCTGTTCAATACCTTTCCAAGTTCTGTTTTTGCCCAAAATAATGGTGTGATTCAGTTGACAGGTGTGGCGAGCCGTTTTGTTGGTATTTGGATTGCCATCATGCTCGTCATTCTCGGACTTTTTCCTGCAGTTGCCGGAATCATTCAAGCCGTCCCTCAAGCCGTTCTGGGTGGTGCAGTCATGGTGATGTTTGGTGCTGTAGCAGCATCGGGAATTAACATTTTATCGGGAATTCAACTTGACCGTCGTGCCTTGTTGATTATTGCAATTTCTTTAGCACTCGGTTTAGGTGTTGCCCAAGTTCCTCAAATTCTGGAACATTTACCAGAATTACCACGCAATATCTTTAGTTCTGGTGTAGCGACAGGCGGACTTGCTGCTTTAATTTTAAATTTAGTTTTGCCTGAAACTAAAAAATAACGGATCAATTCTTTATAATGCCCAGCCTAGACTGGGCATTATTGTTCAATTTTAATGATGGATGGTGAATATGGAGCCAAGAAGTGAAGTTGTCATTCGACAGCATGACTATCTCTCTGGACGTGTTTTATTGGTCAATGCACCAACGGATGATCTACTTTCAAATTTAGCTCATGACATCGAGGCAAGTGTTTGGACTTGGAATTATAATGAGTTCCAATACTTCCAAAACCAACAAGCCAATGTGCACTTTGGAACAGACTTGGCAGAGGCTGAATTTGATCAAGCCATCGTTTTTGTCCCAAAATCCAAAGAATTACTCAATTATGTGTTGCATCAGCTGGTTGCCCGTTTAGCAATTGGTGCTGCAATCTTTCTGGTTGGAGAAAAGAAAGGCGGTGTTGAACGTGCTGCAAAACAATTATTGCCTTATGGACAAACCATTAAATTAGACAGTGCACGTCATTGCCAAATGTGGCAGTTAACTACCGATAAAACCGTGACGCCAAAGCCGCTTGCACAATGGGCACAAGAATACAATGTCAGTACGCCTTCAGGTGATCTTCGCATTTGTGCCCTACCAGGTGTATTCAGTCAAAATCGCTTAGATATCGGAACTGCTGTACTATTGCCTTATTTGAAACACGTCACTTCAGGAAAAATTGCGGACTTTGGATGCGGTGCGGGTGTCATCAGCGCATTTCTGTCTAAACTCAATCCTAAAAATCGTATTTTTGCTTTGGATGTTGATGCCTTTGCTTTGGCTTCAACACAAATGACGTTTGAAAAAAATGATTTACCTTTAGAGCAACTTGAAATAAAAGCAGTCACTGGAATTGAAGATGCGCCATTGTTTTTACATGCCATCGTCAGCAATCCACCATTTCACCAAGGTATTCAAACCGACTACAATGCCAGTGAAACACTATGCAGAACTGCAAGACGACATTTAAAATCAGGCGGTGAATTATGGATTGTGGCGAACCGCTTCCTAAATTACCCATTACTCATTGAGCAGAGCTTTGGTCAATGCATCACGAAAGCTGATCAACAGGGCTTTAAAGTGCTGTTTGCCAATACTCAAAAAAGCAGTAAGGAATAACGATGAGCGAAACAGATCATCCTCAACTCCAGCGTAAGCTTGGAGCACGACATTTAAACATGATCGCGATTGGCGGTTCTATCGGTACAGGATTATTTCTTGCTTCTGGTCAAACCATTGCCACAGCAGGTCCAGGTGGCGCACTACTTGCCTATGTACTGATTGGTCTTATGATTTATTTCTTAATGACCAGTTTAGGTGAGCTGGCAACCCACAATCCAACTTCAGGTGCATTTTTTACTTATGGTAATAAATATGTAGAAGAAGGTTTTGGATTCGCCCTCGGTTGGAACTATTGGTATAACTGGGCAATTACTGTTGCTTTTGAATTGGTTGCCGTTCAGTTCATTATGAAGTTTTGGTTTCCAGATATTCCTGGTTTCTGGTGGAGTGCAATCTTTCTCGCCATTATTTTCTTTATCAATGCATTAACAGTCAAAGGCTTTGGTGAAAGTGAATTCTTATTCTCTTTAGTCAAAGTCATTGCCATCCTGTTCTTTATTGTGATTGGTTTATTCATGATTGGTAAAATCATGTTAGATCCAACAGATTCGATTACAAAAAACTGGACCATTGGTGATGCGCCTTTTGTGGGCGGATTCCAAGCCTTGGTAGGTGTTGCCATGATTGCAGGATTCTCATTTCAGGGCACTGAAATGGTCGGCGTTGCTGCAGGCGAATCTAAAGATCCAAAGAAAACCATTCCGATCGCAATCAAACAGATCTTTTGGCGGATACTGTTATTCTATATCCTGTGTATTTTTATCATTGGTACATTGGTGGCATATACAGATCCAAACCTTGCGCTTGCTGCTGAAGGTGATGGTAATATTACCCTTTCTCCCTTTACCTTACTGTATGAAAAAGCAGGTTTAGCTTTTGCAGCAGGTTTAATGAATGCGGTGATTTTAACTGCCATTATGTCAGCAGGTAATTCGGGCATGTATTCATCAACACGTATGCTATTTGACATGGCACGTGAAGGAAAAGCACCACGGATTTTTGCTAAACTCGATCTCCGTGGCGTGCCAATGAATGCACTGTATGCCACTACAGCAATCGCCGCACTGTGTTTCTTGACCACATTTATTGGTGAAAGTGTTGTATTTACCTGGTTGTTAAATATGTCAGGGATGTGTGGTTTTATTGTATGGTTGGGTATTGCAGTTTCTCATTATCGCTTCCGTAAAGGCTATTTGGCGCAAGGTCATAAACTGGAGGATTTAGCATATCGAGCAAAATTCTTCCCATTTGGTCCTTGGTTTGCGTTTATTCTCTGTGCGATTATTATTCTTGGACAAAATTCTGAAGCTATCCTTGCAGGTAAATGGATGAGCGTGCTGTCTACTTATATCAGCATTCCCCTGTTTCTCGTGATTTGGTTGGGTTATAAGTGGAAACACAACACTAAATTTGTACCTTATGACAAAATGGATGTGAGCCCAATTTCAGTGGAAAAAGAATAAATTATGCTATCCAAGTAAAGCAGCTTTTTTAGCTGCTTTATTATTTTTTAACTTGAATAATCCTGTTTAATATAAAAAATTGGCGGGATGGATTGACAAAGTTTTTTTTATTTATAGAATAGCGCCCATTGGATGATATCCAAACAGAATTTTGGTCTTTGATTTGCGAATCAAAAATAAACAGGAGTATGACATGCAACAACTTGAGAAAACATTGAATTAAGATTAAGCAGTCGTCTACTCACGGACACTGATTTAGTCAAAGTGTCCGAATGTCAGTTTCAAACCTAGCATTCGCTAGGTTTTTTATTGCCTATAGAATCCAAATCATGGATGGGTAATCTCAATTTAAAACTTTCGGACAATAAAAAAATTTGCTTAGAGAATGAAAAAATGGGCATACAAATGATTTTAAACGCCAAAGCTGAATATGGCGTTCCTGTAAAAATTTATACCACGGATGTGGATGAAGAAAGCCTGACACAACTGAGGAAAATGTCACAGCTGCAATTTATTCACTCACATATTGCCGTCATGCCGGATGTACATTTAGGTAAAGGAGCTACGGTAGGCAGTGTGATTCCGACCAAAAATGCCATCATCCCTGCGGCAGTGGGTGTGGATATTGGCTGTGGAATGAATGCTTTAAGATTAAGTCTAAAAGCCGCTCAACTTCCTGACAACTTGAGTAGTCTGCGTAATGCAATTGAAAGAAAAGTTCCTGTTGGCTTTGAAATACACAAGCAGATTAAAGCCAAAGCATCAACACTTTCTCCTTTAGACAAAAAACTTAAGTTAATTACTGACAAACATCCGGCATTGAAACGTATGTTGCGCAGTTTTGATGTCACATGGCAAAAACAACTGGGAACTTTAGGTGGTGGAAATCACTTTATTGAGCTCTGTCTTGACGAAAATGATGATGTTTGGGTCATGTTACATTCAGGCAGTCGTGGTTTGGGCAATGTAATTGGTACGTATTTTATTGAACGTGCTAAAAAAGAAGCGCAAAGCCGTTTTGGTCATGTGCCTGATAAAGACCTGAGCTACTTCGCAGAAGGTTCAAGTAACTTTGATGATTATGTTGAAGCCGTTGAATGGGCACAAGAATATGCTTTTGAAAATCGACGTGAAATGATGCGTTTAATTCTGGAAGCCATTCGCCCATTACTCCCCAGCTTTCAGATGACCAAAGAAGCGATTAATTGCCATCACAATTATGTGCAAAAAGAACTTCACTTTGGTGAAGAAGTCTTTGTTACCCGTAAAGGTGCAATCCGTGCAGGACTTGATGAATATGGGATTATCCCGGGTTCAATGGGTGCACAATCCTTTATTGTTAAAGGCAAAGGCAATCCCGATTCATTCTGCTCATGTTCACACGGCGCAGGACGAAAAATGAGTCGAACCAGAGCCAAACACTTGTTTAACCAACAAGATTTAATTGCACAAACCGCTGGTGTTGAGTGCCGTAAAGATAAAGGTGTAGTAGATGAAATCCCTGGTGCTTATAAGGATATTCATCAAGTTATGGCCAATCAAAGCGATTTGATTGAAGTCGTGCATACCCTCAAACAAGTATTGTGTATCAAAGGCTAGATCTTAATTGTATTTTATCGCTTCCTCTCTGTGAATCCCGATTTGCAGAGAGAATAGATCATCGATTTATAGCCAAACCACTTGAATACCGATACAGATGATTCATCCTTAGTAGAATTTAAGCTTTTTGTTTGAACTTTTAAAACTCTGCAACATCAAGTTTTTGTGTATTTTTGATTCATCGATGTTTTTGCCAGCATGAGGCAACATGGTTGTCACCCTATTGAATAGGGCTACAGGATGTATCCCTCTTTCAACAGATGCGTTCTCTCATCTTTTCATCCCTGAAAAGTAAGACATCCCCCATACAAAGAGAGTTAAACTTTGACTCCAAGGAGTGGCAGTGCAAGCATTTTTATCACCAACCCCTTTATTTTTGCGTGCTACGGATTTGATTAAAGATACGGAGGCATGGAAATGATATTCTGGTGTTTGGTTTTTTCAAAGGATTGACTAGAGAAGTTAACTGTATCGAATCACAGGACAATATTTACGAATGACGATTGCCTGTTGGCAAATCCCTTCCGCCTGACATTGTTGCTCAAAAATATGTTTCTCCATCGGATCAAAGCTGTCATAAAAACATATTTCCTGATCATCGATTGAATAGACCAAGGAGTGATTGCCCACTCCCTCTAAGGTGTCATAGTAGACCAGTATGGAATAGCCACTTTCGAAGCTTGTCTGAATGTCTTGATACGTTAAGGGCTGCTCAATAGTCATCCCCAAACGAATTGCCTCTGTATAATGCTCAATTTCTTTTATATGAATATCGGGGTCTTCAGCTGTATGAAACACAACATCAAAACCTAATTTTCTGAGTCCAACAGCCAAACTGATGGTAAATGTTCCATCGTCAGGATCATATTTGCAGCACTGAACAAGTGTTTGAATATCAACATGGATAGAATAATTCTGCAACAGCATCCAAACCGCAAAAATACCGCCATTGGCTTCTAAATCCAGTAATTCATCAGGAAGTTGTACACTCATTCACGATCCAAACAGTTAAAAATCTGAGTGCACTATTATAACCTGTGTAGGGAAAAATTGAGTTCTATAGTCAATTTACTTAATTTTTAAAATAACATTAACACGTCTATTTTTTGCTTTACCTTCCGCAGTCTTATTATCTGCGATTGGTTTTGTTGGACCCAAACCCACAGTAATCAACTGCTCTGGATTAACTTTATATTCATTCACCAAATAATCTTTGACGATATTTGCTCGTGTCAAAGAGACTTTATTATTTGCAGCCAATGATCCCGAGCTGTCTGTATGCCCTTCAATGTTGAGAACAAAATTTTTATTGGTTTGCAATAACTGCGCTGCAACAGATAAAGTCGAGCGATATTGTGGATCGACTTCAGTTGATTTCGGTTGAAAATATATCGAAAGTCCATGTTTCAAAGACTTCACTTCGTTTGGATATTGTTTTTGGATGGAGCCACTATTGTGGTTTATGGACGTAGATGTACAAGCAGTTAAACTCAGCAGCATCAATCCTAAAATCACGTATTTCATGATTAACCTATAATTATTAATTTTTGCTTCAGTTTTATTTAGATAATAACCAATTATATGTATTTCCAATAAAAAAAGCGACTCAATTGAGTCGCCTTTTTTTAACTAAATAATCAATTATTTAGTTACAGTACGGCTACCAGTGATTGTCGCGAATACACGACGGTTCATAGCACGACCTTCTTTAGTTTTGTTGTCAGCAATCGGTTGATCCCAAGCGAAACCTTGAGTAGACAAACGAGATGCATCGATGTTGTACTCGCTTACAAGCGCTGATTTAACAGAGTTAGCACGAGCTAAAGATAAGCGTTCGTTTAACTTACGTGGACCAGTGTTATCTGTGTGACCTTCAATACGCGCAGTCGCATTCGGGAATGTATTCAACGCATCAGCTACTTTAGCAACTTCTGGTTTATACTGATCTTTGATGTTTGATTTGTTTGTATCAAAGAACACACGAAGTTCCATGTTCAAGTCTTCAGTAAGAACTTGTGGAGCTGGTTCTACTGGAGTTGGAGCAACTGGAACCACTGGAGCAACTTCTACTACAGGAGCAGCAGGTTTCAAGTGACCACCAAGAACTACGTTAAGACCTGCAAGAGCAGTATAGTTCCAGAATTTTTCGTCAAAGTTATAAGTACCACGAGCTTCAGTACGAAGAGATAAAGCATCGTTTAAGCGCCAGAAAGCACCAACACCAGCGTTACCTAAAGTACCTTCTTCGTTGTTGTGGTAAGACATGTCATCAAGTTTGTACTTGTAATGACCAGCACCTAACAATACGTATGGTTTGATTTTGCTGTCATAGTTTTTAGTGATCAAATCAGAAGTAGCATAGAAGTTACCGTTGATTTGAGTTTGCTTGTATTCAGAACCAGCAACGCCAGTACCGTCAAGATCACCTTTAACTTGGTTATATTCAGCTTCGAAACCTAACCATGGAGTAAGTTCAACACCAAGCGCAGCACCAACGAATAAATCGTCTTGTAACTCAGGACCGTTAGTTAACTCGCCTTTGTCACCGCCGTTGTTGTGTTGAGAGTCTTGGAAAGTGTAACCAAGCATTAATGGTGTAACAGTTACACCAGCATTAGCAGCAGCGAGTGGAGCAGCAACAAGCATAGCAAGTGCGATACGACTCAATTTCATGGATATCCTCCAGAGATAACAATTGTTGTTCAAGCCTAGCCTAAAATTTATTGGCTACCCTGAGATAAATTTTAATACCCCAGTATTATTTTTAAGCTACTCACGTTGAATCATACAAACACTTGAGGCTTTTTCCAAGTGCTTGATAACTTTAATCAAGTAAATTATTGACAAAATTACTTACAATTTCCGTTGTAATTCGGTAACTTTCTACTCAATTTTTTTTCGTGAATCGCTTATCTTTTTACTACCTGTATTTTAGCAGTAAAAGAAAGTGATAGTAATAAATATTTTACTACAAAAGCGTTTCAATAAAATTTAATAGAAAAGTCATTATTTTTCAAATAAAAAACAATACTTAACAGAAGATTAAAACATGTATTTTTATTGTAAAGGACAAGGTTTTTCTTTGTTTGAGCTTATTAGCATAATTGTTATTGTTGCAATAATTTGCTTAATCAGTCTGCCTTTCTATCATGATTGGATGCAAAAGCAAGAATTTCGATCGATTCATCCCATGATTCAACAGCATATTTCTTATGCAAGAAGTCAAGCATTGGCACGCCGAACAACAGTTGTTATATGTTCGTCGGAAAGTTTTGTCCAATGTGAAAAAAACAAATGGCATAAGGGCATGATTATTTTTACAGACCGTAATAAAAATAAGCAGATTGATGATGGCGAACTCATACTCCTTAAAACTGAAAAAAAAATTAACTATGGAAGCTTAACTTGGATTGGGAGTGCCAGCAGTCGCGATGTCATAACACTTCAAGGCGATACGGGGCTACCCCGTGGTTCACCAGGCAGTTTCTACTATTGCGGACATCATAATTTTGACAATAATACCCGCTATAAAATCGGACGAATGGCAACATTAAATAAGGAAACCACTGAAAAATGTTAAAAACTGTTCTCTAGCGTCTACATATATTGCACATTCGACATTTATTCTTGTGCTGTTTTTTATATACTGCTTAAGTTTTGGATATATTTAACAAGAAACATGTGGAGATCAGAACAATGACTGACATCGTAATCGTCAATGGTGCACGGACTGCAATGGGTGGGTTTCAAGGTAGCCTGGCCAATGCCAGTGCTCCTGAATTAGGTGCTGTAACCATTAAAGAAGCTATTGCGCGCGCTGGTTTACAACCCAATGATGTAGAAGAAGTCATTATGGGCTGTGTACTCCCTGCTGGTTTGAAACAAGGTCCTGCCCGTCAAGCGATGCGTAAAGCTGGCTTACCTGATTCAACAGGTGCCGTCACCATCAATAAACTTTGTGGTTCAGGCATGAAAGCTGTTATGCAAGCCGCTGATGCGATTAAGGCAGGTTCTGCCGAGATTGTTGTTGCGGGGGGCATGGAGTCGATGACCAACGCACCCTATCTACTGCCGAAAGCCCGTGGTGGATATCGTATGGGACATGGTGAAGTTAAAGATCATATGTTCTTTGATGGACTTGAAGATGCTGAAACTGGTCGCTTAATGGGATCTTTTGCCCAAGATATGGCAAACAGCAAAGGATATAGTCGTCAACAAATGGATGACTTCGCCATTCGTTCTTTACAACGTGCTCAAAAAGCCATTACTGAAGGCTGGTTTAAAGATGAAATTGTACCTGTGACTGTTTCAGGCCGTAAAGGAGATGTCGTCATTGATCAAGATGAACAACCCTTTAATGCCAATATCGAAAAAATTCCGACCCTACGCCCAGCATTTGCTAAAGATGGAACCATCACAGCAGCAAATGCCAGCTCCATTTCGGATGGTGCATCTGCTTTAGTGTTGACATCTACAGAGGTTGCAACAGCGAAAGGGCTGCAACCTTTAGCCAAAATTGTGGCTTATGCTTCAAACTCTCAGCATCCATCTGAATTTACCATTGCCCCTGTCGGTGCGATCCAAAAAGTTTTAAATAAGACAGGATGGGATGTTCAAGAGGTCGATTTATGGGAAATCAATGAAGCTTTTGCAATGGTCACCATGTGTCCAATTGATGAGTTCAAATTAGATGCTGAAAAAGTCAACATCCATGGTGGTGCTTGTGCATTAGGGCATCCAGTAGGCTCTACAGGCTCACGCATTATCTTGACGCTGATCCATGCATTAAAACGTACAGGCGGCAAAAAAGGCATTGCAGCACTGTGTATTGGTGGTGGTGAGGCAACTGCTGTCGCGATTGAAATTCTTTAAGCTTATTCTGATCTAAATCAGAACTCACTGAAATAAAAAGGCATCACGATCATGGTGGATGCCTTTTTATTTTAACTGCAATTCGATAAAAACCTAACTCCAGCCTCTGCTAGAAGACTAAAGCCTGAATGATCCCCATCACTATGATTCACTCTATACAAAATGGTCTTTGCTTTTTTCCATCTGCCCATTTTAGCTAACATCACGATTACAAAGTGACATGAATGTCGCCTTGTTGAGCATGGATAGAGGATGTTCCCTTCGCCCATGGAAAGATGATGCTCATCTTTCCATCTCTGAAAACTGAGACATCGCCTAAACAACTTGATTTAAAGGCTAAAAATCAAAGCCTCCTACAATAAACTCGAATGTCTTCAATTTATTGCTAAGCAACGCTAGAAGATCCAGAATCAATAAAGTCTAGCCACACTCTAGAATCATCTCAAAACTTACCTTAAACGAGCCGTACAGTTTCAATGTTTCCCCGACCTGCACACTGTTCAGACTTGATTAAGACACTCAACGTCTGGTTTCGGGAATCGGAGCAATATAGGCTATCAGCAACATCACGAAACCTGCTCCCAAGAACGATATGACTCGAGTCAATGTACCAATATGAGATAAGTCTAGTAAAACCAGCTTCAAGGTCACAATGACCAGAATACTGCCACCTAAGATCCATAAAGGACGTAATTGTTTACGACTGGCAAAACTCATACTAATCAATGCTAGACTTACCCAAAGTAAAGTCAGACTTAACTGGGCTGTTGCATCCTGCCATAAACCTAATTGATTATAAGGTGTAGCAAAATACACATGTAAGGCACGCAGAACAATATAACTACTTAACCAAAGCAGGCTTAAAACCGACAATACCGCCAGAATACCTTGGTCCGTACCCTGTTGTAGAGCTAGCTTCTGTTGCAAGTTGAGCATCCATAAAAAGCCCATTAACATTGCAATACTCACCAAATCAAATGGATTCAAGATTGGCAATAAATAGCTTTGGAAAGCTTGTTGAGACAATAATTGCGAACAGATGATCCATATCAGCATCAGCGCCAAACTGGTTCGTGTTTGCCAAAAGATTTTCCAATCCACGCTTTTCTGAATAAAGCACCACCCACAAAACAATAAAGGAAATATCACGACACTGATATAAGGTGTATGCGGAATTAACGTTAAGCTAGCTAAGCTTAAACTGATTAAAACGCCTAAACTTCCCCACTCTTTCATAAAGCCTAGACCATGAAAGGGTCTTAACCATAGGATGGTCAATATCAATCCTGCTACCGTCATTCCCCAGCGATCCATATCACTTTGCCACACCAATACACCCTTTTGACTCATATCCAATAAGAAAATCAGTGCAAAAACATAAATGGGAAAAGTACCAATCCACTTGGGGATCAACCATGTTGATCGTGCTTTGCACTTCAGCATCAACTCATTTATCAGTAGATAAGAAATACTGACTACCAGCATCGTATAAATGTAGCGGTAAGCACCATTAAAATAGTCAAGGAGTAGAATAAGCAACATTGCGGTTGCTGCAATCATCAATAAGCTCAAAAACAGTGTAGTCAGCGGATTCAGTTGCTGTCGGAACGACTCACGACTATTACCCAATAGCACTACAAAAATATAACTGACACATAAACACCAATACATTTTGCTTGGGAAGTTTGGTAGTTCAAATAAATAATATAGGCTTGTTATCCCTGCAACGACCAGCAGTCCCATTGCCAGATAACGACTAATTGCTGAGTGTCGATATAATGCATACCCCCATATACATAACCCTTCGAGTCCCCATCCCACGACGCTCCACTGCCCATGCAACAGAATAGGGGGAATCAAAGCCATGAAGATCAGGGCGAGACTAAAATAACTCTGTGAAATCAAATAAATGGATTGATTACGTTTTGAGAATTGATACATTTCCGCAAAAAGCACTGCAAAACCTAAACTAAAACCAGCCAATACCATGCTTTGATGAAAATAGAGTAAATATAAAAAAAGATAACTGACAATCGGTGCACCAAAAATCAAGGCAATATCTAAACTCGGTTTAAGTTTAAATTGTTCCACATCTTGTTTGGCAATCAGTTGACTAAAGCGGAAACCCAACCAGATAAAAACAGCGGTATGAGCAAAAATTAGAATTGTAAGTGTCTGTTTGTCTTGTAGCTCACCATGACCAACTGCATAGACACTTGCAACGATTGCCGTGACTAAAAAACCAATTTGATTCAGATATTTCCAAGGTCTTAAAGTGCTCATTACCGCAATTGCAATATTAATCAGCAAATAATAGGTGAGAAGCTCGACAGTAGTTGCATCTCGTACAGGTAAGGTAAATGGTGCAATGTAGGCAATTGACATTGCCATAAGTGCCAATTCAACACTTTGCTGCTTTAGGCTTAGATTGAGGGTAATCAGCATAATCACGACAAAGCAAAGACTTGCCATATAAATATCAGGAATTACATGGGTGTAATAGGCAAAGAATAAGGTGAGTGATAATCCTGCAATACCCAAACCTTCAAGCGCCAATGCAAAACTACGATTTTTACCTTGCAGCATCAGACCCAATATAGTGATTGCGATACTCGATAAAGCAACCGATGCGAGCTTAACCACCAGACTCAATTGCCAATGTTCTGTTGCAAAACGTAGTAACAGGATTATGCCGATGACCAATACCAATATGGCAACTTTCAATACCGGATTGCCCTTAAAAATCCAATCTTGAATTTGAGCAATCAAACTCGTGGATGAATCAGATCGAATCTCTATCTGCTGAACTGGAGATTTTACTAAAGGCAGTGTGGATGTCTCTTGAGAAAGTTTCAAACTCTGTATCTGAGTTTGAACATGAGTTAGATAACGTTCTAAGCGTCTTAACCATCTGAGAAAAAAGAAAATCCATGCAGTTAAACCAAGTCCCACCATCCAACCTAAATGCAGGGTTAGCCCAACCACGGAAACAACAGAAGAAATATACAGAGGGACTTTGGATGTATTTTGCAAAGGAAAAGACATCTGCCGTGCAATATCTTGCATCGGATTTTGAATGGCATCGACATAGTGCATCACACTCATGACAAAGGCTAACCCACAGCTGTAGGTCAATATCCGTACTTCCAAAAACCATGCGCTTACCGCAACAATGATCAACATCATCAACCAGATAATGCGAATTTCACTCTGCCCTTTCAGCATATTTTTACTTTCTTTATCCTCAATATGCTGATCATACAACAGCATTCCAGCATGATTCTGTTAATTCATCAGATATTCAGTAACACAAGCACGATGGTTGCCACTACGCAACAGACAAAAATCACGTACAATAAAGCGGTAATTTGAATTAGGAAAATATCAATGCCACCATTTGTATTGGTCGATGGGTCATACTTTTTATTTCGTGCCTTTCATGCACTCCCACCTCTAACAACATCAACGGGATTACAGACCAATGCGATTCGTGGAGCAATCTCGGCAATCCAAAAGCTCATGCGTCGTGTGCAACCAACCCATATGGCTGTGATTTTCGACACACCTGAACCGACTTTTCGTCATCAGCTTTCACCGATTTATAAAGGTGATCGCCCAAGTATGCCAGAAGAATTGTCCCAACAAATTCCTTATCTGCATGCGTTGATTCGTGCCTTAGGGATTCCATTACATACACTTCCAGGTGCTGAAGCTGATGACATTATCGGTACCTTGGCCAAACGTGCTGAAAAAGAAGGCTATCAGGTTTTGATTTCAACTGGCGATAAAGATATGGCGCAGTTGGTCACAGATAAAGTGACGTTGGAAGACAGTTTCAAAGATAAACCCATGGATGTTGAGGGTGTCATTGAAAAATTTGGAGTACGTCCAGACCAGATTATTGATTATTTAACCTTAATGGGAGACGCATCTGATGGTATTCGTGGGGTTCCTGGGGTAGGTGCAAAAACTGCCGCCAAGCTTTTAAATGAATATGGTTCAATCGATGGCATTTTAAAAAATGTGGACAATATCAAGGGTAAAGTTGGACAAAGCCTAAAAGACAATGTTGATGGGATTACACTTGATCATCAACTTGCCAGCATCATCATTGACCTTGATTTAAACATCAGCTATGAGGACTTAAAACTTTGCGATCCTGATGTCGAAGCATTGCGCAACTTATATACAGAGCTTGAGTTCCGTAACCAATTACAGTCTTTAGACCATCCCAACAATCCCAATAGTTCAACCTATAAACAAACTGCACAAAGTGCCATCAAAACTGAACAAGCTGTTGAAAGTGAAATCACCGATCAAGCCACAAGTTCAAGTGTCGATGACCGTTTAGGTGAAGCAACCTATCACACTGTATTGAGTCAAGATGTTTGGGACAAAGTATTCCAGCGTTTAAGTACGGCAAAACGCTTTGCAATTGATACAGAAACCACAAGTTTGGATTATCGTGTTGCTGAAATGGTCGGTTTCTCGCTTGCATTTGATGCGCATGATGCCTATTACATCCCTCTAGCACATGATTATGAAGATGCACCAGAGCAACTCAATCGCGAAACAATCATTCAACAAATTAAACCTATTTTAGAAGATCCAAATATTGAAAAAATTGGGCATCATTTAAAATACGATGCGCATATTTTTGAAAACCATGGGATTCATCTACAAGGTTGGTTCTTTGACACCATGTTGGCATCTTATGTGTTGAACTCAGTAGCAACTCGTCATGGTATGGATGATGTTGCTCGTGTTTATCTGAGTCATTTAACTACAACCTTTGAACAGGTTGCGGGTAAGGGGGCGAAGCAAAAAACCTTTAATCAAATTGATATTGAAACTGCAGGTCATTACGCAGCAGAAGATGCGCATGTCACTTATCGCCTTTATGAAGTATTAGAACGAAAACTCAAAGAAATCCCTGAGCTCAGCGAAATTTTACACAATATTGAAATGCCTGTTGCTAGCGTTCTGACCAGTATGGAAGAAAATGGTATTGAGCTAGATTTAAAATTTTTGGATCAACTCAGTGTTGATTTCGCCAATACAATTCAAAACCTTGAAAATCAAATTATTGAGATCGCTGGTGAATCTTTTAATGTTGGTTCGCCAAAACAAGTGGGTGAAGTCTTATTTGAAAAATTAGGTTTAAAAGGTGGCAAGAAAACAGCAACAGGACAATACAGTACCTCTGAAGCTGTCTTGGAAAAAATTGATCATCCAATTACACAGCTGATTATTGAATATCGTGGTTTAACCAAACTGCGAAGTACTTATACTGAAGCTTTAGTCAAACAAGCCAATAATGATACCCACAGAGTACATACGAGCTATCATCAAGCGCTAACTGCAACGGGCCGTTTATCCTCAACAGACCCGAACTTACAGAATATCCCAGTGCGGGAGGAAATTGGACGACAAATTCGTAAAGCCTTTATTGCACCAAAAGGTCGCGTGCTATTGGCGGCTGACTATTCTCAAATCGAATTACGTTTAATGGCGCACTTCTCGCAAGACGAGGCTTTAGTCGATGCATTTAAAAATGGGCAGGACGTCCACCGACGTACTGCTTCAGAAGTTCTAGGTGTCGAACTCGAAGCGGTCACTTCAGATCAACGTCGTCAAGCCAAAGCAGTGAACTTTGGCTTATTGTATGGTATGTCTGAGTTTGGCTTGATTCGTCAATTGGGCTTTACCCGTGAAGAATCACAAAATTACATCAAACAATATTTCCACCGTTATCCAGGTATTTATGAGTATATGCAACGTACTCGCCAGGTTGCTTTGGAGCAAGGCTTTGTTGAGACCATTACAGGCCGTCGTTTATATACACCAGATATTGATGCACGGAATATGATGGTGCGCAAAGGCGCTGAACGTGCAGCAATTAATGCACCACTGCAAGGCTCAGCAGCAGAAATCATTAAAATGGCAATGATTGAAGTGGATAAAATCCTACCAAAAGATCAGGCAAAACTTCTTTTACAGGTTCACGATGAATTGGTGTTTGAGGTCGATGAAGCTGTGGCAGATCAAGTGGCTGAACAGATTAAAGATGTGATGCAAAAAGTTGTGACATTATCTGTACCGTTGGTGGTTGAGGTTGGTCAAGGCAAGAATTGGGGTGAAGCACATTAAACCCAGCGTTTAATCTATTTTCTTTTTAAGAGGGAGTAGATTAAAACAGATTTTTTCATCATAAGATTAAGATGGAAGTCAAATCAAAACACTTCTATCTTAATTGCGTGGACTATTTTTAGAATCAATTATTTGGGCTTTTGTTGTTAATCAACTTATCCTAGACAGAATCAACTTGATCTTCAGTACATAGCTTTGTTGATCCGTCTTTACAGTAAATCTGTATTTTTTCAACTCTTCGCATAATGGTTGATAGAGATGAGGTTTTGCTGGATGAATGAGATTTAATATTTTAGATTGATTTTCCAATATATTCTGTCAAATAAAAATGCCCCACAAATGGAGCATTTTTATTTATAAAAAATTAGATTTTAATCTATCAAAGCCAAGAATACTTAACCGATCACAATTTGCTGATCAATCATATCCATTAAATCTATTTTACTCTTAGCTTCAATAATTAATATATCCGCCCATTCATGCTGGGTATTTAAACTACCATCACGATCTACTTTGAGTACGGCATTACCACGACCATCATCTTCGATTTTGATAAATTCTCCAATATTACTTTTATCTGAAAGTAAGCCCTCAAAGAAATCCGAACTGAATTCAATTTTATCGTTCGATTGGTAATCCACCCAAACATCAGTACCATTGCCGCCAGTTGCATCAGCATTGACAAGCACATCATACATGATGGTGTCATTTCCACGACCTGTAGAAATAATATCATTGCCAGAACCGCCATAAATAATGTCATTACCTGCACCTGCAATAATAATGTCATCACCGGCACCACCATAGATCGTATCATTTCCACCCTTAGTGGCTGGGTCATTCGCATCAGCTTCAGCAAATTTCTTATAATTCTCTTTCACAAAATCATAAATTTGCTGTTGGGTTGGTTCTGCTCCACTTGTAACTTCTGCTTTTAAATACGCAATCAGTGTTGAATAACCTGAATATTGTGGATGCATCAAAGGATCTCTACCTGACCATGTAATCCAGTTGGTATTCATCGCGTCACCAAACAAGATATCATCACCTGCACCACCTTTAATGGTATCGCTACCAACATCAGCAGGCACAAAGTTTTCTGAACCGCCGATCAAATATGCAATCAGTTTATCTGCATCAGCAATTGCTTTCGCTTCTCCATGATTTGAACCACTCCAAGCACCAGGCAGCTTGTTTCCATTTGCATCTGTATTATCGTAGCGTGACACAGTTGCATCACTTACAGCACTACTCACACCAACAGCAAAGACTTTACTTTGATCTGCCAATGGACGGAAGGCGCTATCTAGCGTACTTTGCGAACTATTTGGCTCACCATCCGTAATATAATATGTTTGATTTTCAAAGTTAGCATCAGACACATCATTGAACCAATTTACAGCTTTATTAAAGCCTATTTCAGGATAAGTTCCGCCTCCTGCTTGAAGCCCATCATTTTTCCCAGTTCCAATATCTGCAAAGATTTGATCAATATTGTCTACACTTACATTGGTATAGATTTTATTGACGGTGTTTCCTAGACCATTATTTGCTGAAAAAGATGCGATTTGTAAATTAATCGTACCATCATGATCAACCATCTGTTGAATAAAGGCTTTTAAACCTTTCTTGGCAATTTCAAGGCGCGTTTCGCCTGCAGGAACATTCGCACCATTTTTAATAGAGCCTTCCATGTTAAACAACATACTTCCGGACAAGTCTAAAACGATGGATACATTATAGTTCTTTCCTGCCACAAAGTTTGTTTTTAAGCCACCTGTATCACCTGCAATAAGATCATCACCCGAGGTACCAATGATTGAGTTATCACCATTTGTCACGCCTGTTGACTGATCATTTTTGATCACAGGATCAACTGTTTCAATATCACGGTCTTGAATCATATTTCCATTACGATCATGGGTTTTTGCAACAACATCTACCGTAGAACCTTGGGTACCTGTTGCAATGCCATCTGCTGGTGTTAACTCATAAACATAATGACCATTTGAATCTGTTTGAACCGTTCTATCAATTTCAACTTGCTCTCCATTTTCATCATACCCC